>JAHYJH010000108.1 GCA_019429185.1 Vicingaceae bacterium
GTTGTAATTTTCATCTGCAAAATGTTTCACCTAAATTGGTGAAAATAATTGAAAGTGAAAAGTCTTTAAAGCATTAGTTTTACTGACTTTTCAACTTTCTTTTCAACATACTCTTGCGGATTTAAGGCTTTACAATAAATAATTGCATAATCCACCAAACAAAATTATATTTGTAAACAAAACAATTTTTATTCAAATGAGTTTTAAAACAGAAAAGAAAAATAATTTCACACTTCTGACTTTTAGTACAGATAAATTAGATAGCATTGTTTCTCCTGATGTTAAATCGGAATTGGTTTTGGTCTTTAAAAATGGAGAAAAAAATGTGATAATGGATTTATCAAGCGTTCGCTATTGTGATTCATCTGGTTTAAGTTCTCTTTTAATAGGATATAGACTGGCTCAAGAATCTAACGGAATTTTTATTATTTGTGGACTACAAACGGCAGTACAAAAATTAATTACCATATCTCAGTTAGACTCCATAATAGAAATTACTAAAACATTACCAGAAGCAATTGATTGGTTTTCTAAACTACAACAAGGTAAAAATTCAGAATCTTAAATGTCAAATTTCAGTGTGTTAATATTAGGTAGTGCGTCAGCAACGCCAACACTTCATAGAAACCCTACATCTCAATTAATAACTATTAATCAGCAATTATATTTAATAGATTGTGGTGAAGGAACTCAACTTCAACTCAGAAAACATAACGTAAATTTTAATCGCATTCATCATATTTTTATTAGCCATTTGCATGGCGATCATTATTTGGGATTAATAGGACTACTGCAAACTATGCATTTGTTGGGAAGAGAAAAAGAATTAACTGTATTTGGACCAGCAAATCTCAAAGAAATTATAGAAGTTCATTTCAAATATTCTAAAAGTTATCCGAGCTATCCGTTGAATTTTGTTGAATTATCAACAGAATCTCCAACTATCATTTATGAGACAGATAAACTAACTGTTGAAACCCTTATTTTAACGCATCGATTACCTTGTACTGGTTTTTTGTTTAAAGAAAAAACAAAACCACGAAGAATAAATCCTCAAGCAATAGCTCAATACAACATTCCAACACATGCATTAAATAAGTTGAAATTAGGCTTCGATTTTATACGTTCTGAGCATGATATTATCAAAAATAAGCTGTTAACTGACGATTCTTTGCCCTCATACTCCTATGCTTATTGTTCAGATACGGCTTATAATGAAGCGATTCTTCCACAAATTGACAAGGTAAGTTTGCTTTATCATGAAGCAACTTTTTTGGAAATTGATAAAGATAGAGCCATAAAAACAAAACATTCAACAGCCAAAGAAGCGGCAACAATAGCACTTAAATCAAAAGCTAACCATCTGATTATAGGTCATTTCTCTAATAGATATAAACATTTAGGCGAATTATTAAATGAAGCAAAAACAATTTTTGAAAAAACAGAGCTCGCTTCAGAAGGAATATGTTTTGAAGTTGCTGAAACGCAGTCGCAGCAATGTTAATAGCTTGTTAATAACTATTTGCTTTGTTTTTTTGTTAAAGAATAGATTTATACTATTTTTGGATTGATAACAATTTTTATTAATTAAAACTTTAAAATTATGAACAAAGGAGAATTAATTGATGCAATCTCTAAAGATGCAGGATTAACTAAAGTTGATGCAGGAAATGCTTTAAATGCATTTGTTGCTAATGTAACAAAATCACTTAAAAAAGGTGATAGCATTCAACTAATTGGTTTTGGAACTTTTTCAATTTCTAAAAGAGCAGCTAGAACTGGAAGAAATCCACAAACTGGTAAAGAAATTAAAATAGCAGCAAAAAAAGTTGCTAAATTTAAAGCAGGAAAAGCTTTGGCTGATACTGTAAAATAATTTTAATTTAATTATTTTCAAAAACCTCAGACTTTGGTCTGGGGTTTTTTGTTTTGGAAGTATTTGTATAAGTACTTTTATACTCCCATTCTCTTTTAATACCATAGTGTGTTGATGGTAAACTACTATCGTAATAAAATGTAGCAAATCCACCTGATGCAATATCAAAATCATCTTCTTTGGAGTGTATTTGTTGTAATAGCATTAATTTCTAATTTACTACTATTGTTATGGTGTCATTATTTTTAGTATTACAAATTTTAGAATTAATACTATACTCTTCTTCAATGTACCAATTAGTTAAAATATTAGGATTATCACGAGCTACGCCATATCCAATTTAATTGGAATAAAATCTAAGACAGGATATGTATTTCCTCCTGTAAAGGTTTTAATAGAAAACAAAGTATCTTGTAATGGTGCAGGGATAACAATATGTGAGAGTGTAAAAGTGCTTCTTAGGTTAGCATACAACGTATCCCCCACATTATAAGGATTATTAACCTTAATGCGATAGACAAAAGAGGTGGTGGGTTCAGCCATAAAAGAACCAATACTAACACTGGATATAACAGGAATATCACTTAAAAATGGAAACCCATTTCCTGGTGTACTTATTTCTAGTCCTCCTTTTCGGGTAATTATCATAGAAAAATTACCATTAGCATCGGTAGTTGCAGCAAAAACCTCCACACATTTAGAAAAGGGTTCGTCACAATCTAACCAACCTTCAATGTTAAAATTGGCTAAAGGCTCTCCCGAGCAATCTTTTATGATTTGCCCTGTAATAACAAATTCTTTATCTTCTTTATGACAACTGGTTATGCTTAGTAAAACCATTGTCAACAATATATATAATAAATTTTTCATGGTAGTAATGTTTAGTTTATAATCAATTTAGTGGTGCTAAGTTCTTTTGCGGTGCGGAGTTGCAACACAACAATATAACCACTTTATATTCAGAATAAAAGTCTATTGCCTATTACCTATTTACCAACTCCTCCACAAAACTACACCCCCACTTTATTTTATACAAACACATCTTTTTTAAAAACTGACTTTTTAACGCCTACGTTTAATAACCTATCTATTTTAAAACAAACGCATTAACTCATCTTAAAACTAGCCTTTTTTAGTTGATTTCTAATACTACTTCTTGGTTTCCTTTATGGCATGATTGAATTTTAAACTCTACTTTTGGGATATTAACATACCAGTTTGAGCCTACATTTATGCTATTTTTATAAATACCATAACCAATCTCAACAGGAATAAATCCAATGTTTTCATAACTGTTAGCATATTTTCCTGAATAATTTGAAATAGTGAAAGAAGTATCAGTTAATGGTGCAGCAAACTTGAATTGAGCACCACCACCACCTTGTAGATTTGTTACTAACGTATCCCCCACATTATAAGGATTATTTACCTTAATACGATACACAAAAGAAGTTGTAGGTCGAGCTATAAAAGTACCCAAATGAAGTTCTTTGCTAGATTGTCCAGGAATGTGTTTTAAGATAGAAGTTCCATTTTTAGCTCGTAATTCTGTAGAACCTCTTTTTTTTATATTTAAAGAAAAATAACCGTTGGCATCGGTATCAAAAAAATAAGTATCATAACAAGGGGTAGTGCTAAAACAAGAATAATTAACATTTGCTTCCATGTGAAAGTTGGCTAAAGGTTTGCCGCTGCAATCATCCAATATGGTTCCAGTAAGTATGCCCCCTTTATCTTCTTTATGACAACTGGTTATGCTTAGTAAAACCATTGCCAACAATATATATATTAAATTTTTCATAGTCTTAAAGTTTAGTAAATAATTAATTTGTTTGTTTTAGAGAAATGATTCGTGGTTAGCTGAATAAGATAAACGCCCTTAGCCAATTTCATTTCTGCAACAGAAATTGTTTGGCTTAGTTTTTTAGCTGTAATGTTCAATTGTTTCGTAAAGAGTTGTTTGCCACTCAAATCGGTTACGGTAATTGTAGCAAAAGGGTCATCATAACTAAAGGTGGCATCAATAGCTATCCATCCACTGGTTTGGGTTGGGTTAGGATAAACAGTTAACCAAGAGCTGTTGCCAGTTTTGGCTGCAACAATAGGTTGCCCTATTCGTAACGGAGAAGTACAACAAATTCCATAAGGCTCATCCCTATCGGTATAATCCGAAGAATTAAGGTAATTAATATCCAACCCCGGACTTGGTGTTGATGGCGAGCTGCTATCGTAATAAAACGTAGCAAATCCACCTGATGCAATATCAAAGTCGTCTTCTTTGGAATAAACACCAAATAACATATTTTGATTTGTATTAAATGGTTGACTCGGATATTCATAATACGGATTGCGGTGGTTCACTTTAATATCAAATTCGGTGCGGTAAGTGGTGGTACGGTTGGTAACAAAGTTTTCTAAATAGAGTTCTTCATCGCCAATTTCTTGAGCAAGAAAAGTACGTTTGGCTTCATAATTTCCAACAGCTGCACAGGTATAGTAAGCATATTGTTCATTTTTATCATGGTCGGGAGCAGGTACGCCTGATGGTCCTACGGCATCTTGCTGTGTAAGATTAAAAACAAAACTCTCATCGTTTCTGTTTGCAGTGTGGGAGTGGTTTTTCCATGAAGGATAACCAGTTAATGGATTGATTCCTAACACTACTTGTCCTGCCATCACATCAAAAGGCGTATTGGCAAGTTTAGCATTAATGTCTTCATTTAAAATATCGTTGTTGTAGGGGTCGTTTCCATTATAATCTAAGGCAGATTCTGTTGGTACAAAGCAAAACCCCGTGCCATTAGATTCCAAGCTCATATCTACACGAAACCCTAAAAAACCACCCCAAAGATTCCAGTTACCATTATAAGAGGAATTATTAATATCAAATATATTGATATTTCCACCAGCAGTAACACAAGTGGGTTGAGTATTGGTGGCATAAGAAGCAAACAAAGGAACTGTAGGAATAAAAGTGGTAGTTATTTTAATTTTAAAAAACTTTACTTTCAGTGTAAACACATTGTGTCCAAAAGCACCACCACACAACAACCCATAGCCGTTAGGATTGGTGCGGGCATCAACTCGAGCGTTAATAAAATCAAACGGAATCCATAAAATTTTTACAGATGTGTTTAAATCAAAATCAACAATAGCATCGTTGTTGTTTCTAGGTAAATTGGTGTTGGGGTCTTGTTGCCGAGAACCATCTAACGCACCATCAGAAAGGGCAAGCATTTTGGCATAGGTAGGCGTACCATTATTAGGGTAGGTTTTCAGCTGTGTAAAAAAACTAACATGGCTTGGTGCAGGTGCATAAGGCAACACAGCTGGTATTGAAGACCCTGGAGGAGCATACCATTTAAGTAATTGTCGGGGAGCTTTTTTGTTGAGCAGTTGCAAAATAGAAAATTGAGGAATAGAAGCCGTAAGCATAGCTGTGCCAGGCATAATTTGCCCAATAGAAGTTTCAAAAAAGCGATAAATATTTTGATAAGCTAGCGGAATGTTGGCCCCTTGATGCGGAGAATCTACCGTAATTAATAATCGGGTGTTGTGTTTTTTGTTTAACAACTGATCGTCAATAAGGCTTAAACAAGTGGGCAACCATAAAGGGTGCTGTGCTAAATAAATTTGATTGTAAGGGTCGGCAGCTTCAACCAAAAAAGGATTGAGGTCTAAAATTTGGTAATTAAGCGATTCCATGTAGTTGAGTGTGAACCGAGCAATAACACCTCCCATGCTAACTCCTATAATAACAAACTCCTGGTCGTTTTCTGATGTTGATTTTAAATATTCAATTAAACACATTAAATTTAGTGCATTAAAACGCATATCTGTTTTGGAATCTTTCCAATCTACCACATAATAGTCATAACCAAAGTTTCTTAAATATTGTAATTCTTCCATATTAATATGATCGTGATATATTTCAGTAATTCCTTTTCGTTGCGAAGGGATTTCATCCATAGGGTCAAAACCTTCAACTAAAATTATTTTTTTACTGTAACGAGCATCTTGGCAAGAACTATAAACACCCACGGTCATGCCCGGTATGTTTGTTAACGTAGAATTAGGAAATTGAGGCAAACTATTTTTATTAATGAACAAACGAGAAGTAGAGCTTTTTTCTACGAATCCTCTCTTATTTAGCAGTCTTGTTTGAATAACTTTTTCTCCATTGGTAGGATATTGAACGGTGATGTAGTTTAATGTAGTTGGGTTGATGGTTACAAAACCATTTCCATCGCCAAAATCAATTTGTAATTCATTGGGTGTTATAAAATCATAAGTAGTCATGCCATCCACAAAAATAAAATCGGGATTAATTGCAAAGGTTACCTCTAAAAAAGTTGCCTCAAAAATAAGCGGAGCGGACATAAAAAGATTATCAACAGTAAAAGGAGAAGCTAATGGTGTTGGGTGGTCGAAAAAATAATTGTTTACGGTGTCGAAAACAAAATAGTTGGGTGTGTGGATGGCATCATATTTAGTTCTATAAAATTGCCAGTCCATAATTCCTATAGGGATAGTATCTGGTCCGTAGTTGTTGGCATCGACCATCAAATCATTAAAAGGAACTTGAGTAAGTGTATCGTGTGCAGCGTAATACATTTCTTTATACACTTGGTACCATTGCATTTGGTGTATGGTGTCGGGGTTATTAATTTGATATAAAGTGCTATCAGCTAATTTTGCTGAGCGTTCGTTCAAAAATTCAATGGAAGGATTAGGGTAAGTTATTTGACTAAAGATATGCCGGAGTTGCGAATTAGTACTATTAAGGTATTGATATTGTGCGTTCATTTTTACATTAATTAGCGTAAAAAGAAGCAATAAAATTAACAGTTTGCTGTTTGCTGTTTGCGGTTTCATAATTAAAAAATTTAAAGTTATAGAACAAATGTAAAACAAAAAAATGAATATAATGTGTTTTAAATGTTAATTTTCAGTCATATAGGTATAAATTGTTAGGGTTGGGTAAAAATTGCAAAACCATATAGGTAGTTTTTGCATTAAAAAAGTTTACTTTTAATTTGGATGATTAAAATCACAACTTATTTTCAACTTTTTTAAAAGTTAGTTTATCAATTTTTTCAAGAAGAGCTTCTAAATGAAGAGCTTCTTTTTGTCGTATTGAAATTGCTATAAAACAAGTTGTTTCAAAAACTTGTTGCTCAATATGAAGCTGATTTTGTTTTATAACCTGCATTACTTCTGCCATAATTCCATAATCAAAATATAACTCATAAAAATTTTGCACCGTTTTTTCAATGATAGTGGCATTTTCTAAAACGTCTTTTGCAGCAGTTTTGTATGCACTAACCAATCCTCCAACACCCAATTTAGTCCCTCCAAAATATCGAACTATAATTATTCCAACATTGGTTATCTGTTTTGATAAAATTTGACCATAAATTGGTATTCCTGCAGAATTAGTTGGCTCACCATCATCATTATAACGATAATTATCATCAGTTAAACCAAGTTTATAAGCATAGCAAAAATGACGAGCATTATGATGGTTTTTTTTAAGAACTAAAAGCTGATTTTTAAATTCTTCTTCACTACAAATTGAAAAGGCAAAAGCTAAAAATTTGCTGCCTTTTTCTTTGTAAATACTTTCTGAAGAAGAAGCTATAGTTAGATAAGAATCATTCAAAATAAGTAAATAATTTACTTTGTAAAGTAAATCAAAGTTACTCAAAATTAAAATAGGAAATGCAATTCAAATTACCAATTAGTTAATTTGAGAAACCAACAACCTAAGTTATTAGGAGGTTCGTTGTGCGAAAGAATTATAAAAATGATTTTTAAGCATTTGATTTATTGCTCACTGCTTTCATTTTCTCTAACTCTTTTAGCCTTTGCATCCTTTTTTTTTTAGGAGTATAACCTTTACTCATAATATAAAGAACACCAAAAACAGCTGCTAAAAATGCTGCTGTAATCAAGAAAATTATGAAATTTGAGTCCATAACATTTGGTTTTAAGTGAAGCGATAGGTAGTCAATTCAACAATAAAACACAAAAATTAGATTAATCAACTATTAAAACCGATGAATCTTTTTATTTGTACTATGAATACAATAACGTAAGTATTTTAATTTTGTTACTTTTATCTTTCATTATTATGAAAAAAAATATTAACAATATAAAATGGTCTCGCCAAAAATTACTTTCTGCAACTGAATATGTTGCGGCTATTCAACGTGGAGATAGAATTATGCTGAGCAAAGCAATAACCTTAGTGGAAAGTAACAATCCTACACATCAACAATTGGCAAGTGAAATTGTTGATAATTGTTTACCTTTTTCAGGAAATTCATTACGAATTGGGATAACAGGGGTGCCAGGAGTAGGTAAAAGCACTTTTATTGAAGCATTAGGAAATTATTTAATTACTGAAAAAGGAAAAAAAATAGCGGTATTGGCAATAGATCCTTCAAGTGGAAAAACTGGTGGAAGTATTTTGGGCGATAAAACCCGAATGAATTTATTATCGATTCAGAAAGATGCATTTATTCGTCCTTCGCCTTCAGCAGGCACACTGGGTGGTGTTGCAAGAGCAACTCGAGAATCTATTATTTTGTGCGAAGCAGCAGGTTTCGATATTATTTTAATAGAAACCGTTGGTGTTGGGCAATCAGAAACGGAAGTGAATGCTATGGTCGATTTTTTCTTATTACTCATGTTGACTGGTGCTGGAGATGAGTTGCAAGGAATAAAAAGAGGGATTATGGAAATGGCTGATGCCATTGTTATTAACAAAGCAGAAGAAAATAACATTGATCAAGCAAATTTAGCCAAACGCACTTATCAAAATGCGTTGCATCTTTTCCCACCAAACAAAAATTGTTGGATGCCAAAAGTTACTACTTGCTCGGCTCTTTATAACCAAAACATAGCTGAAATTTGGCAAATTATTGATACGTATCATCATTTAGTAATCAGTAATGGTTTCTTTGAAATTCAACGAAAGGAACAACTCGAAAAATGGTTTGAAAAATCTGTTCATCATGCTTTTGTTTCTATGCTTATGGAAAATAAAAAAATTCAACAAGAGCTTGAAAAATTAAAAGAACAAGTTCTTTTAAATCAACTTTCACCTTATAGTGCCACTAAAAAGCTACTAAATAATATTAAAGTATGACTTTTGACAGTTTTTTGATTGTTTAATAGCATAACTTTGCTCAAATTTTTTAAAAAAATGATGCTATTAAATCTTAAATTTTCAATCCTAATAATGGTGTTATCCATTTCTTTTTCTGCTACTGCTCAAGAAGATGTAAAAATCAAAGAAAAAAATCCCGATAGCCATCGGGACAACAAAGGAAAATTATATGCATTTTGGGGTTGGAACAGAGGCTGGTATTCCGATTCAGACATTCGTTTTACGGGAGAAAATTACGATTTTACGCTCTTTAATGTTAGTGCAACTGACAGACAATCGAAGGTGCGTTATGAAACTTATTTTAAACCAACTCGAATTACTATTCCACAAACAAATTTTAGAATTGGATACTTCATTTCCGATAAATATGATATTTCAATAGGTGTTGATCACATGAAATATGTTATGACTAGCATTCAAGATGTTAAAATTAATGGATTTATTCATGATGGAAGTGCGTATAATCAGGATTATACCAATGATGATTTTCATATTGAAAAAAAGTTTTTACGATTTGAACATACCGATGGGTTGAATTACATAAATATGGAAATTACCCGAAATGATGATTTAATGGATTTGTTGAAATGGCAGCTAAACCCAAACAAAGTTCAAATCAATACATTATTAGGTTTTGGAGCAGGAGCATTAATGCCAAAATCAAATGTTACACTTTGGAATACAACAAGATATGATGAATTTCATTTTGCAGGTTATGGGTTCGCTGGAAAAATAGGACTTAATTTTACGTTTTATAAGTACTTTTTCCTTAGAGCTGAATATAAAGGTGGTTTTATTGATATGCCCGATATTAGAACATCATCCGACCCTAAAGACAGAGCAGAACAACACTTCTTTTTTACTGAATTTGTTACCGTTTTTGGGTTTGTTTATCCATTATTTTAAAAAAGCTGTCTAAGCTCATTTTTTAGAATTCCAATAGCTACTTGTGTTGGCGATTTTTCTAATTTTGACATTACTTCAAATATTTTCTGACCTAAATCAGCTGCTTTTGCATCGGGAGGTAAATTATCTGCAGCAATGTTAATCGCTCTGATAATATCATCTTTCACTTTTTTAACAACATCCCATGAAGAAGATGAGATATAAACTTGCTGTGTTAAGTTGTGTTCAAATTCACTCTTAATGATAGTGATAAGGTTAGATTGAAGCATTTTGGCACTCATACCAGGTTTATGTACTCTTAAAATTAAATTTTCAGGAGAAATTCGTTCTAAATATAGAATAATACGTTCAAATGCTTGCAAACGAAGCGGAGTTGTTATTTTTTGATTTTCCTTTCTAATTTCATAAATATGTTTGCGTTGCTCAGCATCCATAAATTTTTTAATTACCAGCAGACTTGTAGCAAGTACCACTATTGAAGGTAAAATGTATTTTAGTATGTCTAAAAAATCTTCCATGAAATTAATATTAAGCAATGGCAAAAATAATACTTTTGATGCTTTTATAACTCACTTTCTTAAAGTAGTTCTCTCTAAAAATTATAAACCAAAATTATATTATTCCGAAAATTAACAATACAGAAATAATGATAATCAATCCAGCCACTACATACTGAATAAAAGTAATGGTAACTTTTTTGAGTAATTTTTTACCAATAAAAGCTCCCGCAAAAGCACAAAGTGTAGTAGAAGTTATTATCCATAAGTTGTCTGTTAAGGAAATGCTTTCTAACTTAGCGAAATAAATGCTTATTCGGCTAACATCCACAACACAAGCAATAGCAATACCTGTAGCTATAAAACTTTCTTTGGTCAATCCACTTCGGAGTAAGAAAATAGTCCTCAACGCTCCTTGATGTCCAGATAAGCCACCAAAAAAACCACTTATAGCACCGCCCAAATAAAGCATATTGTTTTTTAATACTGTTTTATTGGTGGTTGGCAACAATTCAAAAATGGCAAAAACCAACATCATGATGCCAATAATTAGTTCTACTAACTTAATAGAGAGTGGTTTATCAGCTATAACAAATTCGTACAGTATTCGGTTATTATTAGAGAAATTCATTAACAACCAAGCTCCTAAAAATGCTAGTGGAATGGCAGTAACACCAAATTTTATCAGTACACTTTTGTTAATGTCTTTAAAAGTCAATCCCATTTTAAAAAGGTTGTTCAGAAAATGAACAATAGCAGTCATAGCAACAGCAATATCTATGGGGAAAAACAGTACAAAAGCAGGAGTAAGAATGGTTCCCACTCCAAAACCCGAAAAGAAAGTTAGAATAGAGGTTAAAAAAGCAACTCCACCGATAATTAAAAAATCCATTATCTTAATCCGGGTAAAATGCCCATAGCAGCATGGCTCATTTCCGATTTTTCAATTCTTTCGGCTTGTTCCAACGCTCTGTTAGCAGCTACAGCAATGGTTTCTTGTAAGCCATCTGCTGAAACAGTATTTTTGTATTCTTCGTCAATAATAATATTGTTAATCATTCTGTTTCCGTTAGCAACCACTCTTACCTTACCATTTTCGGCTTCACCAATTACAGAAATATTTTCAAGTTTTTGCTTCATTTCTTCCATTTGTTTTTGCATTTCCCCCATTTTTCCCATGAGGTTTTTTCCTAAGAATTTATCAAACATAATTTTATGATTTTTTATTGGTGATGTACATTGTTAGTAGCCATATACCTAAACTTGTTGCACTAATTATTTTTAGTGTATAACCTTCTTTTCCTATCAAAAAATAGGTTATAAGGTTAATTGAAACCAATATAAGAGCGATACTAATTTTTATTTTGTCTTTTTGATTCAACGTAATAGGAATTTTAAATGGGATACAAAACTAATAAAATTAAACATAGAATAGATTTGTATGTTCATTGTTCAAACAGGGCAAACGCACACTTTTGGTTTAATAAAAAAACATACTGATTTATAGGTCGTTATGATTTTAATGCTATTAAAAATCGGAACTCCTTAGATGATGGTAGTTAGTTAAATACTCACATTCATAGATTTTATGAGATTTTAAATTTTTGACTATATTAGCCAAATAATTTAAAATTCAAAAATATGAAAAAAGCTGCTCATTAT
>JAHYJH010000109.1 GCA_019429185.1 Vicingaceae bacterium
AGTTTGGAAAAACAAATAGCTGATTTTATCTGTTACTACAACAATATCTTAAGCAAGCCTATTAATTGGGCTTTTAACACTGTTAAATACCGACAGAAACTTGCAAGTTAATGCACTAGTTGGATAACACCAACAGCAACTTTTACTACTTCTAATCCAGCATTACCAGTAGGAACCAATTTAAACCTTTTAAAATCTCAAATTTGTGGAAATGGACAAGGCAGATGGACAAATGTTACTTGGTCTTTACCTGCTGCTACTGAAAATATTGCAAATTTTAAATTGGCTTTTGTTTGGCAAAATCAAAGCCCTCCAATAGGTGGTTCAGCTGGAGACCCATCATTTGCTGTTGATGACATTACGCTGAGTACTCCCATTCCTACACCAATTGAATTAATTTCTTTTACTGGAAAAGAACTTACACCAACATCTAACTTATTGGAATGGATAACCTCTTCTGAAATTAACAACAACTTTTTTACCTTAGAGCGAAGTGAAGATGCCCTTAATTTTGAGCCTATCGCAACAATTAAAGGTGCAGGAAATTCAAACACATTAGAACATTATTCTTTTATAGATAACTCCCTTCCGTCAGTTGACGGATTGGGGTGGGTATATTACCGCCTCAAACAAACCGATTTTGATGGGCAATTTGAGTATTTTGATGTGATTGCAATAGCAAAGAAAAATACCATTGAACCTATTGTTTATTATTATAACAAACAATTGCACATCAAAGCTACAGGATTAAAAGAAATAAAATTAAAAATAATTGATGTTACAGGAAGAATTATATATGAAACAACCACTTTTAACTCAATAGTTAATCTTAATCAATTAGCTAAAGGTATTTATATCTATCAGATCAACCTAAACAACACCATTCTATCCAATAAAATAGTAGTTAATCAATAGAAGAAATTATTGGATGTCTTCATTCGGACAAATTTTAACACTTACGGTACTGTAATTTTACCTCATACAATTATCATGGATTTAAGTGATTGTTGTTAATAATTTTTTCATTTTTCAAAAAAATCATACGCTTTAGCTATTGATTTAATCCTCAGTCGAGTTTCTTGTTTTTTCGGCTGGGGATTTTTGTTTCCTTGTTTTTCAAAGCATGAACCAGGCGAGTAACATAGTTATTTAGAGGCTGTCTGTAATGTCCGATTTATTCAAAGTTGTTTTGAAAACTTTACAGACACTATTTAAAATCTAATCCTTGCCGATTTCTTACTTTATAATCTCTTTCTGGCATACAATTAAAAAGTATTACAGGATTTAGAGTGAATATTCTGTGCCATCGTTTGTGTCATCACAAACGATTTTTTTGTTTGTGATGACACAAACAAAGGCAATAATATAATGTGGCTAAAGCCCTTTTGTTAGCCCCGACCTTAAGGTCGGGGTAATAAATCGTAATCAATTCATTTGGCTTTAGGGTCTGTATGTAGTGATTTTTTATGTCAATTTGTGTTTAATAGTATATTTGTTTTTATAAAAGAACTTCACTCTTAATCCTGTAGTTCCAATTAAAAGAAATAAAGTTTAGCAATTTTTAAAGCAATAGTTCACTTATAAGTTGTCATTTTAAAAGTTTAATTCTAAATGTAAAATACAACTAAAAATAAGTTAACTTTGCAATTGAATTTTAGATGTTAAAAAATTCTCACGATTATGTCAGAAGAAATCAAAGCCCAACAAATTATTTACAAGATTATCAATCCGTTAATTGGTTTATTTGTTAAAATAGGGGTAACTCCAAATATGATAACAACGGTTGGTTTATTGTTAAACATTGTTGCGTGTGTTATTTTTATAATAGGAGCAAAGTTTGGCGAAAGAAACGATATGACCTATGTTGGGTGGGGAGGTTTCACAATATTAATTGCTGGTTTATTCGATATGATTGATGGAAGATTGGCGAGAATAGGAAATATGTCGAGTACTTTCGGTGCTTTATATGATTCTGTATTGGATAGATACAGCGAAATGCTTATGTTTCTAGGTATTTGCTATTATTTGGTTGCTCAAAGTTTCTTTTTAAGCTCTCTGTTTGCTTTTATTGCACTTATTGGTTCTATGATGGTAAGTTACACTAGAGCAAGAGCAGAAGGATTGGGTATTAATTGTAGTGTAGGAATGATGCAACGACCCGCTAGAGTGGTAACTATTGGTGCTGCGGCTATGTTTTGTGGAATTTTCTATTATTTTTTCGGAAGTGTTGGTCCAATTCGATTAGCAACTTCACCATTAATTGTTTTTGAAACAATTACTATCTTTACACTTCCTGTTACTGTTGTAGCTGTTCTTTCTAACATAACAGCCATTCAGCGGCTCAATCATTGCAAGGTTGAATTAGAAAAAAAAGAAAAGTAAGATTACCAAAATGAAAAATATAATACTACTATTATTCATTTCAACTGCGATATTCAGTCTATCTTTAATAGATGATGATTATGCTTCAAGAATAAAAGTATTTGATAAATACCCTGTGCCATCTGATGAAAATATGCTTTTTTATATACAAAAAAGTTACAATACCAACACCGTAGTTTATGCAGCAAATATTGATGCTGATGGAAAACTTGATGCTAAAGAACCCGTTATTGTTTTTTGGAGACGATACCAAGAACAAGGACAAAAAAGGGAGTTAAAAGTTATTGAACGAACTTTTGGCTATGGAATTAATTCCAAACCCATTAAAGATAGAGCTAACACTTATAAATTTACGCTTGTTTCATTAAAAGATATGTCATTTATTATAACGCTTGATAAGAAAGGAAAACCACAAGTAGCAACAATGATAGATAAAAAATCGGCTCAAATAGAAAGAGTTTTTGTAACTGCCGAACATGTTAATATTCTCCCTAAAATATTTTCAGTAGAAGTTTTTGGAAAAGAAATTAAAACACATCAACCAGTCTATCAAAAATTCAATAATAAGGAATAAATTTAATTTTATTCAGATACTTTCTAACACCTTGGTAAAGAAAAAACATCTTATTTTATTTTCTACCGCCCTGCTTTATTTCTGTTGGGTATTTTTCTTTGTAGGATTACGTCCAGATCATTTATTCTTAATATTTATCATAATTGCAGGATATATTGCTCATCCATTCTCAAAGAAAATGGTGTTAGGTTTTATGTTGTTTATTATTTATTGGATAATTTATGATTCTATGCGGGTTTTTCCTAATTATCTATTCAATACGGTGCGTATTTTAGAACCCTACAACATCGAAAAAACGCTTTTTGGAATAACTTCAACTCAGGGAATTTTATCTCCCAACGAATATTTTGCTACTAACAGCTCTTCTTTTTTAGATGTGTTAAGTGGATTTTTTTACATTAATTGGGTGCCAATTCCGTTGTTATTTGCATTGTACTTATTTTTTAAAAATAAAACTTTACTCATTCATTTTTTTGGAGCATTTTTAATTGTAAACCTTATTGGTTTTGTTTTTTATTACATATACCCAGCAGCTCCACCATGGTATCTAGAAAAATATGGTACAGAAATAATCTATAACACACCTGGAAGTGCTGCGGGATTAACCAGATTTGATGACTATTTCAACATCAATTTATTTCGTTCTTTGTATGAAAAAAATGCCAATGTGTTTGCGGCAATGCCCTCTTTACATGCTGCCTATCCAATTATTGTTTTAATGTATGGAATAAGACAAAAATTACGAATAGGAATTCTTATATTTGCCCTCTTTTTAATGGGTATATGGTTTTCTGCTGTTTATTCAGGTCATCATTATGTAATTGACTTATTAGCTGGAGCATTATGTGCATTTATAGGAATCACTTTGTATGAAAAAATCATCAATAAAAATAAAATAATCAATAACTGGATAGAAAACTATTCTAAAAAAATCTAACAAAAAAAAACAAAAATGGCAACAAACATTAAACAACCAACTGGCAAATTAGGTGTGCTATTACCAGGAATGGGAGCTGTAGCAACAACTGTAATTGCAGGGGTTTACGCTGTAAACAAAGGAATTTCTAAACCAATAGGTTCTACAACTCAAATGGGAACAATTCGATTGGGAAAACGAACAGAAAACCGAACACCACTCATTAAGGATTTCGTCCCATTAACAAATATTAAAGATATTGTTTTTGGTGGGTGGGATATTTTTGAAGACAATATGTTCCAATCGGCCACTAACGCTGGTGTTTTAGATCGTTACTTGTTAGAACAATTAAAGCCAGAATTGGAAGCAATTAAGCCAATGAAAGCTGTTTTTAACAAAAAATACATTACAAAAATTGACGGACCAAATGTTAAAACTGGTGCTAACAAAATGGATTTGGCAGAACAAGTTCGTCAAGATATTAGAGACTTTAAAGCAAAAAATAATTGCGATAGATTGGTTATGGTTTGGACAGGTTCAACCGAAATCTATATTCAAGAAAGTGAAGTACATCAAACCATAGCAAGTTTAGAAGAAGGATTAAGAAACAATCATGATGATATTCCACCAAGCATGATTTATGCTTATGCAGCAATAAAAGAAGGTGTGCCTTATGCTAATGGAGCCCCCAATTTGTCTGCCGATGTTCCTGCAATGATTCAGTTAGCTAAAGAAAACAATGTGCCTATTTGCGGTAAAGATTTTAAAACAGGACAAACGCTAATGAAAACTATTGTTGCTCCAGGGTTAAAAGTACGTTCTTTAGGAATTGCTGGTTGGTTCTCAACAAATATTTTAGGTAATAGAGATGGAGAAGTTTTAGATGATCCAAATAGTTTCAAAAGTAAAGAAGTATCTAAGTTAGGTGTTATAGAAAGTATTTTAGAACCCGAAAAACATCCTGATTTATACAAAGATTTATACCATAAAGTACGTATCAACTACTATCCTCCTCATGGAGATAACAAAGAAGGTTGGGATAATATTGATATTTTTGGTTGGTTAGGCTACAAAATGCAAATTAAAATAGATTTCTTATGTAGAGATTCTATTTTGGCTGCACCGCTTGTTTTGGATTTAGCAATTTTCTTAGATTTAGCTTCAAGATCAAACATGTCGGGTATTCAAGAATGGCTTTCTTTCTTCTTTAAATCACCTCAAACAAAAGTGGGTTTAAATCCTAT
This sequence comes from Vicingaceae bacterium, assembly GCA_019429185.1. Classification (GTDB taxonomy): domain Bacteria; phylum Bacteroidota; class Bacteroidia; order Flavobacteriales_E; family Vicingaceae; genus BRH-c54. The sequence continues at coordinate 5,117 of JAHYJH010000109.1, forward strand.
TCATGATATTTTTAAACAAGAAATGAAAATGCTAAACACACTTCGACACTTGAAAGGAGAAGAGTTAATTACGCACCTTGGATTAGACTACGAAGATTAATGAGTTTGCAAGAATAGTTAATTTAAAAAAGAGGTTAATGTTCGGATTGTTTGATTATTTCAGCCACAAAAACATGAAGTTTCATGAAGCAAGGGGTCATGACCCCTTGTTACATATTTTAGGCAAGGTTTTGTAGTTTTTTATTAGTACCCGAATAGTAACAAAAAGAGATTGAATGTAAATTCAGTCTCTTTTTTTATACTTAAAACAGAGATTACTTTAAATTCCTTTAGTTTCAAAATTTTTGCCTTTGTTTGTGTCTTCACAAACAAAAGAAAATTCAGTTATAATGTTATTGTAATACCTCACTTAATTCCACTTTTTTACTAATTTCGCAACACTTAGTTCGTAAAGCAATAAATTATGGAAATAATAGAAAAATACACCCCTAAAAACAAAATTAGAATTGTTACTGCTGCTAGTTTATTTGACGGACATGATGCCGCTATCAACATCATGCGTAGAATTATTCAGGCAACTGGTGTTGAAGTTATTCATTTAGGTCACGATAGAAGTGTGGATGAAGTGGTAAATTGTGCCATAGAAGAAGATGCGAATGCTATTGCTATGACTTCTTACCAAGGCGGACATGTGGAGTATTTTAAATACATGTATGATTTATTGAAAGAAAAAGGTTGCGAACACATTAAAATATTTGGAGGTGGTGGTGGAACTATTCTTCCTTCCGAAATTGCAGCATTAGAAGCCTACGGAATTTGCCGAATTTATCATCCTGACGATGGTAGAGAAATGGGCTTACAAGGAATGATTAATGATATGATACAAAAGTGTGATAGCCCCACACCGGATTTACCAAAAACAGGAAATTTAGCAGATGCCTTAGTTAAGAAAGATGTTCCAACGATAGCTAGGCTTATCTCATTAGCTGAAAACAGACATGAAGAATTCGAGTCTATCTTCAGCTCTATAAATTACCCCCCTTCGGGGGGCAGGGGGGCTTCACCAGTTTTAGGAATTACAGGAACAGGTGGAGCAGGAAAATCATCTTTGGTTGATGAATTGGTAAGACGCTTTTTAATTGATTTTAAAGACAAAACCATTGCTATTGTTTCTGTAGATCCTTCTAAAAGAAAAACAGGCGGAGCATTACTTGGCGATAGAATTAGAATGAATTCCATAAAAAACGAAAGGGTTTATATGCGTTCATTAGCTACTCGTCAGAGCAATTTGGCATTGAGTAAATATGTTGCTGAAGCTGTTCAAGTGCTGAAAGCTGCTCAATACGATTTAATTATTTTAGAAACATCAGGTATTGGTCAGTCGGACACTGAAATTATGGATTATTCGGACGTTTCACTATACGTGATGACCCCTGAATTTGGTGCTGCCACGCAATTAGAAAAAATTGATATGCTCGATTTTGCTGATGTGGTTGCCCTTAATAAATTTGATAAACGTGGTGCGTTAGATGCATTGAGAGATGTAAAAAAACAATATCGAAGAAATCATAACCTGTTTGATGTTGATGATGATCAAATTCCTGTTTATGGAACCATAGCTTCGCAGTTCAACGACCCAGGAATGAATACAATTTATAAGGTTATTATTAATAAAATAAGCACAAAAACGGATGCTGATTTACATTCAACTTTTGAGGTTTCTAACGAAATGTCGGAAAAAATATTTGTTATTCCACCAAGTAGAAATCGCTATTTATCCGAAATTGCTGAAAACAACAGGGCTTACGATAAATGGGTAAACGAACAAGTTGAAATTGCTGATAAATTGTACGCCATCCACAATACCATAGCCATTCTTAAAACTAAAGACGAAAGCATTACAAAGGTTTTACAAGCAGAATATGATAAGTTAAAACTCAATTTTGATCCTAAGAACTGGATACTTATTGAAGAATGGAATGATAAAGGGGCTAAATATAAAGCTCCTTTTTATAAATTTAAAGTTAGAGATAAAGAATTATCCATCTTAACCCACACAGAAAGCTTATCTCACTTACAAATACCAAAAGTAGTACTACCAAAATATAAAGGTTGGGGAGATGTGTTGCGTTGGAGTTTGCAAGAAAATGTTCCGGGAGAGTTTCCTTACACTTCGGGATTATTTCCGTTTAAACGTGAAGGAGAAGACCCAACCAGAATGTTTGCTGGAGAAGGTGGACCAGAAAGAACCAACAAGCGTTTTCATTATGTAAGCAAAGGTATGCCTGCCAAACGACTCTCAACGGCTTTCGATTCAGTTACACTTTATGGAAATGACCCTAATATTCGTCCCGATATTTATGGTAAAATTGGAAATTCAGGTGTTTCTATTTGTTGTTTAGATGATCTAAAAAAATTATATTCTGGTTTTGATTTGTCGCACACTATGACATCGGTAAGTATGACAATTAATGGTCCTGCACCTATGCTATTAGGCTTTTTCATGAATGCTGCCATCGACCAAAACTGTGAAAAATACATCAAAGAAAATGGATTAGAAAAAGAAATTGAAGCGAAGATTGCAGCCATTTATAAGAAAAAAGGAACAAAACGTCCAGCTTACCAAGGTGAGTTGCCTGAAGGAAATGATGGGTTGGGTTTAATGTTATTGGGCGTAACAGGCGACCAAGTGCTTCCTACTGATGTATATTCAAAAATTAAAAAAGAAACATTAGCAATAGTTAGAGGAACGGTACAAGCAGATATTTTAAAAGAAGACCAAGCACAAAATACGTGTATTTTTTCTACGGAATTTGCCTTGCGTTTAATGGGCGATGTGCAAGAATATTTTATTGAAGAAGGCGTAAGAAACTTCTATTCCGTTTCTATTTCGGGTTATCATATTGCAGAAGCAGGAGCTAATCCTATTACGCAACTAGCTCTTACGCTTGCAAATGGATTTACTTATGTAGAGTATTACCTAAGCAGAGGAATGGATATCAATGCTTTTGGTCCTAACTTATCGTTTTTCTTCAGTAATGGTATAGACCCTGAATATGCAGTAATTGGAAGAGTAGCAAGAAGAATTTGGGCAAAAGCCTTAGCTAAAAAATATGCAGCCAATCCAAGAGCTCAAATGTTGAAATACCACATACAAACCAGTGGTAGAAGCTTACATGCTCAGGAAATAGATTTTAACGACATTAGAACAACATTACAGGCGTTGTATGCGATTTATGACAATTGTAATTCGTTACACACCAATGCTTATGATGAAGCGATTACCACACCAACAGAAGAAAGTGTACGTAGAGCCATGGCGATTCAGTTGATAATTAACAGAGAGTTAGGTTTAGCGAAAAATGAAAATCCGTTGCAAGGAGCTTTCATTATTGAAGAACTAACCGATTTAGTAGAAGAAGCTGTTTTAACAGAATTTGATAGAATTACCGAGCGTGGTGGTGTGTTGGGAGCGATGGAAACCATGTACCAAAGAGGAAAAATACAAGAAGAAAGCTTGTATTACGAAACCTTAAAACACAACGGTGAGTTCCCAATTATTGGTGTAAATACTTTTTTAAGTTCTAAAGGTTCTCCAACCATATTGCCTAAAGAAGTAATACGAGCTACCGAAACAGAAAAGCAATACCAAATAGGTATGTTAAACGAGCTACACAAAAGCAATGCAAATGTGGTAGCCGAGCAATTAGCCAACTTACAAGAAGCAGCCATCAACAACCAAAATATTTTTGAAGTACTCATGGAAGCTACCAAATATTGCAGCTTAGGGCAAATTACCGACAGCTTGTTTATGGTTGGTGGACAGTATAGGAGGAATATGTAAAAGCCCCCTAATCCCCCGAAAGGGGACTTTTCTAACGCACAAAGCCAATTAGAACTGTCATTCTGAACAAAATTTTTCATCCCGAAGTATGAGGGTTAGAAAAATGAAGTGATGAATCTTTTATTTTTAAAACTTTGAGTTTTGATTATTACTTTTCTCCTCTCGTGAGGAGTAGCTATTGTTCGAAGTTGCTAAAAGCAGCAAGATTACAACATCAGAGGTTTTTTCCCCCTCTTTAGTCAATTAACTTAAGAAAATCTTTATTTTCGCTTTCTATTGATTCCGAAAACTTGTCTTTTCTAATTTTTTCTCGGAGAATAAATATATCACTAAAAGCTGCATATTTATCTCTACGATTGTCATTTTTTATTATCACATTTCTTTTTTTAGCTTTTATAGTTTTGATAATTGGGTCACCTTCTCTATTATGGTAAACTAAGATTATTTTATCGATTTTGCCCTTTTTAATATTATCTATGAATATTTGTAGCCTTGTGTCATTTTTTGATTTACCCTGCCAGATTTCAATAAGTTCTTTTTTCTTTATCGTTTTCTCATTTATTGGTAAAATAAAATTTGTCATAGTCCTACATGATGAAAGAAAAAAGATAATTAAAATTGTTAAAATAAATAATTGGTTGATTAGTTTCATTGTTTATCTCGTTTTGAAAGAAGTTTAATGGCTTATCCAATATAGATTTACATGTTAAAACTAATTATTAAATGAAATCTAATAAAGGTTTTTTTTGTCAATCTCTCAATTGATGGTTACAGAAATTTTTAGTATTTTGTACTTATACATGTTAATTCAAAATTAAGTAAATTTGGGCTGAATTAATTCTATTAAAGAAGAAAAAATGAAAGTTAAACCCATATTATTTAACTTTAGTGTGCTACTGTTAATTTTACCTTTCGATTCAGTTGCTCAAATTCCTAATAGAGCAATTACAATTGCTGATTCTATATGTAAAACACAATTAATATGCTCTAATTCATGGGTTGAATTTAAGAATTCTATCTTTTATCCAAAAGAATCTTCAGAAAGGGATACTGAAATTTATTATTTTTCTTATGAAATTTATATTAAGGATGATATTTCAACAAGTTTATATATTTCTATAAAAGAGAATTTTAGTATTGAATATATTAATGGTATTCCTAATAACAACTATGAATTTTCGCCTTGTGAAATACAATCAAGAGAAAAACTTTGGGAAATTGCTAAAAATAATGGACTTAAAATAAAATATAAACGCTGTAGATATAATATACTTTTTGAAGAAGATGGTATTTATATTGACTTTTATGAACGAAAAAGGCATATGATTAGTTATTACACTGTAAATGCTATATCAGGAGAATATATAGGAAAAGCTACAGGCACAATATGTGTAAATTTTTAAATCAATTATCCTAATGCTTATTCACTCACCATCGCCCAACCACTTCAAATTTATAGTATAATAATCAAAATTCAAAGATTCCTGCCTACGCAGGAATGACACACAGAGAAGGAGTATCATAAACTAAAAGCACCAATCCAACCTTTACCGTCATTCCTGAAATTTTTGAGGCACGAAAAAATTATCAGGAATCTCTTTTGTTTACAATTATAAAGATTCCTGTTGGAGTTTATCCCCGATAGGTATTAGGGAGCTTGCTTTTGGTTGGGTTTATAATTGATATTTAAACAGTTTCACAATGGTCTGGTAATATTCTTTTTCCGTTTTCAAATAATTGTTAAGTGCATCATAATAGTAAGTCATTTCCATAAAGTATTCAATAGTCGAAATTTGACCTAATGATAGTGACTTATCCAACAGTTCTACATTATTTAAGGAAGCAAACAAGGTGTCGTATTCAGTCAATGTGATTTTCAAATTACTTTGCTTTTCATATTTCTGTTTGATGTCATAATAATGTTCATTAAGATGGTCTTGTAGGTTGAAATCATTAAACGCTAAATTGGCTTGTTGGGCTTTTACTTTGTTTTTATTTTCCCAAAGAGGAATAGTAAGCCCAAAGTGAATGCCGTTAAATCTTTGTCCCAAGATTGCCTGATAATGATAACCTGTTTCCAATTTGGGCAAGGACATCGCTTTACTTAACTCTACCTCTTTTTGTCCAACCACCTTTTCTTGCTCTAAATATTTGCGAACAGGGTCATTTGCTTCAATTTCGGCTTCCAACGAATCAAAAGTAGGAATAGATGGCAATGGCGAATAAATAGTGTCTGTAAATTCAAGAACAATTCCACCATTCAATTCTGTTAATTTCTGATTCAATTGATTGATGGTAGATAAATTTTCCTGAAACGCAGCATTGATTTCTATGAGTTGCAGTTTAGCCTTGTTCACATCCAAAACGTTTCCTTCTCCTTTGTCTAACTTTATTTGAAAAGCATTCAGCCATTTTTCTGTGCTTAGCTTCCTTTTGGTTAACTCTGCTTGTAATTTGTTTCTGTAAACCAATTCAATACAAATGAGTTTAGCTTCCAATAGCACATTTTGCCGAGTTGCAATAATTTGAAATTCTGCTTGCGAAATTTGTTCATTAGAAAGTTGTTTTTTCTTGCTGTATGCTGTTGGAAAGTCGAAAGATTGCGTAACCGAAAAATCGGTTTGATTGCCCGCACTAACTGGAGAACCGTTTAAGTAATCGTAATCTACTTTGGGATTGTAAGGCGTTAAACCTGTTTTGTATTCCAGCTTTTTTGCTTCCCAATATTGTACATTGGCAAGAATGGTTTTGTTGTTCTTTTTAATAGTGGAAAGAACAGAGTCTGCCGTTGTTTGCGTATAAGCTGTTGATACGAAGAGTATAAGGAAAATTATAAGTAGTGAATAGTGAATGGGCAATTGTGAATGGTAAATAGAGAAGATTACACTATTTTTATTGGTTCTCAAAACACTTGAATCAAAGTATAATACATCAAATTCGTCCTGATAATTTAATTTGACTTGTTTTTTATTTTTATACATAAGTGTTAAGTTTCACAAGGTTGTTCCTTAAAATCTTGTTTACTTTTACCTTTCAAAAGTAGTATTTTTTCTTTAAACGCTGCTGGCTCTTCTTTAAAAATTTTAGGTTCGAGTTCAAACCATTTTTCTA
>JAHYJH010000005.1 GCA_019429185.1 Vicingaceae bacterium
ATAAGAGCCAAACTACAAAAAACTTCCGAAAGTTGGGTTGCTGCTATTTTCTTTGTAATGAATTTAATAAATTATCAGAAAATCGGTTTTTTTTATGCTTTTTTTTCGGCAATTACCCTTTCGTATCACACAATTTTAGCTGCTATAAATCGTTTTACAGCCATATTATCATTAAACTATGTTGTGGAAACAAAAAATTGTACTTATTTGTTGTGCCGTAATGCAACTTTCTCAGCAAACCCTAAGTAGTACATTTGTAACAAGTGGTTTTCCTGGCTCTGATTTTCCTAATTGGCCAACAGCAGCAAATCCATGGCCTTCTATCTATTTTTATGATGAAACAGTTCCTGGAATTCAAGACAATGGTTTTATGCCTGCTACCAACATTTCTAACGTGATAGGAGTTGGTGAAGGAATTTGGGTTTGGAGTGGTGATACCATTATTGGTACTCAACCATTTAACATGAACATTACGGGACCTCCAAATGTTGGAAATATTAATTTACCTGTTTCTTATACAAATTCTGGTCTTCCTGCCGAAGATGGATGGAACATGGTAGGTAATCCTTATCCTTCTTCTATTGATTGGGATTCGCCAAACATCACCAAAACAGGAGTAAACAATGCTGTTTACATTTGGAATCCTGATTTAGAACAATTTGCAAGTTATGTGGGTGGTTTTGGTACAAATGGAGGCTCAAATGTTATTGCTTCCTCACAAGCTTTTTGGCTGCAAGCAACAAATCCGGCAGCAGTTGTAACTATGCGAGAATCTTCAAAAACCAGCGTTACAGGTGCATTTCTTCGCCCTGCCACAACAACTCCTTTTAAAATTAAAGTTCAAAATGGTTTTGGACAAGATGAAGCAATAATTAATTTTGATGACAATGCAACCATTGGTTTTGACGCTAATTTTGATGCACTAAAAATTCCTTCACAAAACCCTAATTTACCAACTATTGCAAGTGTTATGACAGATGATTATTCTATTAATCAATTTCCTGCTCAAGAAATTAATATCCCCATACGAGTTTTAACAGGAGTAACAGGAATACATACTATTAGTGTTGAAAATACTGAATCATTAACTAACTCCTCTTGTCTGATTTTAGAAGATTTATATACTGGAATAAACTACAATCTTTCTTTCACACCTTCATTTAATGTTCAACTTTATGACACAACAACTTTAGCTCGGTTTGTGCTACATATTGGGGCACCAAAAAACATAGAAACCACCGAAATTAGTTGCACGAACAATCAAGATGGAAAATTGGTTTTTATTAAAAATTCATCTTCAGCTTTCGATATTGTTTGGAAAGACGCTAATACTACTATTTTATCTTCTAAAACCAATATTTTTGCAACAGATACACTTAGCAATTTGGCAAGCGGAACCTACTACATTGAAACAACGGATAGTTTATGTGGCAATGCCATTGATACCGTAATATTAGCAAATCCTTTACCCATTGTTGCTACTTTTTCAACCGTAAAAGATACTTTTGATATTACTGAAACTATTGTTTTTACTAATGCTTCACTAAATGCGGTAGATTACGCTTGGGATTTTGGTGATGGAAATGTTTCGCCTCAAGCAAATCCTTCGCACACTTATGCTCAAACTGGAGTTTATTTGGTTAGTCTTATTGCTTCACAAAACAGTAATTGCCAAGCTTCAAATCAACAATTGATTACAATAACAGACAATGTAACTTCAGTTGGCGAATACAATTCTATAGAAGATTTAAAAATATGGACACAACCCAATTTACTTCACATTCAATTTAAAGGTGCTAATTATAAGGAACTTGAAATTCGTGATTTACTAGGAAAAATTGTGTTTTCTAAACCTATTTCCAATAACAACCAACACACTATTAACACTAGCAAATGGAGTAATTCTATTTACTTAGTAACGCTCATTAAAACCAATGGAGAACGAGAAGTGAGAAAGGTAGTTATTTCTAATTAATTTTTATGTATATCCTCCGTTTGCTTACCTAAATGAGCTCCAATAGTTTTAAAAATCAATTTGATTGCCCCCAAAACCATGGAAGAAAAAATAAAACTACTGGAACAAAAACTCCTAAAATTAGAAAACTTGTTAGCCCAAAAATAACGCCATTTTTTTTGTAACCTTATGATTATAAAAGCGTAGATGAATTTTAATCCTTTCTTTTTATGAAAAAACGACTACTAAAAATATTACTATTGGCACTATGCTACTCCCCTCTCCTTTGGAGAGGGGCAGGGGGAGAGGCTCTTGCCCAACACCCCGAAGCCAAACGTGCCACCCACTGGTATTTTGGCAATGGTGCAGGATTAGATTTTAGCAGCGGCAACCCTGTGGCGGTTACTAATGGTGCTTTGCATTCAATTGAGGGATGTGCAACCATGAGTGACACATCCGGTAATTTATTGTTTTACACGGATGGCGACACGGTTTGGGATAGAACTCATAATGCAATGCCTAATGGCACAGGGTTATCATCAAATATATGTGGAAACATTTTTCAAAACAGCAGTATGCAAGGAGCTTTAATCGTTCCTCATCCTGGTAATACTAATCAATATTATTTATTTACAACAGGTTGTGGTGAAAATTTTGGAAATGATGGTTTTAGATACAGCCTAATTGATATGTCTTTAAATAGTGGTTTAGGAAATGTCGTGAATTCAGAGAAAAATATTTTATTATTTGCCCCATGTGTTGAAGCACAATCTGCGACACTTCATGCAAATGGAGTTGATTTTTGGGTAGTGGCACATGAATATAATAATAGTAATTTTCGAATATATAAAATTGATAGTTTTGGATTAAATATAACACCTCAAATTATTCCTACAGGACTTATTGTAGATGATTATTTTGCTTCAATTAAATTTTCCCCTGATGGGACACGCCTTGCTCTAATGTTTCAAAACTTTTTATTTCCGCCTTTTAACGGGTTAAATGAAATTTTATATTTTGACAACACAAATGGCGTTTTAACCCATAAAATAAACTTGCCATCACAAGCTGTATGGGGTTCATTCTCTCCTGATAATTCTAAATTTTATATTACTGATAGTGGAAATAGTTTATTTGTATATGATTTATGTGAGAATGACTCTATTTCAATTATCGAGTCAATAGACACATTAACTTATGGGGTTTTAAATAGCTCTGATTTAGCAGGATTGCAAATTGGTCTTGATTTAAAAATATATAGCTCCTGTTTCTGTGATAGTATTAGTGTAATTTCTAACCCTAACAAGGGTAGTGGCTTTAATGCGAAATCTATTTCACTAAATGGAAAATTAGGAGCTAATGGAACTCCTAATTTTATAGATTATTATTTCAATCAAACTAATCCGTGTTCTGACACTATAATTGACAAAATTATATTAACAGAACTGATAGTTCCCAATATTTTTACTCCCAACAACGATGGTATTAATGATGTGTTCAGTATTGAAATAAATGGCTATGAAAATATAGCATGGAAAATATACAACCGATGGGGGCAGTCAGTTAAAAGTGGAAAGTTAAAAGTAGAAAGTGATGGTGCTGTTGAATTATGGGACGGTAGAACCCATCCAGGAACTAAGGCACGAGATGGCACCTATTATTACATTATTAACCTAACAAAAAAAGGAGGTAACCATGAAACAAAAAAAGGATTTGTTCAAATCCTCAACTAACCCAATTTACTAACCATTTAAACGAAAAAAATTATGAAACAAATTAAAAAAATCATCATCGGAAGCTTATTAAGTTTACCGATGATAAGTAATGCACAGTTCATCCCACTACCTGGTGCAGGAAGAACACAACCAGCGATTCAAAAAATAGGGATGGGTTTTTTTCCTAATACTGGAAGTATTAACGCCAAACTGCATGTTAGCCAGTTTTTATTGGCAAACAACCCTGCAACAGATGGTTTTCTATTCCGCACCGATGGCAGCAGCACCGTAGCCAACAGTTGGCAGCTATTTACAGGAGTAGCCACAGGCAGCGTAACCGAAAAGTTTAAGCTGTTTGTGTCTGCCAATAGCAATGATGCCACCTTGCAAACCACCCAAAACGGAATAATGCGGTTTAATACTAATGGCATCAACCGGATGACCGTTTTCGGAAATGGAATACTAAATACCGATGGAAGAATCGCTATGGGAAATGACCTACCTCTTGGTTTCACACCAACAGCTCGCTTACATTTGCATCATACAGAACCAACATTAGGGTTGGTTAATACTACAACAAAATACACCGACCTTTCAACAGGTTTTGGAAATAATGATGGGTTTGAAGTAGGCTACTCTTCCAGTTCCACTATTGCGTTTTCTAACTTCGCTCAACTACGCAACAGAGAAAATACCCCCATGAAATTTTTTACTACAAACAGAGAACGTATCCATGTTAATGCTGATCGAACTGTTACACTTGATGGATATAATGTGCCAACAAACGGTTTTGTAGGTATTGGAAATCCCTCCCAAGGAGGTATTCTGCCAGGTCTTTGGGATCAAAGAGGTCCTTTCTCTTTGTTACACTTAAACGGTAGAACTGGTTTAAATTCTTTTGTATTTGCAGGAGGTTATCGTCCGTGGATGCGAACAGGGATAACTTTTAGCGACCAAATAGATTTGGGTTATGTTGGGCTACGCTCAGTTTTTCCGCCTGGAAACATCAATGAAATGGTTATTAACATGAGCAATGATCCTGCACCAGGTTTTGGACCAGATGATATTGTTTTTCGTTTTTCAGTTGCTGGAAATGGAAACACAACTATTGACGATGATTTTGATGCTTATAACGACTTAGATGGTCGTCATCTTGCTCGGTTTACTGGTTCAGGAGATTTTGGCTTAGGACCTGTGTTTGGTGTAGTTCAGTCCAACGCTAACTATGTAAGACCAGCTTCTTTACAACATCTTAGTTTAATGAAATTACGTTCTGTTTATACCCAATACACCAATAGAGATGATTTAATAAACACAGGGACAGGAGAAACAGCAGCAGATGGGCTACGCATCGGTATTCATGGTAACAATAATATCAATATGAACGGAAATGCCTTGATTTACAATCAGGAAACTAGACATTTGTTATTTTCTACAGGAGTTAATACTAATGCCGTAAATATAAACAACGGAATTACTTTTGAGCGTATGCGAATCACTTCTGTTGGTGCTCCAACAAACTTAGCAAATGGAGGTTACGGCACAAACAATCCAGGTAATATAAATAGCAATTTTACACGTGTTGCTATAAGTCAAAACCCTGCACAGCCTATTACTCGTCCACTTAGTTTGTTGCATTTGGGTTTTAATACTGGAGCAGTAGGCGGAGGTACAACAGATGGTTGGAGAAACTGGATGGATATAGGAACTTTTACCAGCAATAGCACTGATAATATGTATGTGGGGTTAAAAAGAGAAGCAGGTGGCGTTCCTGGAATCGATCGTTTTGATGCCGTAATCAACTGGGGCGACAACAGTGGTGTTAATCCATTAAATGGACCAGATAATTTGCGATTTATTTTTACAGAAACTACCACAGGAACTATCCCAGGCAATGCACCAGCAACAAGTAATGAAGGGTTAGAAGTAGCTCGTTTCGACCCTAGAAGAGCTTCAACGCTTACAGGCGTAAACTTTGGCATGATGGGCATAGGTGATTTCTCTCCTACAGGACCTAACACTGCAGTTCTTGATGTAGTGGATGCAAAATTGGATATTGATGGTGATTTGAGGATTAGAGAAGTAACAGAAGATACTACCTTATTGCAAGTATTGGTTATTGATAGTAATGACCATAACCGGGTACATTGGAGGTCTATTAGTAATTTTGGTGGAACATGTAATTCTTCATCTGTTATTCCTTTGGCATCTAGTTGGGAAATAAAATTAGGTGGAAATACTTACAATTTTAGTGATAAAGGTGCTGTAAATATCACTCATTTTACTACTTGTAATCAGCTATCAAAACTCCTTGTTGATGATGACCTATTTGGTGTAACTTCTATTGTAAGAAACAGCACAAACACGCCAGGTAATATAGCTGGAATGTTTATTGGTTCATCTGCAAGTAAAGTTCATGCTCTTGTTGTTCCTTTTGATGGCGGAAACGTAGGTTTTGGAACAATTTCACCAAATCCAACTTATCGTTTAGAAGTTTTTGGTGGCTCTAATTTTAATGGAAGCATCTTTCATAATGGGAATTTTATACTCTCTGATCAACAATTTAAAACCAATGTTGAAGATATTAAAAGTGCAACAGCCATTTTAAAAAAACTAAAACCACATACCTATAAAATGGACACTGTTAATTTTCCTCAATTTAATTTTGAAGAAAGATTGCAATATGGTTTTATCGCTCAAGAAGTTGAAGGTGTTTTACCCAACTTGGTTCATGAGTCTTACATGACCGATAAATTGGATAGTTTAGGAAATATTATTTATCCTGCTGTTAATTATAAATCATTAAACTACAATGCATTAATTCCTATTACTGTTCAGGCTGTGAATGAAATTAATGCAAAAATTGATAAATCTACGTTATCCGACCAAACGGTAAAAACCAACGTGCAAACATTAAATGGTTCGTTGGCAAAAGTAAAACAAATGCGTGGCGTTTCTTACGCTTGGAGTACTTCTGCTCAAAACAACATGGAGTTGGATAGTTTAGAACACATTGGTTTTATTGCTCAGGAAGTTGCTGCCGTAGAACCTTTGTTAACTTTTGTTGATGATTCTAGTTTAGTACACGTAAATTATGATCGTGTTGCTCCTCTTTTAGTGGAAAGTGTGAAAGAATTGGATGAAAAAATTATAGCAAAAGATTCTATTATCAATGATCTTGAAGCTCGGTTGGCTTATTTAGAAGCTTGTATTGAAAGTGCAAACATTTGTGCTGGAAACAATAGAACAACGAATAACGAACCAACTAATTACAGAGCAACCCAAAGCGTTAAATTAGAAAATCTCAACGCAATAATTTTAGATCAAAATTTGCCCAATCCGTTTGCAGAAAGCACTCAAATTAACTATGTGCTACCTGATGATGTGATGAATGCTAAAATGTTGTTCTATGATATGAATGGGCGTATCATCAATGAAGTGAACATCAACGAGCGTGGTAACGGAACACTTACTGTGTATGGTGAAAACCTTGAAAAAGGGATTTATACTTATTCGCTTATTGCTGATGGCAAACTCATTGCTACCAAAAAAATGGTGAAAAAGTAAGAAACAAATTTTATTCTTTAAAGCATTTCTGAATATATACTCAGAAATGCTTTTTTTATCCTTCAAAAACTTTAGTTCCTTCGGTGCAGTTTTTACAAATATCAATGCTTTGCCTGTTAATCAATATGTTTTTTCTAAATTTTTGATACGCTTCAGATTTCCATAGTTGGTTGAAATTTGATGTTGACAAATCACCCAATTGATGTGTGGCATCCTTATCGAAACAGCAAGGAACAACTTTGCCATCCCAAGTAATTACACATGAACTCCACATACGCCAACATTCATTGAGCAACTTATTTTTTAGTGCATATTTGCCATTCGCTTGTTTTTTATATCTCGAATATTTTTCAATGGTTGGCAAAAGTGGGTTTCCGTTTTCATAAGCATACACTTGAGCTGTTTTAAAACGAATTTCATCCACGCCAAGTTCTTGTGCCAACTTTTTTGCATCCTCAATTTGATGTTCGTTGGGTTTTACCACCAAAAATTGAAAAATAACATAAGGCGTGTTGGATTGTAATTCTTTTTTCCATTTTAAGATGTTTTTTGTTCCAGCCAATACCTTGTCTAATTTTCCGTGAACTCTATAATTTTCATACACTTCTTGCGTAATCCCATCTATGGAAATAATTAACCTGTCCAACCCCGATTGAATGGTTTTTTTTGCCACTTCATCCGTTAAAAAATGAGCATTGGTAGAGGTTGCTGTATATATTTTTTTGGAGTTGGCATAAGCCACCATATCCAAAAAGTTAGGATTAATGAAAGGCTCTCCTTGAAAATAAAAATTGAGATAAAATACGTGTTTTTCAACTTGATTTATAATGGATTCATACAATGGTTTTTTGAGATTTCCTTCGGGACGAGAAAATTTTTTCAACCCACTTGGACATTCGGGGCAACCTAAATTACAAGCAGTAGTAGGTTCAATGGTAAGGCTAATAGGCAATCCTTTTATATTCCCTTTTTTAGTGATTTTTTCTATCCAAAAACTTAAATATACCTTACAAGCATTATAGATACGAGCAAAAGTCATCTTACTTGCTAAATTAAATGTATCGGAACTAAAAGGAAGCATTTGTCAAATTTACATAATCGGTTTAAAAATTAATGAATTACCATTAGTTAAACCATAAATTCTAGTAATTTTAATTTTTCATCTGTTTATAATTATTTGTTTTTTATCGGGAGGGGAATCCAACACACAAAGCCTATAATAACGACAAAACCTTGCCTTTACTTTATAGGCTTAATACTCCCTCTGCATCAATCTTTTAGCGAACTGCTCAAAAACCAGTTTTTTCTCAGTAGGAACTTCGATGCTATCCAAATGAGTAATGGCAGTATTATAAAAATGATTCATTTCATTCATAGTTAGTTCTTTAATTTTTAACTGACTATAAATGGCTTTCACTCGATTTACTTTGGTGGCAGGGGCTAATGTTTTGGAGGAAAGACAAAATTCTAGTTCTTTTTTTAGCTCATTTTTTGCTAATTCCTGAGTTTTTAAAAGCAGGTAGGTTTTTTTATTAGAAATAATATCTCCACCCACTTGTTTTCCAACTTTTTCGGGGTTGCCATACACATCTAGCAAATCGTCCATCAATTGAAACGCAATACCTATGTTTTGACCAAAAGCGTAAATATGATTAACATCTGCAACAGATGCATTGGCTATCAATGCTCCAATTCTTAGACTTGCACCTAACAAAACTGCTGTTTTTAGCTCTATCATTTTCAAATAATCATCAATAGTGATATTTTGTTGTGTTTCAAAATTCATATCATATTGCTGCCCTTCGCACACTTCTGCTGCCATTTTGTTGAAAGTTTTTAATACTTCAGGCAAAATAACATTGTTGCAAGTGCTGATGAGTTTATAGGCTTCTACTAACATCACATCTCCAGAAAGGATGGCTGTATTTACATTCCATTTTTTAAAAACGGTTGGATGCCCTCTCCTAATTGGTGCATTATCCATAATATCATCATGAATCAATGTGAAATTATGAAAGATTTCTATGGCTATTGCAGCATCAATGGCTAATGCTTGTTTTCCTCCAAACAAATCATTTGCTAATAAAAGCAAAGCGGGTCGGATACGTTTTCCTCCTAAACCAAGTGTGTAATTTAATGGCTGATAGAGTTGTTGAGGCTCTTTATTAAACGGTCTTTTTTTAATTTCATCATCAATTACATGAATGAAATGAGTTAATTTATCCATTCTAACTTTTTAGCGTTTAAAGTAGGGTGAAACATAATGTAATTTTGGTATTATACAATAAAAGAAGTGTCTTGAAGTACCATTTTCAACCCTTCTTCTAGTGGTATCAATTCTTGACTAAGAATACTTTTCATTTTAGAAATATCGGGTTTTCTTCTAGTCATATCACCTTCTTCAAGAGGTGGAAGATGCACAATTTTTGAAGATGAATGGGTAAGTTTAATAATTAAATTGGCTAAATCTAGAATGGTTGTTTCAACGTCATTTCCAATGTTAATCGTTTGGTTTTTAAAAGTATTACTGAAGGCTGCTTTTATTGTGGCATCAATATTATTTTTTATAAAACAAAATGTGCGTGTTTGTTGTCCTTCTCCATAAATAGTAATATCTTCATTTAAAAGTGCTGCATTGATAAATTTAGAGATAACAAAATCTTTACTTTGTTTTGGTCCATAGGTATTAAAGAATCTGAAAATGGTATAATCCAACCCAAATTCTTGTTTATAAGATTTCAAAAAAGCTTCTCCAACATTTTTTACTATTGCATAAGGTAGTCTGGAATTTAATGGTGTTGTTTCCTCATTTTGTGGGTATTCAACGGGTTCTCCATATACTTCTGAGGAAGAAGAATACATAATTCTTTTTACTCCCGTATTTTTTGAAAGGTTCAATATATTTTCAATTCCACTAATATCTCGGAGTACTTTGGTTGGATTTTCTAATGTACGCTTAACGCCTACCAATGCGGCATAATGAAAAACATAATCAAAAGAAAAGGTATGAAAAATGCTTCTTATTTCATGTTCTTTATTCACATCACATTGAATAAATTTTAGGTTATCAAAAGGAGCTGTTGGTATTTTATTTCTGTTGCCTGTTTTCAAATTATCTACAACGACAACAAAATTGGTTGGGTTTTTTATTAGTTCTTCTACCACAGAACTACCAATAAATCCAGCTCCACCAGTAACTAATATTATTGTTTGATTATTCATTAACGATGTCCATTAAATAGTTTCCATAACCACTTTTAACTAAAGGTTCTGCTAATTTTAACAATTGTGTTTTTGTAATAAAACCTTTTCTGTATGCAATTTCTTCTAAACAACCTATTTTTAATCCTTGTCGTTCTTCAATTACCTGAACAAACTGTGAGGCTTGCATTAGAGATTGATGTGTTCCTGTATCTAACCAAGCTGTTCCTCTGTCTAAAATACCAACTTCTAAATCTCCTTGTTGTAAGTAAATTTTATTAATATCGGTAATTTCATATTCTCCTCTGCTACTAGGTTGCAGTGTTTTTGCCATTTCAACTACTTCATTATTGTAAAAATAAAGACCTGGCACTGCAAAGTGTGATTTGGGTTTAGTTGGTTTTTCTTCTATAGAAATTGCTTTGTTGTTTTCATCAAACTCAACCACTCCATATCGTTCTGGGTCGGAAACATGGTAGGCGAACACAATCCCTCCTTTAGGTTCGGCATATTGCAACAAAAGTTGTTCTAATCCTGTTCCATAAAAAATATTATCCCCCAAAATTAATGCAACAGTATCATTTCCAATAAATTTTTCACCAATCACAAAAGCTTGGGCTAATCCGTTAGGAATTTCTTGAATAGCGTATTCAAACCTACAACCAAATTGGGAACCATCACCTAAAAGGGTTTTAAAACTTGGATTGTCATGAGGTGTGGTTATAATTAAAATTTCTTTTATTCCGGCACTCATTAAGATGGAGATGGGATAATAAATCATAGGTTTATCATAAATGGGCATCAATTGCTTGCTAACAGCAAGTGTTAAGGGGTGCAACCTGGTTCCTGAGCCTCCTGCTAAAACAATTCCTTTCATTTTTTTAATTTTTAATTTTTTATAACTGCAAAATACAACAAATTTTATAATTACTCTAACTTAATTTCTATTTCATCGTCTTGCTTATTTTTTTTTACTTTAAGTTGTTTTAAATCAACATCTTCATCTTCGTCATATACATTGATAAGTGGTTCTCGTTTAAATGCTTTTGTGGTTAATGCTTTATCTAACGACAATAAGAAAGAGGGTAATAAAATTAAGTCAGCAAATACGGCAAATAATAGTGTTAATGAAACAAGAACGCCTAAAGCAACAGTGCCTCCAAAGCTTGATGCGGTAAAAACACCAAAACCAAAAAACAAAATGGTTGAGGTGTATATCATACTCACGCCTGTTTCTCTCAACGCTAAAATTGCGGCTTTTTTTATTCCTAGGCGATGTGCTTTAAGTTCTTGCCTATATTTTGATAGAAAATGTATGGTATCGTCAACAGAAATGCCAAAAGCGATACTAAAAATTAAAATCGTAGAAGGTTTTATTGGTATTCCAAAATATCCCATAATTGCAGCTGTAGTAAGTAAAGGCAATAAATTAGGAATTAAGGAAACCACAACCATTCTTATAGAAGAAAACAGAAAAGACATAAGCGTTGCAATAAGCAATATAGCTAATGACAAGCTCATAAGGAGATTGGAAATTAAATAATCTGTCCCTTTGAGAAAAGTAACACTTGTTCCTGTGAGATATACATTATATTCTTCTTTAGGAAAAATACTATCCACTTTTTGTCGTAATTCATTTAGCAAAACATCCATTTCTTTTGTGCCAATGTCAGCCATCTGAAAACTAACACGCGTATATTGATTTGTGGAATCAATAAAAGAGGAAAAATTTTCTGTTTGTTTGTCGTTGTCAATATGTTTTTTAAGTTTGTTTAACTCGGATGCAGGAGGTAAAATAAAAAACTTAGGGTTGCCCTTTTTATGTGCTTGATAAGCAAATTTTATGGCTTCTACAATAGAAATTGGTTTAGAAAATTCATCATAATCAGCAAATTCTTTTTGTAGTTTTTGAATTTTATAGAGTGTTTTTCCGTTATCTGCAAAAACGCCATTTTTTTGCTTTGTATCTATCATAATTTCAAATGGCATCACTCCATTAAATCCTTTTTCAAAAAACATTAAATCTTCAACAATTGGGTCGTGTTTGGGTAAATCGTCAATAATATTTCCAGATGTAGTCATTTTACTAATTCCGAAAAGACTAAGAATTAATATGAGTGACGCTACCACATAAACTTTTTTTCTATGGTTTAACACAATAATTTCTATCCAACCAACCATTTTTTTCATTATTTTGTTTTCCAAGTGCTTCGTGTGTCTTGCTTTCGGTGGTTTAAAAAAACTAAATATGATAGGAATCAAAAATATAGACAACAGAAACACAATAAAAATATCTATGGCGGCAACGATACCAAACTCTACTAATATTGCACTTTTAGTAAAAATAAATGTTGCAAAACCCAAAGCGGTGGTAGTATTGGTTAAAAAAATAGCATTACCTGTTTTTTCAATTACCCTGCTCAATGCTTTTATTTGATTATTGTGATTTTTATATTCTCTGTGATATTTATTAAGTAAAAAAATACAGTTTGGAATTCCAATGACAATAATTAATGGGGGGATTAACCCTGTAAGTAGGGTTATTTCAAAATTAAAAAGAGATAAAACGCCTAAAGACCAAACTACACCAATGCTTACTACTAACATTGAATATATCGTTACTTTGAAAGATCTAAAAAACAGATATAAAATAAAAGAAGTAATTAATATCGAAAGAAATAGAAAGAGTTTTACCTCTGAAGCCACTTTTGTTGTAGAATTAGCTCTAATATAAGGAAGACCTGATTTATGTGCTTTTATACCTGTTTTATGTTCAAATAAGGCAACTTCTTCGTCAATTTTTTCAAACAATGCATTTCTGTATTTTGAATCTAATACTTCTCTGTCTAAAGTAACAACAATTAATGAGGCACCACTTTCTTTATTGAACAAAAATCCATCATAGAAAGGTTGGCTATGAATAAGATTTTTAATACTGTCCAATTCATATTGAGAAGATGGTTTCTTCTTTACTATTTGATTAAAATCAAATTTTTGTGTGCTATTATTTACTTTTAATGTATAAGCATTTGCAACAGAGAGTGCTTCTGTTACTGCTTTTATTTTAATGAGCTTATTATTTTTTTTTAAATCTACCTCTATGCTTTTAAGCTGTTGTGTTAAATCATACCACGCATTAAATGTTGTTAGCTCATAGAGTTTTTCGCTATTTATTCCAACCACAACCACACTGCCATCTTTGCCAAAGATTTTTTTAAAACTTTGATATTCTTGAAAATTTCTGTCAGATTTTGGAAGTATTTGAGCCATTTCATAGCTCATCTTAGCAAATTGTGCTTGATAAGCCATAAAAATTGTTGATATTCCTATGAGAATAAGAATCAACAATCGGTTTCGTAATATTATTCTAGAAAAATTAAACCACATAGAAATAAATTGTCTAAGAAAAACTCGGCAAATATCACGATTATTAACGAAAGCGAAAGAATGTTTTTAGATTAATTTCTAATAGGTAGCTTATCAAAAATATATTGCGTCTTTTCATCATCAACTCTAACTTGTAAATAAGTGTCTGAAGAAATGATTGTATTACTTATCTCTCCTTCTCTTATCAACATAGATCCTTCGTAACTAATATAACGAGTAATTCCTGCTCCAACAAGAATAATGATAAAAGCGACATGAAACACCAATGTTGCGGCTTTCTCCCATCGATATAGTTTGTATTTAAAAATGTTGCCCAATAAATTAATGGTTAACAATATCAATATCAATTCAAACCATTTGGTATTAAAAACCAACGCCTTTGAAGCTGTTGTTCCATAGTCGTTTTCGATAAAAGTTGCAGTACCAATTGATATGGCAAAAACCAACAATAAAATGGCTGTTAGCTTGGTAGAAAAGATACTATTTTTAATGAAATTGAGCATAAGATATTTTTTAACAAAAATAACTATTACTAACAGGTTTGTTTAACGTCTCTCAATTAAAGTTTCTAATCATCTAATTTACATGTTCGCTTACTATCGGATTCGGTGGCAGTAGGGAACTTTTTCACCTTTGATTTCTTTTGTGTAAGCCATATCATAAACTAACTCCATGACTTTTATATGCTGTTCCAATGCCAATACAAGCCCTATTGCTTTAATGCTTGAGCATGGCTTTTTTTTATGACGTTCGATACCTGATTGATGGTTTTTATAAACAAGGTAAGTTGATTAAGGAACAGGTCTTTGCGCTTATCGCCTTTTGTGTTGTTTATTTTGAAATAGGTTTTTTTTGCTTGCACCGTATAATCTCTGTAGCTGATTCCTTCAACTTCTTCTTTTAAGTGTCCAAGTAATCGATAGGCCTCTTTTATACAGTCCCAAAGCAATGCATTGTTGGTAGGGTGATGGATATTGGTCTCCACTACGGTACTGTCCTGTCTTATGCTTTGTAAATCTTCTATACCTGCTTCTATGGCAATCTTGTTCAATTCAACCATTAGCTTCTGTAAATTTTCTATGGTTATCTTCGAAATGTAGTTCTGGTACATTTGAAAACTATACGGACGAAGTTCATCTATCTTAACAAATAAAGCACATATTCTTGAATCTGTCTGATGATACTCTAATTTCCTGTAATCAAGACCCTTTAGTTCTTTGTATATTGCTGCACGCACTATTTGTTCAACACTGGGAGTGTCCTTCCTCCCAAATACACTTGGTTTTTGTCCACGAGTAATATCTTCTGACAAAAGTGCTATAAGATGAGGATGTAGTTCAAGTATAGTATCTATTAATCCTAACTCAGGATCCCTTGCCCAGTCGGGCTTTTCAAACTTTAATCGTAGGTCGTTGAATAATTTCATAATGATTTTTTTTGTAAATCTATACCCCAAAGCTACAATAATTTTCTCTAAAAAAACAACATAAGTTACTAACAATCAGATGTTTATAAATTTATGGACAGACACTAATTAGATTACATATTCAACAAAAATTCTTAAAATTATTTTATAGAATACTTTGTATTAGCTGAATTATTATTTATCTATAAAACGGTTACTGCTTAAATCCAACAAGCAATACGGCACAACCAGAAGCAGCAACATTAGGATCAAGGTTGGCTTCAATAATGCAATCTAATGTGTTTGTTATTTTAAAATCCCAATAAGGTGAATTACTATATTCTTTGTTTGTAAACAGCAGGTTTCTTTCTTTATCATAAACAGAGAAAATTAAATTTCCATCAGAAAAACCGCTGCATGCTGCAAAACGATAAGTACTACCTCCATATAAAACCATATTAAACTCAGCAATTTCATCGTCTAACAATAAGGCTCTATAATCTTGTCCATCAGAAATGAAAGCACTAGTGATATTTTTTTCACATAACGTAGCACTAGAATCACATGGAGATTGTGCATAAATTCTATTAAAAGAGATTAAACTTATCGCTATTACTACTATTTTAAAGCCTATTTTTTTCATTTGTGTGTGTGTTTTGTGTTTAATTTCAAATTATGAATATATCTGTTAATTGATTGCTTCAGCTCTTATTTTTGCTATTTTCTCTGTAATTTGACCTAATAATTCATTAGATATTACAACAGTTGTAGTGCTGTTTATCGTTGTTGTTTTCTTAGCTACATCAACCGTTGGTTTAATATAAGTATAAGTTACTTCTACTTTTTCAAACAACTCATTTAACTCCATTAAGTTATCAACTAAAGTAGAAAATTCGGGTTTATTATAATAAGGAGTTAGTAGTTGAACAAGGTTATAAACCGTGTTCTTCTGTTCTCCTACTCTATTAATAATTTCTTTATTTGATGTTAGCTTAGCACTATTGGTTGTAAAATATAAACTTTCAATCCAACCTCCTGCTAAAATTAAAGCACTTATGTCATTTTGATCGTTACTTTTTAAATACCTATCGCTTGATTTGTATGCTTCTGATACTAATGACAAAATAGAATCTTGATTACCTATGTTTTTTTCAAAACGCTCAACCAATTCCATATCAAAAGCATTACTCACGCCTAAATCATCTCCCAATGTTTTTACTGCAGTTAAAAAAGAAATAGCATCTTGTGTTTGATCGTATAACGTAACGTACCCTAAGTCAGCTCCATAAATTCCTAAATTGACAGCTTTCTTAAAATTTGTTGAATAACTCGTAACCTTCGATGGGACATTTAAAACATCTTTATTGTAAGTCATTCCTGAGTTTTTAATTAAAAAAGCAGTTTGTATTGGTGATGGAATGCTAAAGACCTTACCGTCTAACTCAAGTAATTGATTTTTATTAGGATTTTTTTGTTCTACCACAATGTTATCTGATTTATCATTTTCTGTTGCATCATCTCCGCAACTGATAGCTACCAATGCCATAAATGAAAAAAGTAATGCTTGATTTTTTAGATTAAAATAAGTTGTTGTCATTTTATAAGTTTTATATTTTTTTTCTTTAGATGCAAAGAAACAAAAAATCTTTTACAGTAAAAAATAAATATTTCGATATATGAATAAAAAATACAGTTAATTTTTAAAAATCTTACTACGAAGCATAAAATACCTTAACACAAAAACACTTATTAAGGCAATAATAAGGTTAATTATTGCTTCATTATATTCCTGAAAAATAAGTTTTCCAATAAAAAAAAGTGTTGAATAGGTTAATGAAACAGCACTTATCCAGCAAATTAATAATGTTGGTATTTGCGACTTTAATTTTGGTAATCTCAATTTTTCTCTAATAGAATTCCAAGCTCCTTGTGGTTCAACTTGTGTGTAAAACTTTTTTAATGTTTCTTCTTTTTCTGGTGGAGTAAAAATAGTTACTGTTATCCAACTTATAGTTGTGAAAAATGCAGTAAATAATAAAATTCCTTCATTATCTATAAATGGGTTTTCTGCATCATCAGGTCTTTCAAAAAAAGGAACTAAAGCAAATTTACTGATACAATAACCAATTATTGGAGCTATTGTGGCACTAATTTCACTCCAAATGTTAATTCTGCTCCAATACCACCTTAAAATTAAAACAGCTCCCAATCCTGCCGATGAAGCTATTAAAAACCGAGCTGCTCCATCAATGGTTTCAATAAAAGTTGTAATTACGAGTGCTATCAACATAATAATTACGGTAAAAATTCTTCCTGCTTTCACCATTTTTAGTTGATTAATTTCTTGGTTCTTTTTTTCTAATTGTCTTTTATATAAATCATTGGTTAAATAACTTGCTCCCCAATTGAGTTGGGTAGAAATGGTACTCATATAAGCTCCTAAGAAAGCAGTAAAAATTAATCCTCTTAATCCTGTGGGCATAAAATCGCGCATAGCCATCACAAAGCCTTCTCCTGCGTTTGCTTGCGTTAATTCTGGATAAACTACTAAGGCACAAAGCCCTACAATTATCCATGGCCAAGGTCGAAGTGCATAATGTGCTACTTGAAAAAATAGTGTTGCTAATACTGCATTTTTTTCGTCTTTTGCACTCATCATGCGTTGTGAAATATATCCCCCTCCTCCTGGCTCGTTCCCTGGATACCAACTTGCCCACCATTGTACAGCAACAAACGAAAAAAATGCTCCTATGGTTAATCCAAAAGTTCCTACGGTGCTTGTGTTATTGTTTCCTATTGTTGGAAAAAAATCGAAACGCCAAGCAGGTAATTTTTCTTTTAAGCCTTCTACACCTCCAACTTGTTCGGAATTTAACATTATTATTGCTAAAATAATACAACCTCCCATTGCTAACACAAACTGAACAGCATCGGTAATAGCAACGCCTAACAACCCTGATAGTGAAGAATAGATAGCAACCAACACCAATAAAAAAGCAATGACAATAAATGCCGTTTGGTAATCAATATTCAAAAAAAGCATTAAAATTTTAAGCATTGCTGCATTTACCCATCCTATAATGATGCAATTAAAAAAAACACCTAAATAAATGGATTTGAAGTTTCTAAAAAAATGTGCTGCTTTGCCGGAATAACGTAATTCAATAAACTCTAATTCGGTAAGTACATTTGCTTTTCGCCACATCTTGGCAAAGAAAAAAGTGGTAAGCATCCCTCCTATTAGCATATTCCACCACAACCAATTGCCAGAAATACCATTTTTTTTGATTACTTCGGCAACCCAAAGTGGTGTATCGGCTGCAAAAGTGGTTGCAACCATCGAAATTCCTGCAATGTACCAAGGCAAATTTCTTCCTGCTAAAAAAAAATCGACCAACGAACCGCTCGATTTATTTTTAAATTTTAAGCCTATATACAGACTAATTCCTAAAAAGACAATTACTATTATCCAATCTATAGGTGCTAACATTGGAGTTTAAATTTTTAGTAAAAAAAGGATTATTTTACTAAAAATTATACAACATATTAGTTTTGTTATGAACAATTCTATTTTAAAAAAAACGCGCTTGAGATTTTCTGGTACCAAATGGATTAGGAGAAACATACCTAATACTGATTTCATAACCACCCTGCCCATTAGAGGAAGTTGATAATCCCGAAAGGTTAAAATCATAACTTACACCAACAGCAAATGAACCCATTTCGAGTAATAAGGATGGAATAAACGCATCACCAAAACGATAATGTACTCCAAAACTCATAGCTGCTCCATTAGAAAATTGAGAATATTTTGATTTTTCTTTTAAATTATACCTAAAATAAGAACCCAACACCACATCCATCGCTTTTTGCTGATACGCAATAAATCCTGAGGGTTGTACTGCCATATTTGTTCCCCCAACCCCAAACGAAGTGTTGGTATGTAACACATATCTAAAATCTAAGTTATCTTTATTTTCATTTAAAAACGAAAAATTAGGACTGGCAACGTGATGAATAGCAGCACCCACATTTACTTTTTTGCCTCCAAACCCTCCGTTATTAATAACCTGATTGGTAGTGTTATCTCCATACGTATAAGAAACACCCACTGCAAAATCGGGTTCAAAAAAAGAAGTGTTGTTAAAATTTTCGCCCGAAGCAAAGTTATCATTATGCCCCGAACCATCAAATTGGTTATCGGAACGAATTTTATCTATGGACAAACTGCTTTGTAAAAAACCAGCTTGCACTCCTGCTGATAAATAGCTCGATTGATCTAATTTAATATGATAAGCAACTGTTAAATTAACTACTGTTGTTCCTAAACTAAGGTTACCTGCTTTATCGGAATATGCCGTAATTCCCCCACCAAAAAAATTATCCTTTTTAGCATTTTTATTAAAGTGCATATCAAACGATGCTCCATACGTTCTAAAAGGATTAGAAGTAACGCTGCTCCATTGGTCTCGGTAGTTAATGATGGCTCTCGAATCACCGCCAAATTTTCCCGCTTGCGATGGGTCTAACTGTAAAGGAACCATAGTAAATTGTGAAAAGTGCATGTCTTGGGCAGAAGCCCACCCCGACCCTCCCGAAGGGAGGGAGAGCCAACACACAAGGCTGATGCAGAGTATTCTGATTAGATTTTTCATAGAAATTGATTTTTTAAATAAGTTCATAATTTATTGTTTTTAATTATTTATATTAAAAATGGATACGTTGTTTTTATACTATCGTTTTTGCCATCACTACCTCTAACGCTACCCCTGTAAAAAATCCCAAATCTGCCTCGCAGATTTTCCTCTTAATCTCAAACCCCTAAAGGGGAGAGCCTTCTCTGTCATCGCTGCCCATCGCTACCCCCGACCCCTAAAGGGGCGTGCCTACACTACTGCTTGCGTAGGATCCCTTTAGGGAGTAAGGGTGTGCGAGGGCTTTTAAGTTTTATTTATTTTTCATTCAGCACGTCATTGGATTTTATACACCTTCGCTCCTCTACGTAAGCCCTCCCTTCGGGAGGGTTGGGTGGGCTTCTACCTTATCAAACTCACATCGCCACTTTCAGTAACTGTTTTTCCGTTTAAAAAAGTAGCTTCCAACACATACACAAAAACGGCTGTATTTTGATTTGCTCCTTTGTATGTTCCATCCCAGCCTTGATTTACATCATTTATTTCAAATACTTTGTTGCCCCAACGGTTATAAATTTTTACCGATAAGGTTGCTATGCCTTTGCCTCGCACAAAAAACACATCATTTTCTCCGTCTCCATTGGGTGAAAACATATTGGGGGTGTAAACAAAGAAATCGCAAGCTATGTTTGTTTCGTTTATTATGGCTTCTCCGGTAGTTGTACACCCTGCATTATCCTGAACAATCAACGTATATGTTCCTGCTGCTAAATTGTTTATTATCGAATCGCTTGAACCATTGCTCCAGTTATACACAATAGGTGTATTTAATGTAGTTACCTCTGCTTCAATACTTCCGTTATTTTCTCCGCAATTATCATCGGCTTTTATTAATGTTAGTTGTGGTGCAGGATTAATGGTTAAATCAGTTATAATCGTATCGCAGTTATTGATAATATCGGTAAATACTCCTGTGGTGGTGTAAGTATTTGTTCCTACTGTTACACTAAATCCATCACATTCCACTATAACAGTAGTGGTTTTATTGGGTATAGTCAGGGTTAAATTAAGTGTGATTATACTGTCGCAACCATTTGCTGCTCCTCCAATAAAGGTAACTGTTGGTGTATTTGTATTTGCTGAATAGTTAATGCCGTCTATCCAAGTAAAGGAATTACCACAAATGGTTTGAATATCTGTAAATGTAGCTGCTGAATTGATAGTTAAATTTAAGGTAACTATACTATCACAACCTTGAACACTTCCGCCTACTATTGTAAATGTAGGTGTTGTTGTACTTGTGGAGTAAGTTATTCCGTCTATCCAAGTGATAGATGTACATGAAGTAATTACATCTGTGCCTGTGGTTGCTGAATTGATAGTTAAATTTAAGGTAACTATACTATCACAACCTTGAACACTTCCGCCTACTATAGTAAATGTTGGAGTTGTTGTACTTGTGGAGTAAGTTATTCCGTCTATCCAAGTGATAGGTGTACATGAAGTAATTACATCTGTGCCTGTGGTTGCTGAATTGATAGTTAAATTTAAGGTAACTATACTATCACAACCTTGAACACTTCCGCCTACTATTGTAAATGTTGGAGTTGTTGTACTTGTGGAGTAAGTTATTCCGTCTATCCAAGTAAAAGTATTACAGGCAGTTTGTATATCTGTACTCGTAGCTGTTGGGTTTATGGTTAGATTTAAAGTTACTATGCTATCACAACCTGATACTGATCCACCAACAAAAGTAAAGGTTGGAGTGTTAGTACTTGTAGTGTAAACAATATTATCTAGCCAAGTAAAAGTATTACAGGCAGTTTGTATGTCTGTACCTGAAGCAAAAGGATTAATGGTTAAATTGAGTGTTACTATACTATCGCAGCCGTTGGCTGCTCCTCCTGTTAAAGTAAAAGTGGGGGTAGTAGTACTGGCTGAATAGGTTATTCCATCTATCCATGTTAAACTATCGCAAGCGGTTTGAACATCTGTGCTTGTGGCTGTTGGGTTGACAGTTAAATTGGTGGTTATAATGCTATCGCAGCCCAATATATTGGTTAGCGTATCTATAAATGTTCCTGTTGTGGTATAGGTGTTTGTTCCTACTGTAATGCTTGATCCCTGACAAATAACAGGATTTTGGGTTAAGGTATCTGTGGTGCAGGTGGTAATTAATACCCAAGGTGAAAAGGTATTTTGTCCGTTAAATACACCTGCTGTACCTATTCCTATGGTAACTCCTGCCGTACCAGGTCCAACCGGAGTATCCCAAGTAGTACCGTTCCAATGTTGTGCTTGTACTAAATTAGTTGGATTAGTTGTTGTGTTTTCTATTCCTCTATATGAAAATGTTAAATCGGCTGTAGCACCTGGTGCTTGTATGTCCCAAAAACGGTCTATGGCATAAACCACAGAATCTGTTATTCCAGCCATATTGGTAACTGGACCTACATTCGTGGCTGCCGGTTTAGGAAAGTTTTGTGGATTGGTAAACCAAGTGGAGATACTTACATTATTATTTCCTGCTGTTTTATTAAAGGTAAACGGAATGTAATCGGTTGCATTTCCTCCTACGCCAAAAGGAAACAAATAACTTCCTGTTGATGCTGCTGTAAGCCAAGTTATAAAATTATATTGATTTTCGGAGTGGATATGTCCTCCGGCAGGTAAACGAACAATACCTAATGGATTGGGTTGATCTACAACTATGTGTATGCTGTTGGCTGCGGTGCCTCCGTCTAATACTATATAGGCTCCATCTAATACTAAAGAGTTGTTTTGACAGCCCCCCTCAATCCCCCCGAAGGGGGGAAACAAACCACACGCAAGGCTAAGAAAAAATATTTTAGTTAGGGTTATTGATGTTGTAGCTTTCATAATTTCTTAATTTAATGTTTTTAAATTATAATTTACCCATGTTTCTATATGTTCTATAGAGCTAGGACGCAATACTATTTTTCGATTAGTGTCTAATAAAAATAAGCTAGGTGTAGCAAATACATGATAATCTTTAGCTGCTTTAGTTTCCCATTTTTTAAAATCACAAGTAGCTATAAATAGAAAATCTTTTATAAACAATTCATAGTTACCTTTGTCTGTATCTAAAGCGATAAAAACAACTTCTAAACCGTAATCTTTCCATTTGGGGTAATAATTGATAATTTTTGGTATTTCTTCGGCACATTGTGGACACCAACTTGACCCAAATACAAGTAATGTGTATTCACTTTTTAGTTCACTTAGTTTAGTTACCTTATTATTGAGTAGAGGCTTGTTTATATGTAAATCAATATCGGGAGCTGTATTTCCTATTTTCATGGCTCGATAAATTTCTAATTGGTTCGTGATGTTATCATTTAATTTACAACTGCTTTGTGTAAGTAATTTTAATGCTAAATATTCAGATGCTTTAAAAACACTTCGTTTTTCCAATAAATTAAATAAAAAATCAGCTACATCGTTCAATAAAACTTCATTTTTTTCAAGGTTTTTGATTAAATAGTCAGTGGAAGTATTCATTTGCAAGTACATACTATCCATAGTCATGCCGCTGTTTTCTAACAACCAATAATGACTTTCTATTAAGTCATCCATAATTC
Organism: Vicingaceae bacterium; assembly: GCA_019429185.1. GTDB lineage: Bacteria > Bacteroidota > Bacteroidia > Flavobacteriales_E > Vicingaceae > BRH-c54. The sequence continues at coordinate 23,466 of JAHYJH010000005.1, forward strand.
CACTGTGATAAAGTCTATTATCATTAAAATTGATAGTACGAAAATCGGCTATGTGTTGAGGAATACGCTCTGTATATCGTTGGGCAGATAAAGGTATGTCATCTAACAGTTTTCGTTTTGGTAAAAAATAAGATACATAAGTATGTGTATCCATTTTAACTAAAAAGTCATTATCTTGTTTTTCTATGCGATTTATTTCATTTTTGATAAGCGTATAAATTTCTTTTTGTTGTTTTAGTGGTAATATCTCTTCATATTGTGGTAGCAAATATTTCCAACCTGCTAAAGCTTTCTCTCGTTGGTTGTGTTCGATAGCGTATTGATTAAAAAGTACATTTTCATTACTTTTTTCAAATTTTATGCTGTTAGGTTCTTTCAGGTAATTTCCATGAATAATTATATTGGGTTCGTTAAGTAAAACAAAAAGCTGGCTTTTGTCTGTCGTTTCTAAATACCCCATTCCCTTATAATTAGTATCATAAATTAATTTAAAAAATCCTTTTTCATCGACACTTGTTTTTGCCAACGCTATGGACTTAAAACCATTGTATCCAATTAACTTAATTTCTTGGTTTATGTGATACATTAAATTACCTGACAGATGTTGAGAAAATCCAATAAAAAAATTCCCTACAATTAAATAGTAAATTAATAATATTGATTTTAGATTAACTCTTTTCATTGGTTTCAGTCTGTTATTTGCTAATTCATACTTAGTTTCAAAAAAAAATCCGACCGCTTCGCGGTATTTAAAAAAAAATAAATCAAATTGTCAAATTGTCAAATAATCAGTCCTTAACGCACCTACAGCTAAAGCCGAACGCCTTACTACCGTTAGTGCGGCCCACCTGAGCACTATTATAGCCCAGGGCGCGGTACCACGCACCGGTAGCACTACTCTCGGTAGCACTCCACCAGTAGCCGTTGTTACCAACATTGCTGAACGCGCCGCCCGTACTGCGGTTGCCACCCGGAAGAGCCGTGAACCCGCTGCTGTTGGTAGCTCCTGTGTTAGGAGTTGTCCAAAGCGTTGTACCGGTTTGTTTAAGGTTGCCACCTGTATTTGTTCCACGCCATCCTGTTAAACTGCATCCCGGATCAGTACCAGCTTCTACTGCATTTTCCATAATACACCATTCTGCATCGGAGGGTAGGTGCCAACCGGCAGGGCAAACCCCTTGTACTCCACTGGGATTGGAACTACTGCTTGCTGCTCCATTCATAGCTGCTGTCCAGTTATACAAAACGCCATAAGTGGTGTAGTTTGCTGTTGCTTGGGCGGTGGCTACATTGGTGCCATTGTAACCGTAAACATAATAATAAGGAACGGTTTCGCTGCCTGTTGCAGGTCCTACCACACTCGGAAGATAAGCGAGGTTTTCTGCCATCCAACACTGAGAACCTATTTGCACGGTATTGTAAACATTGCCATCACGGGCATCGGTAAAAGGGCTGCCACAGGTTAATGGTGGTGGTGTACCACTTCCCACACAACCAAAACTTACCCATTGTGTGCCTATATATCCCTGATAACAAGAATCGGTAGTGTTGTAAATTAACAAACTTTGTGCAGGAGCTACAATAGCATTACGTTCTGTGGTGGAAAGGCGGGGAGTAATAAGCCTTTGTTGTTTGTAGGAGCAGCGTTTACATCTAACAATGCCGAGGGGTCGGGTGCTGTGCCAGTGGAGTTGATGCCAATATTTTGAGCGGAAGCCCCTCCCAATCCAGCGAGGATGAAAAAACACACCCCTACCCCTCTCAAGAGGGGAAGCCCACACGCAAGGCTAAGGCAGAAGATTTTAATTAAATTTTTCATAGTTTTATTGTTTTTTGAGTTCATAGTTTATTGATTTTAGTTGTTTATAGTTAGTTGGTTTTTCCCCGATAGCCATCGGAGTTGTTTATTGCTTTTTACTTTATATACTTTTTTTTTAATCTTTTATTATTGTCTTTGCTGCCTCCGCTACCCCCTACCCCTAAAGGGGAGAGCCTACGCTACCATGCGTGGGTGGATTCCCTTTAGGGATTAGTTAGGGATTAGGGTGTGCGAGGGCTTTTCAGCTTTATGTTTTTTAGTGTTGGTTATTAATTTTTCATTCAATGACGGTTTTTATTTAAAATTTAACACTTAAAATTTAACCTTTCCATAACAAAGACGTAACAATTTTTAAAGGGTTGGGTAAAAAAGTTAAAAAAGTTTATGAGGTTGCGTTTTTATGGTGTTTTTTTCAAATTATTTTTTGTATTTTTGTAGTTTATTTGTATAAATAAAAAAAGAAATAAAGAGAATCATGGAAACGGTTATTGTTAAAATAGATACTCCTGCTCGTGCAAAGGCACTGGTAAAATATTTCCAAACCCTCATTGGTGTTAAGGCTGTTGAATTAAATACATCAAAGAAATCACTTACCGATGCTGATTGGGTTCGCCCTGGCAGACCTGCTACGAAGGAAGAATTGGAACAGCTTGCCGATGACATGGATGCTGATAAAGGAGCATATACTCCTGAAGAAGTCCTAAATTTTGTAAATGAAGAACTGGCGAAATACCGAAAGAAAAAATGAAGGTTATTTTCAGAGAAGCGGCAAAATGTTCTGTTCGTAATATTGTCTTTTACATTGAGGAACAGGGTTATCCCAACAGGGCGGAGAAATATAGTCGAAAACTTGTAGATTTTGGTTATTCTCTTGTCGATTTCCCCGATAAATACCCGATTTGCCGATTTGATCAATTTGCAAAAAAAGACTTCCGCTGTGCTACATTTGACCGCACGTACATTTTTATTTACAAAATTGTAAAAAACCACCTTATTATTTATCACATTATTCATACTAAAAGATTAAATTAATCCCTTTCTTATTTTTTTTGACTGCTTACTCTCCTCTCTGTCCGTTTGAAGCCAAGCTTTTTGTGTAATGGCAACTACGTGTCCCTAGCAAAGACGACACAATTTTTAAATGGTTAGGTAAAAAAATTGCTTATTTATATATTGTTATTTACCTTCGCTACCCCTAACGCTACCACGCATGGACGGATTCCCTTTAGGGATTAAGGGTGTGCGAGGGCTTTTCAGCTTTATATTTTTTAGTGTTGGTTATTAATTTTTCATTCAATGACGGTTTTTATTTAAAATTTAACACTTAAAATTTAACCTTTCCATAACAAAGATGTAACAATTTTTAAATGGTTGGGTAAAAAAGTTAAAAAAAGTTTATCCCACCCCAACCCTCCCAAAGGGAGGGAGAAAGTTTAAGGGTTAAGGGTTGAAAATATTAGTTTAATCATTTTGTATTTATAGGAATAATTTGTAACTTCGTAAAAAATTATTGTTTATGGAACAATTATTAATAAATATCAGTTCACGCAACGAAGCTATGTTTTTAATACGTTTATTAAAATCGTTAAACTTTGTAAGCAATGTAAGGAAAATCAACAATAGAGAAAAAATAAAAGTACTTCCTGTAACTAATTTTACCACGAAAGAGGATTTTTGGGAAACATTTGGAATAGGAAAAACAACAACGATCAGCATTAAAAAAATAAAAGAAAATGCATGGCGAAAAACACAATTGTAATACTTGATACCAACATTATAATAGAATTGTATAAGGGAAATCAAAAAATTCGACATATCTGTGAAAAGATTGGCGAATAAAACCTTTATATCAGTGAAATTTCGGTTGCTGAGTTTTATTTTGGAGCGTTGAATAAAAAAGAAATTCCGCTCATTAAAAAACATTTGGATAAATTCCCATGGATACCTGTAAATGAAGAAATATCCAGCATTTTTACCAAATTTATGATTGAATACAGCCTTAGCCATAAGCCGTATATTGGGGATATGTTGATTGTAGCAACTGCTATTTATTATGATATTTATGTCCTTACTTTAAATACTAAAGATTTTAGGTTTATAAAAGGAATCAAGATTTATTCTTAATTTAACAACTTGTCCCGATTGCTTTGGATTTCAATAACAAAGATGTAACAATTTTTAAAGGGTTGGGTAAAAAAGTTTAAAAAAGTTTATCCCACCCCAACCCTCCCAAAGGGAGGGAGAAAGTTTAAGGGTTAAGGGTTGAAAATATTGTTTTAATTATTTTTCATTTTCCCTTCATCTTTTCTGTCTGTCGTGCGTTTGGGTGGGTAAGCTCTTTTGCAGGTTTTGGTTTTAGGGTTGCCTGACGAGACCTACAAATGTACTTGACTATGAAGTATTTGAACTCATTAATACCTCTTGCTCAATCGTTTTCCAATATTTATTAATCATATTTGCCAAGTCCCATATAAACAAGGTTTCATTCTTTTTCTTACGAAATGGAGCGTAGCGAAATGAAGTAAAAAAAAAGAATGAAAATAGGGAACAACGCAGTGAAACTAATCAAATAAAGAACAAAAATAATAGAATTATGCTAAAAAAAATCCCTTAAAACTGAATAGTAATAAGGGATTTGATTGTTTAGTGGCGGAGAAAGAGGGATTCGAACCCCCGGTACCTTGCGGTACAACAGTTTTCAAGACTGCCGCATTCGACCGCTCTGCCATTTCTCCGCTGCAAAAGTAACAATTGATTTTAAATATGAAATAGTTTTCTACTTTTTTTGAAAAAATAAATTTAAACTCCTTAGCATCATATTATTAATTATTTTTGCAACCTAGTATTGATTTTTCAATTATTATAAATCAACCTCTAATTAGAAAAATGGTATAATTTTTATTACTTTTCTAACCTGATTTTTATTAACTTTGAATTTAAATGAAAAAAATTAGCTCTTTACTTCTATTACTTTTTGTAATAACCTCAAGTTCTTATGCACAAAATTTAAAAGCATATTTTACGCATTGTACATTCTATTCTCCATCAAGTGGACCTTACATTGAAACCTATTTATCAATTGTAGGAAACTCTATCAATTACGTTAAAAATGAAAACAATGCTTTCCAAGGAAGTATTGAAATCACTTACCTTTTTAAACAAGGCGAAGAAATTAAACAATTTAAAAAATATAACCTACTTAGCCCTGAACTGGCAGACACTTCATCTGAAAAAGTAAATTTTATTGACCAACAACGTATTTCTTTGCCTGCTGGAAGTTATGAATTTGAAATTTTAATGAAAGATTTAAATTCCTCTCACCCTCCATTTAAAAACAATCAAATAATCAATATCAATTATAATGATAAAAAAATGGCTATCTCCGACATTGAATTAATTGAATCATTGAGTAAAACAACTTCAAAATCTATTATTTCTAAAAACGGGTATGATATCATTCCTTATACTTCCGATTTTTTTCCTGAAGATTATGAAAAAATTGCTTTTTATGCTGAAATTTATAATGCCAATAATTTAATTGGAAAAGATGAAAGTTATTTAATTACTTATGCGATAGAATCTTATGAAACTAAAGAAGTAATTGGAAATTTAAAAGGTTTCAGTAAGGAAAAAACAAAAGCGGTTTCTATCATCTTAAAATCTTTTTCTATTGTTGATTTACCCTCAGGCAATTACAATATAAACATCGAAGCTCGAGATAAAAATAATGAACTCCTATTACAAAAAAAGATATTTTTTCAACGCAGCAATCCAAAAGCAATATCAACACTTTCTCCAACAGATATTACATCCTCTTTTGTAGTAGAAATGAGTAATAATGAATTAACTGATTACATAAAAAGTGTAGAGCCTATTTCTTCTGCTATAGAACTCAATTATGCTAGAAACCAATTGAAAGGAAACAATACAGAATTGATGCAAAAATATTTTTATAACTTTTGGTTTACACGAAACCCTGAAAGTCCAGAAGAAGCATGGAAAGCCTACAAAAAAGAAGTTGATATTGTAAATAAAGAGTTTAACACGGCTATAAAAAAAGGATATGAAACAGACAGAGGAAGAGTTTATCTTAAACATGGTAAGCCCAACACCATTGTTCAGAGATACAGTGAACCAAGTGCCTATCCTTATGAAATTTGGCACTACTACAAAGTAACTAATTTTAGTAATATTCGATTTGTATTTTACAATCCAGATTTAGTAAGCAATGATTTCCCTTTGCTTCACTCCAATTTGCCTGGCGAATTAAATAACCCTCAATGGAAAGTTCAATTACACAAAAGAACCAATCAACCTATTGATATGGAAGAAAAAAACAATAATGAACATTGGGGAGGACAATCTGATGATTTTTTTAATAATCCACGATAATTTCTAAACGTGAATAAAATAGCCATTGTAATTCTTAATTGGAATGGAAAAGACTTTCTTGAAAAGTTTCTTCCATCGGTGGTAAAGTATAGTAAAGATGCCACAATTATTATTGCCGATAATTGTTCTACTGACAATTCCATCGATTTTTTGATAGCAAACTACCCTGAAATTCATATTATTAAATTAAAAGAAAACTACGGATTTGCAAAAGGATATAATGAAGCATTAAAAGAAGTTAATGCTACGTACTTTGTTTTATTAAATTCAGATGTGGAAGTAACCGAAAATTGGTTAAATCCATGCATTAAATTACTTGAAAGTAATACTAAAATTGGTGCTTGTCAGCCAAAAATTAAAGCCTTTCACAATAAAGCATATTTTGAATATGCTGGAGCAGCAGGTGGTTTTATAGATAAATACGGATATCCATTTTGCCGAGGAAGAATTTTTGATACCATAGAAAAAGATATAAACCAATATGATAATGAAACAGAAGTTTTTTGGGCATCAGGAGCTTGTTTATTTGTCAAATCATCCGTTTTTAACCAATTAGGTGGTTTTGATGCTACATTCTTTGCCCACATGGAAGAAATAGATTTTTGTTGGCGAATGCAACATTTGGGCTACAAAGTGATGTTTACACACCTATCAACTGTTTACCATGTTGGTGGCGGAACATTAAACAAAACAAATCCAAGAAAAACTTTCCTTAATTTCAGAAATAATTTATTGATGCTCTATAAAAATTTACCCAAGCAAAAACGATTCTCAATTATTATGACCCGATTATTTTTGGATGGCATTGCTGGAATTAAATTTTTGATTGAAGGAAAACCAAAACACACGTTAGCAATAATTAAAGCTCATTTTGCATTTTATAAATTACGCCACGCTTACCCAAGTAAAAAAATCCCCTATCTAAATCTAACAGGATATTATAACAAAAATATCCTTGTTTTTTATTATTTAAAAAAGCAACGACTATTTTCGAAAATAGGGTTCTGTTAAATAATGTTAAATAAAATAGTTTTTTACTTGTTTTTTAATAAAAAAAGTCTAATTTAGAATATTGTAATTTTAATATTAAACTTAATTAAACGAAATGGGCAGACCAGCAACAAAACCAACCAAATTAAAAGACGGATTTTATTTAGAAATAAGAAACAAAGGTGCTAAATCTGGCATCAAAATAAGGAGAGATTCCAAAGAAGCTATGTTATCAGCTATTAAAGAATATGAAAGAGTGAAAGATGTAGTCGTTCTTGGCGAATCAAAAAATGGCAAAATAAAAGCAGTATAATCTATAAACAAGGGGTCATGCCCCCTTGTTTAATTGCTTTCAGCTATTTGAATCATTATTTTTTCTAACTTAATTTTCATCGCAGCTGCAGAACAATTGTAGTTATTAACTATTATAGCAAATGCAATTGTTCTACCGCTCTTTGTTTTAGCATATCCAGCATAGCTTCTCACTCGGTTCATGTAGCCACTTTTGGCATATATATTTCCTTGTGCAACTGTGTTTTTACCGATGTTAATTAATGTTCCTGATTTCCCAGCAACACTAAGCGTGTTGTAAAAATCTGTTTTATTCTTGCTTTTTTTATGCATATAAATCAGCACCTCAACCAATTGCTTTGAGGTTAATGTATTAAACCTCGACAAACCACTTCCATCAAAAACACTCATACCATCTACATCAATTCCATTTTTATTCCAAAAAGAAAGCATTGCTTCTGTTCCTGAAATTGTTGAACCCACTCCACTTTGCTTTAACCCTATGTGGTTAATTAAGTGTTCGGCATATAAATTTATACTATGTAGATTTGTTAACTTAACAAGCTCAAAAAGCGTTGGCGATTCTGTATAAGTTATTTCTTTAGTTTTTTTGACGTTATACAAACTATCTTCCGTGTTAGTTGATAAAAGTTGGTTTTTTGTTTTTACACCTGTTTCATTTAATTTGCTATTCAACAGAAATGCTGTAAGTGATTCTGGGTTAGGAATAGAGCCTTTTATATTAAATTCATTTTTGTTTTTAGGAATACTTCCTGACATAAAACGATTGAATTGGTTTGGACCGCCATAGATGTAGGCTAAATCTTTCCCCACATTATTACTAACTAAATTGTTAGTTAAAAACAAGTTGGGTATTAAGGGTATAACAGATTGAATTTCAACCTTACCTCCTACTTCGCCAGGTGATTTTAGTGAAAGGGTATAGAAATTTTCATAAATACTAAGACCATTTGCTCCAGCCCCATAATAGTTACCAATATCACCCCAAATCCATGTTGAGGGAAGCTGATTATTAAAAATTGTTGCATCGGTAATTATAGCTCCGTTAATTGAATCTATGCCTAAGTTTTTAACTGCTGTTGCCCATTTTTGAAAAATAGCTCCATAGTGATTTTGAAAACGATGCGAACCCAATGCAGGATCTCCACCTCCTTTAATAATTATATTACCATTAAGCACTTTGTTAATGGTATCAATTTCCCCTTGATATAAAATTGATGTTTTAAAACGAGTTTCTTTACCTAAAATTTCGAAGGCGGTAGCTGTTGTAAGTAGTTTTAGGGTTGAAGCTGGAATCAACGCTCTGTTTTCATCATAGAAAGCCAATGGCAAATTGTTTTCTATGTCAAAAGCATAAAAACTAATGGAAGCATTTTTTAAATCAACATCAGTAACTAATGCTTTTAGTTCATTTTGCAATGGTGTTTGTTGTCCTACTAAGCCAAATGGAAGTATGATAAAAATAAATTTTAATGCTTTAATCATTAGTTTTTAACTTGTTTTATAGAAAGATTATAAGCGAGTTCAAGTTTTTTATATCGTTCTGCTGAGATAATACTACAACCACTATTAATTAGATTAAACACTTCTGTTTCTCTGGTTTTGATATAAGGTTTTGAGGTTTTAAAAATAGATAAATGTTGATTTTGTATATCTGAAGGTTCTTTGACTAAAGTAAAATCGAATTGTTTATTTTCTGAACAAATACCTATTCGTTCTATTTCGTTTTCTTTACAATGAAAAGCGTTTATTCCGTTGTTGGTAGTTAGTTCTAAAAAAGTAACTTTTTTGAGTGCTTTTTCGATAACTAAATTGCTAAAAAGAACAATTAGCTCTTTTACTTTTTCGCTTTTTTGTTGGTTCAACAACTTCCATTCATCATCGTAAATTTGATTAATTATAAGGAAATGCTTAAACTCTTCCTCTAGTTCATGAAGCTCTTCGTTAGTTAATAAACGATATTTTAACATTTCATCTGTTTATATTTAAGCCCCCCACTTTCACACTTGCTCGCTCCAAAGTCCACTGGACTTTGTCCGCCCCCGAAGGGGGAGGATTTCCACCACACAAAGCCAATAATAATCAGCCTGTGTGTTAAACTTTTTAGCATGGCTCGTTTCATCTTAAAATAAAAAAGGATGCTTCAAAATATAAAGCTATCCCTTTTAATAATAAATACCAAAACAATAAGATTTAATTTAATTCATTGTTTTTCAAATCATTTTGATTTACATTTTCATCTAAAAATGGGTCATTTGGATATTTATTTAGCATTTCTTTATTTAATTCAACATCATCAATTCCTTCGCCAAATAATTTTTGTTCTTCATCAGTAAAATTCCAATCTGAATTGATAATTCCTTTGTTATATCTAATAGCTTTAAAAGCATAAATTCTAGCCAATCGAGAATGATGTAAGGCTCTAAAATAATTATTTTCAGTTAAAAGTTGCTTTGCAATTTGTTGGTGTTTCACTGCTTTAGACAAACTTTCTGTATAAACTTTGCTTTTTTGTGTTTGTTCATACGCATAGAAAACAACATTATTAGTTTTTTCTAAGGTATTCGTTATTGTTGCGTTTTCAGTGCTGTTTTTTGCAATTGTTACTTGTCCGAAAGAAAAATTGCTGCTAAAAATTAGTGCTAGAAGAATAGTAGTTGTAAGTGTTTTCATATGTAGATATTTATTAGCCCCCACTAACTCCCCCGAAGGGGGAGGATTTCCACCACACAAAGCCAATAATCATCAGCCTGTGTGTTAAATTATTTAGCATGGACGTTTCATGTGTTTATATTTATTGAATGTTAATACTATTGTAAATCAAATGTAATTTCAAAAATAACAATTAAATTTTGGTTAATTCTTAAATTCATTATTTATTTAAACAAAACAATCATTTCAGTATATTTTGGGTAATCTATACGTATATATACGTATTAAAATTGCAGTTTAATTCTTTATATTTGCTAGAAATATAATTTGATATTATGGAACATATAAATGTATTTATTGTTGATGACCATGCTCTAATCAGGGAAGGTTATAAATTGATTTTAAAAAAATATAAAAGTGAAATTAACCTTGTAGGTGAAGCATCTAATGGTATAGAAGCGTTAGAATTTCTTGAAACCAACAACAATGTTGATGTTGTTTTATTAGACATTACTATGCCAGATATGGATGGCTTTGAACTATCAAAAATAATAATTGAGAAATACCCGTTAATTAAAATTTTAGTTCTAACCATGCACAATGACGAACCTTATATTTTTAAAATGATTTCTTTAGGTATTCATGGCTATATTTTGAAAGACACCACACATACCGAACTTTTTATAGCAATAAAAACAATTCATGAAGGAAAAAAATTCTATAGTAATGAGGTTTCTAGCATGATGCTTAATAGGTTGTTGCGTAAAAACGAAACTACAAAAAAAGAGGAAATATTAGAACTCACTTCAAAAGAGGTTGAAATTTTAACTTTAGTTGTTCAAGGGCTAACAAGTACTGAAATAGCTGAAAAATTACAAACAAGTAATAGAACGATTGAAGCCCACCGAAGAAGTGTTATGAAAAAAATTGATGTTAGGAATACTGCAGAGCTTGTGAGTTATGCCCTAAAAAATAATTTAGTAGCTTAAAGTCTGTCTGTAAAGTCGGAAATCCGATGAAGAACGTCATTGCGAAGCCCAAGCGTTTGGATTGAGTGTTGGAGCTGAAGCAATCTGTCTAATCGAAAGACAGATTGCTTCGTGCCTCGCAATGACGGTAGCGATGGGCATGGGTGTGTCTTTATCTTCAGTTAGCAAAAGCTGCTGCAAAGTGTTGTTTTTTGCCAACTGTTGACTGAAGATTGAAAACTTAATTGTAAAAAGTAATACATTATGGACAAACACTAATCAGGACCTGTCTGTAAAGCCAAACTATCGCAATAGCTGGTTCAAACACTAATTTAACTCTTTCTCTTCATCTAGTTTAAAAGGAAAAACAATATCAAAATTGGTATGTTTTCTTGGAATGCTTTCCATTGTTAGTTTCCCATCAAAAGATTCTACCCGAGTTCTGATATTATTTAATCCATGTCCTTTTTGAAGATAAAGTGAATTTACTTCAAAACCAACACGATTATCTTTGAGTTTAAGTGTAACGGTTTCTTCATTATAAATTAAGTCAATGTTAATTTCTGACAAATTTCCTCCATGTTTAATGGAGTTAGCAACAAACTCTTGAATAATTCTAAAAATAGCTATTTCTAACGATTTTGTAAGTGCTGGAAAATGATTTGAATACCTAAATTTAACGTCTAATGTGGCAGTTCTTGTTTTTTTAGTTAAATCATCAATAGCTTTTATCAACCCATTATCAAATAAAACTAATGGGAGCGTGTTATAGCATATCTTTCTCAAATCCTTAATCGTACCTGAAAGTATAGACGAAATTTTTGCTAAATCAGAATCATCTTTTGTTGTTGATTCGGTAAACACATCTAAATGCATTCGAAGGGCAGCTAATTGCTGACCTAATCCATCATGTAAATCCCTAGAAATTCGCTCTCGTTCTTTTTCTTGAGCTTCTATGGTTGTTTTCAACAGAAGTTGATTGAGTTTGTTTCGTTCTGTGAAATCTTTAATAATCGCCTGAAAACTGATAATCTTTCCATAATTATCTCGAATAGCATTAATAGTTATTAAACAATCTTTAGTTGTATTATTTTTACCTAAAACTTGACATTGAAAATCTTTAATAGAGTCATTACTTTCTAATTTTTGAATGATGTAATTTGTGCTTGACTTATATTTCAAAAGCGAATTAAAACTTCTGTGGTGTAAATTATTTTCTTTATTTGTTTTTACAAAATCTAGCGTTGCCTTGTTGTAATCAATAATTCTTCCTTTTAAATCAAATGTTAGAATTGGGTCTGATGATTCTGTAAAAATTCGTTGATATTTCAAATTCAACTTATTGTTTTGTTCTTTTAACAAATAAAGTTGATAGGCATTTTCTATGGTTAATTTCAGATCAAAATCATGCCATGGTTTAGTGATGTATCTATAAACCTGACCTTTATTGATAGCATCAATTACTGAATTAATATCGGAATAAGCGGTAACTAAAATTCGAATTGGATTGGGATGAGTTTCTAGTATAGACTCAAAGAAATCAACACCACTTGCCTCTGGCATACGTTGGTCTGACAAAATAACTTCAATTTCATGTTGATTTAAAATTTGCTTTGCTTCGGCTGCTGTTCTGGCTATATAAATATTAAATATTCTTCGAAAAGAAGCCTGAAAAGCTTTTAAATTCAGTATTTGATCATCTATATAGAGTACATTTATTTTTTCCATAATAAAGAGGTTTTACAATTTGTTATTAGCCCCCTAAATCCCCCGAAGGGGGACTTTGCTATCGCACAGAGCCTATTTAGAGTCTGTCTGTAAAGTCCAACTTCTTCGTTATTCTCGTTTTAAAAACCAGTCATTTACAAAAGTAAACTCCTGATTTTCAAAACTTCGAAAGCCTCGAATTTGAACTTTACAGTTCAGCCTCTCGACTTTATGGACAGACTCTATTTAGTTAATGGTTATTTGTTTTTTGTTTTTTGTTATTTGTTTTTTGTTATTTGTTTTTTGTTATTAATAGGTAAACTTATTTTAAATTCCGTTCCTATGCCAAGTTCACTAGATATTTCAATAGTTGCATTATGTTTTTTAATTATTCCAAAAACTATCGAAAGCCCTAGTCCTGTTCCCTCTCCTACATCTTTGGTTGTAAAAAATGGGTCATACATTTTTTGTTTAGTTTGTTCATTCATACCAACGCCATTGTCTTTTATAGTTAGTACAACTTCATTTTCTTTGGCAACTGTTTTAACTTCAATTTCTCCTTCTGTTAATGGGATTCCTTTTTTCTTGATAGCAAAAATGGCATTATCAACAATGTTTAAAACCAGTTGGTTAATTTTTCCAGGGTAACATTCTATTTGAGGTAAATTTTCTAATTTTTTAGTCAATTTGATGTCTCCTATTTTACTTTTTAGTAAAAGTAAGGTTGAATTAATTCCTTCATTTACATCAGCCAATTTCAAGTCGCTTTCATCTAAGCGTGAAAAATTACGTAAACCACTCACAATTTCAGCAGTACGTTTTGCTCCATCTTCAATTCCATGAATAATTCCATCCAATTCTTTTAACAGGTAATCGTATTGAAGTTCTTCTTTTAATTGTTCTATTTCCTCCAATTTTTCGGTTAGATTAGAACTGGTATTTATTTCTGCATATTTATTTAAGATTGCTTTAATATCCTTAATATCTTCGCGTAATGGATAAATATTTGAAGTAATAAAATTAATAGGATTGTTCACTTCATGAGCTATTCCTGCGGTTAGCTGACCCAATGAAGCCATTTTTTCGGCTTCCACCAATTGCGTTTGGGTTTGTTTAAGATTATGCAATGTTTCATTAAGTGACTTAGTACGTTCAACTACTTGTTGTTCTAACATAATGTTTTGTTCTCTAACCAAACGCTCCTTTTCTTCTATTGCTTCTAATCGTTCTTTTTTATAGATGTTGATTCTGGCTGCTAATGCAAAGGAAAGGAGTACGGTTTCTGTTGCTGCACCTATTTGCATAAAGTTATTTGTTAAATTGTTATAAGGAAGAACTCCTATGTCTTTTAATACCCATAAAAATATACCTATCAAAAATACTGACCATGCAATTAAAAAATATTTTGCGGGAGGATAACCTTTTTTACTTATCAAAAATGCAAATACTAACATTAGGAGAGCAACAACCATTGCATTAATTTCCATTATTATATAACTTACTTTATATACACCAATTATAGAAAGGGTGATAACTATTAGATAAATAACTATTATTGGTTTAAATATCTTTCTTGCTAAGGGTAAAAACTCTTTTGTTTTCAAAAAATTATTAAAAAAAATTATCCCTGAAATTCCAACTAAAGAAGGTAATAAAAACATTGAATGTATTGCTAACCATGAAGAATTTGGCCAAAAATACTGAAAGGTAAATCCTTTAGGACAAAGCTGAGTGAGCATCAAAATAAATATATATATCACATAATAAATATAACTCGTATCCTTTGTTGAAACAAATACAAAGAAATTATAAAAAATCATCACCATCATGACTCCAAAAAAAATTGAAGAATAAAATGTAAAATCAATTGAACGTTCAGATATGGATAATAAACTACCAACAAAAATTGGTACTTGAATTTGTTCCGTACTTTTAATTTTTAAGAAATAAGTTTTTGTTTCTTTTGGTTCTATATTTAAGTCAAATATATAGTTGGTAAACAAATATTTTCTATTATAAAAAGGCACCGATTCCCCTATCTTAACAACACTATTAATTTTATAATCGTAAAACTCTACTTCATCCATTATTGGATGTGCAAGTTCTAACAATAGTTTTTTTTCGCTCTCGTTTTTAATTATTATTTTCAGCCAAAAAGCAGAATTAGTTATACCAAAATTTGGAACATCTTTTTGTGATAACTTAAAATCATTAGATTGAATGACTTCTTCAATCTCTAAATTATTAGTTTTATCTTCTAGATAATGAATTTTTTTTCCAATTAATTTATTATAACTTAACCCATCTACCTCAAGTATTACATTATTTGAAGAATAAATTATTGTTGGGTAAATTCCTAAAAAAATTACCATCAACAAATAACAATATTTAGTGTGCTTGAATAACATTATTATTTTTTGTAATATTTAATTCTAAATTATAATTAACTGTAAATAATCCTTTTTTACCTATTTCTTCTCTTTGTTGAATAAGATTATTTCTAAGACCTAACATTCTTTCTTTGTCATAAGGTTGAGCTGTTTCTAGTGTATAAGCATTCATAATTCCTAATACTCTTGTAATATATTCATCGGTAGGATATGGAAACTCCCCATTATTGCCTAAAGATTTATCTATAACAAACCCAACATTAGTAAACATTTTTAAAGAATACTCCGCACAAATACCCATTAAAGTTTTAAATTCTAGTTGATTAACAATCGAAATTGCCGTTCGAGTCAGAATAAAACTAATACCCACTCCTGCAATTTCTTTTGAGTTCCATAATCCACATAATTCCCCAACACCCTCATCAAAATATTTCTTAACCATATCATGAATACCCTTATCCATAGAACTTATAGCATCCTCAACAGGTAATGGTATTTTTCCATCTGCTATTTGTAATCTTATACCTCCAACCATTTTTATATTTTCCTCTAACTCAGCAACAACACAATAAACATTAGGGTTATATTGCCAACTAGGTTTACTTGATGTAACCATTGGAACGCCATAATCTTTCAATACCTTTGTATGACCCTCAATATATTCCTCACAAGAAATAGGATCTTCAATAGCTCTAAATACTCTTACTTTATACATAATCAAGTTATTCCATTCTAAAATCTATAACATTTTACATTTAATATATAATTTTCTCTAAATCAATAAAAAATCGACCTGAACTCATTGATTTATTTAATAATAATCTTCTACAAACATTACATACAATTGCCCCCCCCATTACCACGCAAGAACCTAATTGAGGCCATGTAGTAATAGTTTTTGATATTTCCACCATTGATATTTTTAATTCATCAGACATAGTTTCTTTACCAATAATTGCTTCTACAATTGGTGCTTTTTCTTTATTTGTATGTAAATCATTAATCTTTTCAATATTGATGTCATTTATTAATCCATGAAAAATAGCTCTATTATTTTCTTTATCAAATCTCTCTATGTCATTCATACCTCTATCACTCGTTGTCATCACCACAGGAATTCCAAGTTGCTTTGCTTTTTGCCGTGCTTCAATTTTGGTGGTTAACCCATCGCAAACTTCTATGCAAATGTCTAATTTCCCATCTTTGGTAAAAAAATCAGTTATGTTTTCATCTGTGAGTCCATCATGATAGCATGTAACTTTAAGGTAAGGGTCAATTTCGGCAATTTCTCGGGCTACAACTACGGTTTTTTTCACATTGAAATGATGAACGCCTGTTTGTATTCTATTCAAATTTGAAAGTTCAATCACATCAAAATCGGCTAAGACTAATTCTCCACAAATACGTTCTAAAGCAATTGTCATTGCAATGGCTTTTCCAACAGAAAGTCCAATAATTCCAATTTTTTTTGTGCTTAGTGTAATTTCTTCTTCGGGCGTAATTTTATATTGATTTCTATTCGTTCTAACTTCTACAAATTCGGCTTCATCTAACAAATGTACTAACGTATTTTTCCATGGATAATATACCCAAACCCCATATTCTTCTAAGGGTTGATTATTTAGATATGCTGAAATTTTACGTTCTAATTCATCGGAAGAAAATTTAATTTTTGGGTAACGTAATTTTATTAATTCCTGAAGTTGACTTTGAATTTCATCCAAAATGCAGATTTGCGGTTGATTGTCAATTAATTCTTCTAATTTTTGCCTTTCAAGTGAATTTGATAATTTAAAAAAAATGGGTTTAACAACTGCATTAATTAAGTGATTATCAGTTACTTTAAGTTTTTTAATTTGTTCTGTAAAATGCATAATTAAATCAATAAAAATTTATATAGTTTTAGCATTTAATATTACAAATTTAACTAACATCATTTTATAGGTAAAGTTTGTAAATTATATAGGTAAAATTACCTACGCTTTTAATCTAAATTAAATTTACTAATTTTATAAAAAAAAAATAAAATGAAAACTTCTGATAAAATTCAAAATTCAAAAATAAACATACTCTATATTGATGATGAAGAAGAAAATCTAGCTTCATTCAAGGCTACTTTCAGACGATTTTTCACAATTCACACAGCAAATTCAGCAAAAAAAGGTGAAAAAATTTTAGCTAAAAACGATATTGCAATTATCCTTACGGATCAACGTATGCCCGAAAAAACAGGTGTGGAATTTTTAGAATCAATTATTGAAAAATATCCCGATTCTATACGGATTTTGGTTACAGGTTATTCTGATATTGACGCTGTTGTTGATGCTGTTAATAAAGGACAAATTTATAAATACATTCAAAAACCATGGGAAACTGAGTATATGAAAAATCTTTTAAATAAAGCCTATGAAGTATATTGTTTACGTAAAGAAAATAAAGAATTATTGTATCATATTAGAAACGTAAATGCACAATTGGAATTTATGCTGCGACAAAAACTAAGTTCGTTATAAAAAAAATGGTCACTTCAAGTAGCCCGAAGCATGAGGGAGTATCGAGAAGTTGATAGTTTTAAAAAGCGTTTTACTTAATGTGTCTTTCTTTTTTTTCGGGATAAATATCTTCTACAATCACCAAAATCCCTGTTTCTTCCACACCTCCAAAATCAGGATTTAAAGCTGTTCCAAAAGATTTCATGGTGTCAGAAATTTTCATGTAGGTATTAATTAATGGAGGAACTGATTCTCCATAGGTTTTCAAGTATTGGTAAAGAGCTTTTAATCCATCATCAAAATTTTTATCTCTAATTAGTTTTTTAATTTCTTTCAAATCTGATTTTATTTCAATGGGGTGAATTGGAGTTACCAAATTCTCTAAATCGGGAAAATAAGAATTCATAAAATACAGCAGTGCATTTCTTGCTTGTTTGTTGTAGCTTGAATACATGGTTACTTTTCCAAAAAAATATTTCATGTGTGGATATCGAAGAATAATAGAGCCTAATCCATCCCAAAGGTTATCTAAGGCAAAAATTCCTTTTCTAGCTCCATCACCACCAGCCTGATATTTAGGCTGCACCCATGAGCGACCTAATTCTATGGTGTAAGGCAAATATTCTTTAATAAATTTCTTCGAGAAATTAAAATAATGGTGCGTTGACAATTGAATTTCACCATCAGGTGAAATTGCTTTAGCACAATCAATAAAACGGTAACCACTTACAATTTCTTGCTCTTCTCTGTCATAAACAATGAGTTGTTCGTAGCAATTTTCCGAAACATCAAACTCATCTAAATCAACATCCTGTCCTGTTCCTCCTCCTGCCATTGAAAAAGATAGTTCTCGCAATCGACCTATTTCTTGGAGTACATTTGGAGCATTATGACAATTAATAATATAAATATCATTATCGCCCTTGTTCGTTTTTTTTACAAAGCGTTCAGAGGCAAGTTCTTGCTCTATTAATTTTCTATCTACAGGTGCTAACATAGTTTTTTGTTTTGCCCCCTAATCCCCCGAAGGGGGGCTTTGCCATCACTCAAAGCCTATTTAGTTAAGGTTATTGTTATTTGTTATTTGTTTTTTTGTTTTTTGTTTTTTGTTTTTTGTTTTTTAATCCTTCAGTTCATATACTTTATCTTTTACCCATTCTGCCCATTCTTTATCATTTTTTGTTTTATCAAAAGTTTGATATGGAATTGGTTTTCCATAAATAATTTTTATTGTTTTATTTTGTTGCTTGAATGTTTCTTTTGCCAAAAATAACATTTCTATGTTAACTTTAATTCCTAAAAACTTTCTCATGGCAGCTAATCTATAAAAAAAAGGTGATAAATTCCCATCAACTCTTAAAGGAACAATATCTTTTTGGTGTTTTTTTGCTTGAGTAATAAAAGTTTTTTTCCACTCTAAATCCCTCACTTTTCCTTTTGATTTTCGGCTTACCAATCCTGCTGGAAAAACAAAAACTGCTCTGTTTGATGAAAAAAGTTCATTTACACTATTTAATGAATCTTTTGAATTACTACCGTGTTTATTAACGCCAATAAACAATCCATTAAGGTTTTTTAAATGGAGTAAAATATCATTGACAACAAATTTCAAATCTCTTCTATAATCTTTTAATGAAGATACTATTGCCAACGCATCAATACCTCCAAGCGGATGATTTGATGCCAATATACATCCTCCTGATTTAGGTACGTTTTCTATTCCTATAGTTTTAATTTTAATATGAAATCGTTCAATAATATCGTGTGCAAAATCGTAATCAAATTTATTTTTATTTTCAATTAAAATAGTGTTAATGTCAACTTGATGAATGGTTTTTTTTAAATAGTTAATAATAAATGCAGGCAACCATTTTAAGATTTTTGGGTTTTTACTTGCAATGATTTGCTCTACATCAATTAATTTTTGTTCTGACATTATTTTACTAAATTTGGTGTGCTAAGATAGAAAAAATAAACTAATCCGAAAATAATATTAAAAAACCTTCAACGTAATCTATTTGAAGGTTTTTTTAAACACTTTTTTTTTTAAAGCTTTGAATGAGTTCCATCACAAAAAGCTCCTTTTGATGAATTTTTACATCCACACCAAGCAACTTTTTTATCTTCATCAAGTACTTCTATTTTAGGTGTAAATGACGTTCCCTTGTGAGAACCATCACAATAAGGTTGGTTGGCACTTTTTCCGCAGGCACACCATGCATATTTACCTGATTTTTCATCTTTTACATAAGGTGATTTTTGAGCAATTGTTGGTTTATCCATAATTATTAGTTTTTATAAGTTTATTAAAAGTCTAAATTAAGCATTTTTTCAGACAAACTATTTTTTTTTCAAAAAACAGGATGCTCAGGTTTGTTATTCAACGCTTTTTCAATTTCTGCCATTACTTCTGGTGTTAACTTTGATTTTGCTTCAATGGCTTTAAAGTTTTCTTCTAGCTGACTTAACTTGCTTGCTCCTAACATTACCGTACTTACATTTTCATTTTTTAAACACCATGTAATTGCCAATACAGGAATACTTAATCCCAATTTTTTAGCAATTTTTTCCAATTGAGCTACTTTATTCAAATTTTCTTTAGTTACAACTGAATCTTTTAACCAATCCATACCTTCCATTACCAAACGAGTGTCTTTTGGTTGCGATTTTTGATTGTATTTACCTGTCAATACACCTGATGCTAATGGCGACCATATAGTTGTTCCCAAGCCAACTGTTTTGTAGATTTGATTATATTCTACCTCTATTTTATCTCTGTGCAACATATTATATTGTGGTTGCTCCATAGTTGGTCCAATTAAATTGTACTGTTTTGCCACCATGTGAGCTTCCATAATTTCCTGAGCACTCCATTCAGATGTTCCCCAATATAAAATCTTACCTTGCGTAATTAAATTGTGCATCGCCCAAACAGTTTCTTCAATAGGTGTATTTTTATCGGGACGATGACAGAAAAATAAATCTAAATAATCTAATTGAAATCTTTCTAACGCCTGATGACAAGCCTCAAAAACGTGCTTTCTGCTCAATCCGTTTTGGTTTGGCTTAGTATTTACAGAACCTCTATATCCAAAAAAAACTTTACTGGAAACCACATAAGAATCTCTATCCCATTTCATTTTTTTGAGGGTTTTTCCCATTACTATTTCAGATTCGCCACGAGCATAAATTTCTGCATTATCAAAAAAGTTTACGCCATTATCGTAAGCCAATTTCATTAAATTTTCGGCAATGTTATTTTCAATTTGCTTTCCAAATGTGAGCCAACTGCCTAAAGAGAGTTCACTTAATTGCAATCCTGATTTTCCTAATCTTCTGTATTCCATAATTTTATTGATTTATTTTATAATATGTTGCAAAATCTTTCATCAAAGCCGAAAACATTAAATCTCCCATTAACTTATAGCCTTCGGTAGTTAAGTGAATTTTGTCTGATTTTGCTAAATTGTATTTCTGCCACGTTTTTATTGAACCCAAACCGCCCATAACATTAAACATATCCCAAAGTCCCGCATCGTTTTTGGTTGCTAAATTAATCATTACTTCTTTAGCAATTTCAGCTCTTTTGTTGGGATATTTTTTTTTATAATAACTATCGTTGTTTGTTACAAATAAAAAATTAACTTTTGGATTTACACGTTTTATCCAAGTAACAAGGGTGTCGTAATTATTTTCATAACATAATTTACAAAAACTAGGGTCGTAAGCATCATTAATTCCTATGCAAAAAATAACTAAATCGGGCGGAATGGATTGCAAATGTTGCTCAAACAAGGTGCATCTGAGGTAACTCGATGTACTTGATCCATTCACACCAATTGCATTATAAACAATTCCTGGGTCGTTATTTTCTATGCTTAATCCATACAAATCAAATTGAGTTTTTGATGAATCTGTTTTATAAATTAAAAATTCCAGTTTATCGGAATAGTTCGCCAATTCAAAAACCGTATAACCTATTTCATAATTGGTGCAAATGGAAACCACCGAGTCAGAAATTAATTGTATGCAGTAACTTGAGGCTGAATCTATATTATGAAAAATTTTGATGCGTTTAAAATCGTAATAAGGTGTATTATCGCCTCTAAAATTTATTTTAAACGAAGCAACACTATCGGTTGTTGAGGCTGTTATACCCGAGACTCCCCAAACAGCTTGATGTTTACTTACCGAGTTTCTAAACCCTTGCCATTCGCCTGTATAACTAACATCATAATAATAAGGGTTATTTGTTTTGGCTAATTTGTAAGGAAATAAAAAACCTCTTCCTCCATTAAGGTTGGGTGAAAGTTGCTGAAAATTTTTCCGTAATTGATCTGACCAAACATCTGCTTGAATGTGCGAACCACCAATTTGCATGATGTTTATTTTACCTCTCCCTTCAGAAATTAAGGTATCTAACTTGCTATAAAAAGTATTGAAATTTGCACTATCGTTATAAAAATGAACATAATTTGAATCATACTGCACAACATCATATTGAGGCAGTATATGCGGATTTGATTGGGCTTTCACTAATTGTGAATGAATTAGAAAGATTAAAAATGTTATTCTTATTAAATTGTTACTCATAATGTTTTTTTTATTTTGCATAGTTCATAACTTTTGGAATAATCTCTACATTCACAAATTGTTACACTTTCAAATTGATACATTCTCACATTTTTGTCACGCAGATAACGCAGATTTTCGCAGAAATAAACCCTTATTCACTATTCACCATTCACTATTCACCATTCACTATTCACCATTCACTATTCACCATTCACCATTCACTATTCACCATTCACTATTCACCATTCACCATTCACCATTCACCATTCACCATTCACTATTCACCATTCACTATTCACTATTCACCATTCACCATTCACTATTCACATTATTCCAACTTATACTCCACATACATTTCTACTATTTTTTTATAAAATTCTTCAGCTATTTTTTTGGCTCCTTCGGGCGTAAAATGCGTGTAATCGGATGCTGCCAAAGCTGGCTCAGCATTTACCCAGTTGGGCATCGAATTTTTCCCTCCCATTACTTCATACATATCCCAAAAAACGCAATCGGTGGTGAGTGCAGCTTCTTTTAGTGCATCTCGCACGTTTTCTAAAAAAGGATACGTAACATAATCGGTTTTTTCTTTAATAGACATATCACTTGGACCTATCACAATAAACGCAGCGTTTGGATTCATTTTTTTAAGAAAATAAATTTGCGATTTAAACCAATTTCCGTAATCTAAACATTCTTTTTCTGATTTGATGTAGGGCATTACATTTCCTCCAAACTGCAAAATAATTAAATTAGGCGAAAGATTGGCATAGGCATTTGCCATTAGCGTTTTATCTAACTTACTAAACACAGTACCCGATGAACCTCTGAGCGGAATGTTATCCATTACAACGCCTGTTTTCCCTTCTATGGAAATACCATAAACATCGGGACTATCTTTACCGCTAAATGTAATTTTAATTTCTTCGGGGGTTTTATCGAAAGTTGTTTTTAATTCAATAAATGGTGAATTAGGTGGGATTATTCCTTCCTTAACAACTTCATTATCTGCTAAAATTTTATAAGAAACAGGTACAAGTGCGTTGCTTAGTAAAATACGCAACATCGCATAATTTTTTGTTTGACTATAAGCTGCCCGAGGTTTTTTTATAGAAACCCACGCTTCAAAATTTGTGCTGTTTTCAGTAAATATAGTGGTGTTTGGTATTGGAGCAAACCTACTCATACTAATTAAAGGACCATAGTTATTATGTGTAACGGTTGAATCTTTGAGTCCAAAACCAGGGTAGCGTTTCCAATTATCTGAATAGGAAATATTTACGCTCATTTTTGGGGCGATATCAACCACAGGAAAAAGTCCTGCTCCGTTTCCTCCAAATTTTTTCTGCAATTCGTTTCTGATGTAGGACGTAATTCGATCTACTTCAATTTGCGAATCGCCATAGTGCATAATGCGTACTTTCTTTTTTTTAGCATTATCCAATGCATCAAAAAAACGATATAAGGCTGGTTTTGATTTATCAGAAACCTGAAAGTTTTTACGAAAATTATGCAACGAATCTAACCGATGTTGAATAAGAGCCGAATCTATAACACTTAATTGAGCTATTTCGGTGGAATCAAAAAGGTTGGCTATGTCTTTTTCATAATGTGCAATACTATCGTTATTAGTATCTATTCCAAAAAATGCTGTTGGTGCTGGAAATTGGAGTTTATAGCTTCCTATTTGTATGCCTTTTTCAGGAAAAACAAACATCACAACCGCTAACAACAACATTGTTGCTAACAAAAAAAACAAGGTTATTTTTGGAGAAACCTTCTTATTTAAGGGTGTTATTTGCTCGGTATTTTTAATTCTTGTCCTATTTTTAAGTTGGCATCAATTTTATTAAATTTCATAATGTCGTCTGCTGAAATTCCAGGATATTTTTTTGCAATTATCCACAAATTATCGCCCGATTTAACTGTATATATTGCAGAATATGAAGTAGAATTAACGGGTTGTTCTTTGGGCTTTTTTTCTTGTATGATAGCAGTAGAATCCTTTTCAACAACAGGTTCAGGTGCTGCATCTTGCTTAAATTCAGTTCCATAAATTTTTAATTGTTGCCCAATCTCAATGCGTGTTCCCGATAAGTTATTCCAACTTTGAAGTTGCGTAACGGTTACCTTATGTTTTTCGGCAATTATTCCCAACACATCGCCCGATTTTATTTTATAAACAATAAATTCTCCTTCTTCAATTGTTGGTATAGTATCAATTTTTTCCTTTGGTGTTGGTTTATAAAGTATGGAATCTTGATAAAAATAAATACTGTCTTTTTGAGCTAAAAATTGTGTTTTTAGTTTAGTTGGAAATTTTACGACAGTGTTTTTAGGAATTAAATTTTGTAGAAGCTTCGGATTTAAAAATTGTATTTCTTTGCTATCCGCTTTCAATACATCGTCTATTGCTTTTAAATCGAGTTTTTTAGCAATAAAAACAGTATCTGCATCAACAATAGGGTTTAGCTGAACAGCTTCAAAATCATCATAATTAGATAAAAGCAACATCGCCACAAAAGCATTCACAAAATCGTTGGTTTGTGTTGGAAGTAGCTCATAAATAGCTTTATAATCTTTTTTATTGGTTCGCTGCATTGCTTTGTTTACATTTACTACTCCGCAAGAATAGGCTGCTAATGTTAGTTCCCAATTGTTGTATAACGTATGCAAGTCTTTTAAATAACGTGTTGCTGCTTGGGTAGCTTTGTTGAAATCTCTGCGTTCATCAATGTTTTCATTAACGGTTAAACCATATTTAATTGCTTGTGGATAGTATAAATGCCAAAACCCCTCTCCTCCTATTCCATTACTCGAAAAAGGATTAAACGCTGAACAAACCAACGGAACAAGATTTAATTCTTTTGGTAAATTGTTATACGTTAAATTAGAATCGATAATGGATTGATAATAATGCAACAAACTCATTGCAGTTGGCATTTTGTAGGCTTTAGCCGAAAAATAATAAGGCACATAATGATTTTCGGAAAATTGTGTTGGAAAACTGTGTGAAAAAGGCTTTTCTGCAAACAAAAAAGTAGTATCTATTGTAATCGGTTTGCCTTTATAATTAATGTGTTTGGGTGGTTTTTCTCCTGAAATTTCAATTAATCTTTTACTATAAGTGTTTTTTGTTATTTCCTCATATTCAATTTTATACACACTTTCTTTTGTTTTTTTTTGAGCCAACAAAAAAGTAGAAAAAAGAAATAAGATAATAAGGGTAAGCGTTATTTGTTTAATCATTTTTTGTTTATAAACTGTTTTTCTGTATGGGCAATGGCGGATTAAAAAGCACTTCACTTTCAGTTTGACAAAGACTTTTATTAAAAGCTCTGACTTTTGTCCCGATAGCTATCGGGATAGCACTAAACCCACTATTTCTTATACACGATGTGCCCATAGTTTTCTATTTTTCGATTTCAAAATAGTTCATTAATTCCATATAATTATCTTGTGCAGATAGACAAGTGTCAATCAAATAATCTTTTATTTTATGGTATTCAGTCAATCCTCTATAATAGAAAAACTTAAATTCATCCTCAATAATAAATGGGACAATATTATTCTTTAGGCATTCTTTAAACATTATGAGTCTTCCAACTCTCCCATTCCCGTCTTGAAATGGGTGAATTTTCTCAAATTCATAATGAAAATCAATAATATCATAAATTTCAATATTTTTCTTTTTATGATAAGTCTCCAACAACTCATTAATGTGTTGTTCTACCTCATTTGGTTTAGATGTTTCAATTCCTCCAACAACATTAGGCTTTGACTTATATGCCCCAACTTTAAACCATTCTTTTTTTGAGTCAGAAGTGTTTAACTTTAAAAGTTTATGAAATTTTTTAATGTGTTTTTCAGATAGCGGTTCGTTAGCTATTTTTAGCAAATAATCAAAACACTGAAAATGATTCACTGTTTCAATAATATCGTCAATATTTGCGGTATTTGTTCCTTCTTCAGTAAATAAGGTGTTGGTTTCGTAAATATATCTTGTTTGCTCTTCAGATAATTTACTGCCTTCAATTCTGTTGGTATTGTAAGTTAGTTTTATTTGAGTTTTATGATAAACCCCACCTTTTAGATTGCTTGATTTTTCTTCTTGTAATGTTTCTAAAAGTTTCATTAATATAGATAAATTTAATTAGCGAAGATACTTTTTCTTTTTGAAGTTTTTCTGTTTGTTGCTTTTAAATTATGGGCAAACTATTAGGCAGCATCAACAAAAAAGGAAGTGCTTTACTGTAGTTGAGTTCGGTATATTCCAATCCTAATTTTCTAAGGTTATTATAATAAATTTGATGCTGTTCATAATAATTGCGTTCGCTAGGAACAAACCAAGCTTTTTCTCCCAGTTTCTGCCCTAAAAACCATTTTTCAAAAAGCCTTCCACACCTGCCATTTCCATCATTAAACGGATGAATTTTAACAAATACTAAATGAATTATTGACGCAAAAAAGAACACTTCTTGTAGGGTTAGTTTTTGTTTTAAAAGCAATTCAATATTCCTATAAAAATTTTTCATTTCGGCTTCTACTTCTTGGGGTAAAGCAGCTACATACTCAATCTTTCCATCGGGCGAAGTAACATACATATTAGTTGTTCGCAACTTGCCTTGCCAGTGCTTTGCAACAAGGTGTTTGCTCAATAATTGATGTGCTTTACTTATAGTTGTTTTATTCAACACATTGGTTTTTGCAAAAGTATAAGCATTATACAAATCATCAATTTTTTTAGTATAATCGGGTAAAAAGGAAATTCCGAATTTTTTATGTTTGATATAACTATCTATATCAATGTCTTCTCCTTCTATTTTACTTGAATATACGGAAGCTACCGAAGTGTAAAAGCTAAATGTATCGGTAGAAATTTCTGCTTCTTCCAACGCATTAAAATTTTCTTGTAATTTGTTTGGAATTTCTTTTAGATAATCCGAAAATAATTCGTTTTTTATATTGTTAAAATCCATTGATTATTTTTACAAATTGGTTATCAAACCGATAGTTGAATAGTTTTATTTTTTTTCATTAGAAAAAATAAGTTCTAGATACGCTAATTTTACGCTTTCGCTCCAAATTAGCTACTCGAACTGACACTAATAACTCCTAACTTTTAACTTCTAAGTACTCCTAACTTCTATGTACTTCTAAGTACTCCTAACTACTTCTAAGTACTCCTAACTACTTCTAAGTACTTCTAAGTACTCCTAACTTCTACCCCCCTCACTCCACCTTCACAATTTTTAACCCAATATCCGAAATACCTTTTAAGCCATCTTCTACCCGCATTGCTTGTTCGTAAGAAACAATATACTTTCCTTTTTTAGCAAATTTCACATTTCCTAAATAAGGTTGTTGGTAATCCCACAAATCGCCCCAACCTTTTCCTTTCCATTTACCTCTATCATCTGCCAACACACAATTTACGGTGTCTTTAGTGAAATTACCATTTGGTCCGTTTATGGTAACAAACAAATATAAGTTACTAAAAGGGTATTCTCCTTTGTTTCTAATGTTGATGTATAAATTATGAGGCGTTGTGGTGTCTTTAGCTTCAAACTCAAACGTAGCAATGTTTTCTTTTTTCCAATTTTCTTTTTCTATGGCAATGTATTCATCATAAATAACACCATTATTACAGGAAAATAATAAGGTAACTATAAATAATGATACGATTAGCTTAGTCATTTTTGTAATTGATTATTAGGTATTAGGCGTTAGGTGTTAGGCAATAGTTAATGGTTTCATTTTCAAATTAATTCGTTTTTGGTGGAAAGTTTTTTCGTTTTTTCTTTCTTTTGTTTCGATTGTTGTTACTTCCTTTTTGTTTATCAAAACGTGTGAGGCTATCTTGTCCTACTACATTTTCATAATTAGGTTGTTTAACAACAATTTTCTCTTCAACAAAAACAACTAAATCATCTGGTTTTTCATCTTTTTTATTGAGGGCAATAATTTCGTTTACTCGTTCTAATTTAAGTTCTATGAAACGAACAGTATCGCTCTTATAAGAATACCATAGTGTTTTGCTAAAAATATCCATTTTTCTAAAAAAGGCTTCTCCAGTTTTAGTTTTTAAATTGATACTTGTATCTGGAAAATCTTTCAACGCATCGGTATAACTGTCTAATTCATAGTTTAAACAGCATTTTAATTTACCACATTGCCCTGCCAATTTTTCGGGATTTAACGAAAGTTGCTGGTAACGAGCTGCCGAAGTGGAAACCGAACGAAAATCGGTTAGCCAAGTAGAACAACAAAGTTCTCTTCCACAAGAGCCTATTCCGCCTAATTTACTGGCTTCTTGCCGAACGCCAATTTGCTTCATTTCTATCCTTACTTTAAACTCTTCGGCAAGGCGTTTTATAAGTTCTCTAAAATCAACACGAGCATCGGCAGTATAATAAAAAATAGCTTTAGTGTTATCGCCTTGATATTCTACATCGCTTATTTTCATTTGCAAACCAAGTGCAATGGCTATGGTTCGGGCTTTATACATGGTGTCCACCTCACGTTCTTGAGCTACCAACCATTTTTCTACATCTGCTTTGGTGGCTTTTCGGTTAATTTTAAGGATTTCTTCCGAATCGAAAGCTACTTTGTGTTTACGCATTTGCTTTTTAACCAACTCTCCTGTTAAGGAAATTGTACCTACATCAAATCCAGGTAATGCCTGAACAACAACAACAACAACAACATCGCCTACGCTTAAACTTAATTTTTCTGTGTTTCTATAAAATTCTTTTCTATTGTTTTTAAATCGAATTTCAACACAATCAAATTCTTCTTGCCCAGCAGGCAATGCAATATCTTTAAGCCAATCGGTTACGTTTAGTTTGTAGCTGCTACATGAGCCGCTTTTACTACATCCACCTTCTTTTGACGAACTACATCCTCCTGAACTACAACCTCTTCCGGTTGAACAACTGCTACATCCCATAATTATATATCAATTTTGTTGAGTCTAAATTTTTAATGAACAAAGATACAATTCTTAATCATAAAAATAGTGAACGAAATTTAAAAATATAATGGATTATTGATTAGCCTTGAAGAGTAAGTTTTCACTTTCTTCTTTCCAATTCTTTTAATATCAATTGTAACTCTCTTCCAGTTTGCCCAGCAATAGAAGTGTTTTCTTCTGCTCTTCGTATTAAATAAGGGGTTACGTCTTTTACTGGTCCATAAGGAACGTATTTAGCTACATTAAAATTAGCTTTTGCTAAATTTATGCTAATGTGGTTGCTCATACCTAAGAGTTGTGCGAAGTATATTCTTGAGTCATCAATAGCTAACTGATGTTGCTTCATTAAATCAATTAAATATTGAGAACTTTCTTCATTGTGCGTACCACAACAAAACGAAATACGATTAATGTTTTCTACGCAAAATTTTAGTGCTAAATTAAAATCTTTGTCTGTATCCTCTTTTTTTTTTTGGATAGGATCTTTGTAATTCATTTTAATAGCTCTCTCTCGTTCTTTTTCGACATAAGCTCCTCTAACCAATTTCATTCCTATAAAAAAGTTTTCTTTTTCAGCTATTTCCAACAAATGCTTAAAAAAAGCAAGTCTATCCCAACGATAGAGTTGTATGGTATTGTAAACTATTGCTTTTTGTTTGTTGTATTTTTGCATCATTTCCAACGCAAGCATATCAATAGGGTCTTGAATCCATGTTTCCTCTGCATCAATAAACAAAGGAATGTCTGAATTAAAAGCAGCTTCGCATAAAGTGTTTACTCTATTTTTCACTTTCTCAAATTCTGCTATTTCTTTTTCCGATAATTGTTTTTTATCATTCATTTTTTGAAGCAATTCAAACCGGGCAAACCCTGTAAGTTTTATCACTGAAAAAGGAATAAATGGATGTTGTTTTGCTTTTTGAATTGTTCTTAATGCTTCTTGCAAATTTTCCTCAAAAACTTCTTCTTCTTGTTTTCCTTCAACCGAATAATCTAAAATTGTTTTAACATTTTTATTAGCTAATTCTGCAATTGTTGTTTCACAATCCTCTATACTTTCTCCTCCGCAAAATTGCTTAAAAATGGTTGCTTTGATAATTGGAATTGGGAAATAAAAAGGCATGAAAATTTTCAACACTGTTGGTCCTATTTTTATTAACCAACTCCACCCAATTATTTTAAAAAGCCAATAGCTTCTTTTTAAGTCTGCATTGGTTTTATCAGCAAAAGCTATTTCAGTATTATTGAAGTCCATACTATAAAAAAATTTGTGTCAAATTTACGTTGCGAAATTAACTGAAATTATGATTACGATTAGCTTTTTAGTTTGTTATTTGGTCGTTTTTTTCAACAAAAAAACCTCCAAGGTTTTTGAAATCTTGAAGGTTTGATATGTTTATTAGAAACCTCCAAGGTTTTTGAAATCTTGAAGGTTTGATATGTTTATTAGAAACCTCCAAGGTTTTTGAAATCTTGAAGGTTTGATATGTTTATTAGAAACCTCCAAGGTTTTGGAAACCTTGGAGGTTTAATTTACTTGCTTTCCAAAAACGCATTCAATTCATCAACACTTCCGCTAAAAGTGAAGGCATCACCCACTTGATAATAGTTTTTCTTGTCAACACAATAATCATAAGCAAATTTTGCATATTCTAATTTTCCATCTTCAAAGCTGAATAAACCTATTACATTTTTAATTTGAGCAACTGACAAGCAGTTGTTTTTGGTAAATGTTTTAGCTACTTTCAGTTTTGTATCTGCAAAAGATTGTTTTTCTACTGAAGCTTTTCCTGCATTAAAATCTGATGAAGGAATTGCTTGGTAACAACCACTTGGAGTAGCTTCAACAGGGATGGCTTCATGCACTGGATTTGTTGTCATTCCATCATTATAAGACCCTGTTGAAGTAGATGTTACTGTTGTTGTTGTAACTGTTTGAGAAGTTGTTGTTTGAACATTAGTTCCTGTGTTCATGCCACCATCATTAATGTTTACATTTACATTCATACCAACACCCCCCATATTTACGCCCATAGCAACATTTTCTTGATTGCCAGTTGTTCCGCTTGTTGTAGTTGTTGTGGTTGTTTCTGTAATATTCACGTTTGTAGTTGCTGCGGGAGCCGAAACTATTGTTGGTGGTGGAGTTGTTGAATACACAACTACTGATTGAGATGGAGTTGTTGGTGCTTGTGCAATAGCAACCATTCCCGATGGACGAAGTACATATACTCCTTTTTTGTTTTTCATAACTTCAAAAGAATACTCTGTATTGTTATCCATCATATAAATAGATTTTGTAATGGATGCATGTGTAGCATCTTCAAAATTGATGGTAACTTTATAACTTCCTTCAAATTTTAAATCCGTTACTTTCACATTTGTTTCATAATTAATGTTTTGAAGTATCCCATTCAAAACCACATGAAAGCGTGTTCCATCCTGATTAAAAAATACTGCATTGCAATTTTGAGCATTCAACGTAATTGACATGGTCGATATTACTGTAATTAAGAGTAAAAGTTTTTTCATTTTTTATAAGTTAAAAGGTTTATATTTTTTATTTTTCGGTTATCAATTTAAATGCCAAGAACTAATTTTAATTCATCATACGAATTTTCATAGCTAAAATTAGGTTTCAAAAATAAGATATTATCTTGGTCAAAAACAAATGGATATAAAAATTTTATCAATTCAATTTTTGTTTCATCCAAAAGAAATTCAGTCATTAAATCCTTGGTTTGTTCAATTGTAATACAAAAATCAAACGTGTTTTCTTGAAAATTTCTAGCCGTTTCTATCTTTCTATCGTCTAAATTTAATTTTTGAAGTTGAATTTTTAATTCTATTATTTTTTCATTTTTCAACGGCCAAGGACAACCTATCTTACCATCATAATCAGGCATTTTATAATGATCTTCAAAAGGTACGGCAACTATAGAATCCATAGCTAACGAATCTATCTGTGTTTTCAATGTATCCTCGAACAAAACAGGAACTCCAACGCCACTAAAAGGAACTATCCAATTTTTATCCCACTTTTCAAAGGAATATTTTCCTATCACCACTTTTTTTAGTATCACTTTGGTTGGTTCTATTTCATAAAATTGAGTTACATTTTCATCTACTACATAAATGGATTGTTTAATGATAGAAGTGTCATTTTTAAATGAAATAAGCAGCATATAATTTTGCTCTCCTTTGATATTGACCACAGATAGTTGTTGCACAAATTCAGTATGCTGAGCTATATTATTGATGGTTACTTTGAATTCAATATTCTGATTAGAAGTGAAAATTAAATTACTTTTCTGAGCCACTAGAAAAAAACAAGTAGAACTGAAATAAAAAAAAATTAGTAAGCGACAGATAACCATCAAAGTTATTTTAACTAAATAATTCATTAAACTTAAAGGTATCTTTTAGTTTCACACCTCTTTCTGTGTGCTGCACAGTGCAGCACTCGTTCATAGCATCATGTTCAAAAAACAAAATATATTCATTGTCGGCAGCTTCATTCAAAAATATTTCTTTTTCTTCTAATGTGAGTAATGGTCGAGTATCATAACCCATCACATAAGGCAATGGAATATGTCCCACCGAAGGTAATAAGTCGGCCATGAAAACCACCTTTTTTCCTTGATAATTGATGTGAGGCAACATCATCGCATCGGTATGTCCATTAACTAATAAAATATCAAAATAATTAAATCCATCTATATCAATAAATTTCAACTGACCAAATTCTTGCATAGGAAATATGTTTTCTTTCAGAAATGAAGCTTTTTCACGTTGATTAGGCACTGTTGCCCATTGCCAATGCTGACTATTACTCCAATAAATAGCATTTTTAAAAGTAGGTTCATAGTTGGTTCTATCAACATTCCATTTTACTCCACCACCACAATGATCAAAATGCAAATGTGTAAGAAATACATCCGTTACATCATCAGGATGAAAGCCTAATTTTTTAAGGTTACCTTCTAAGGAATCGTTTCCAAACAAATAATAATATCCAAAAAACTTATCATCTTGCTTGTTACCCATTCCATTATCAATAATCATCAATCTATCGCCATCTTCAATAAGCATACAACGCATACTCCAGCTACACATATTATTTTCATCTGCAGGATTGGTTCTTTGCCACAATGATTTAGGAACAACACCAAACATTGCTCCGCCATCTAACTTAAAATTACCTGTGTTTAAAGGATATATCTTCATCATTTTTAACTGTTTTAAAATGTCCAAATTACGCTTTTTGTTGCAAACAAATTAACGTAAAAACACAAATTTAGAACTGAAAATTTTAAAAAAAATAGGTAAAACTTGCGTTAAAAATGTACGTATTTTTATATCGAATATTTTTATATTTATTTATAATTATGAAAAAGATAGTTTCATTATTAATTAGCATTTTATTCTGCCATTTTATTTTTGCGGATATCTTATTAAATGAATCTTTCACAGCGGGAGTGCTTCCTGCTGGATGGACAAATACTGCTCAACAAGGCACAGCCATTTGGACAATTAGAAATGCTCCTGCTTTTTCATCACCTTCGGGTGGTAATTATATCGTTTTTGATGATTTAGGATTAGGCTCAGCGGTAACCCCTAACGAAGCAACACTCCGTACACCAACCGTCAATTTTTCCAACAGAAATACAGCTTTTCTTAAAATTTCGCACCACTGGTTTGGTGTTGAATTTACTCACGGATATATAGAAATTAGTAATAATGGTGGCGTTTCTTGGACTCAATTAATAGATTATGAAAAGCTTACACGAGGCTCTTTAGCGGCTCCACAGGATACTATTTTTGATATTACAGCCATTGCTGCTAATCAGGCAAACGTGCAAGTTCGTTTTCGATATACCGATGGTGGTCAAGCAGGAAGGTATTGGTATTTAGATGACATTGTACTTTATTCCAATCCTGATGTAGGTGTTTCTAAATTAGTGTTGCCTCCTTATTTAGGTTGTGCACAAACTTATGGTGCAGCTCAAACTGTTACGGTTGAAATAAGAAATTTTAGTTTTGAGCCTGTAACTAATATACCGGTAACCTGCCAAGTTACAGGAGGAACAACTGCAACGCTAACAGGAACTTATAGCGGACCGCTAATTCCGGGAGGTGGAACAGCCAACTTTACTTTTGCAACTACTATCAATATGACTGCTGATGCTATTTACCATTTTTTAAGTTACACTACCTTAACGAATGATTCATACAATTTAAATGATACTCTTTTTGATGGCAGACAACAACTTGTAGCAACTTATCCTTATACTGCTAATTTCAACATCTCCAATTCGGGGTGGTTAGCTACAGGACAAGCACCTCCACTAAACAATGGTAGAAATTTTATTCATGGCAATGTGCCTTACCTCAACGGCTCTCAAGGACAAGGAAAAAGTTGGTACATTGAATCTACTGCTCCTTATTATACAGGCACTCAAATTTGGGTGGAAAGTCCTGTGTTTGACTTTACTGGATTAATAAGTCCACAGTTAAGTATGGATATTAAACACAGCTTACATTCTTCTGATTGGGTAAAAGTAGAATACAGCACGAATGGTGGCACTTCTTGGACACAATTAGGCAACAGTTCTTCTCCAAATTGGTACAACCAAACGAATTATTGGGCTAATTCTCAAGCTGCTCCTGTAGATGCTTGGACTCAAGTACAACATAACCTTTGTATGCTTGCAGGACAGGCTTGTGTGAAGTTTAGAGTACTCGCTCGTCCGTATTATGGTAATCCGAATTACCCTACTTGGTACAACTTTGCTTTTGATAATTTTACTGTCAGAGAAGGAATAGATGTTGGAGTATTAACCTATATAGACCCTGTAGATGTGGGCTGCTTATTCAATACTACGCAACAAGTAACGGTTACTGTTTATAATGGAGGTTGTAACCCAATTACCAATGTTCCTATTCAATGCGACATTACCGGACAGATTACCACCACGTTAACAGGAACTGTTCCAGGTCCCATTCCTGTGGGAGGAACAGTGAGCTATACTTTTCCAACTACTTTTAATATGGTTGCTGTTGGAACTTATAATTTCAATACTTATACCCAGTTAGTAGGCGATATCAATTCTAATAATGATACACTCGCCACTTCTATAAATGTTACCAATCTTAAAGTAACTACTTATCCTTATTTCGAAGATTTTAACAGTGGTGCAGGTTTTTGGAATGCTTCTGGACAAAATCCTCCTGGAAATGGTGGGCGTAATTGGGTCTTGGGCAATGTACCTTATTTAGGTGGTCCACAAGGTAATGGGGATAGTTGGTACATTGAAACTGTGGCTCCTTATTATGATGGCACTCAAATTTGGGTAGAAAGCCCTGTGTTTGATTTTACGAATCTTACCAATCCTAAATTAAGTTTTGATATTAAACACAGCCTTCATTCTTCCGATTGGGTAAAAGTAGAATACAGCACCAATGGTGGTACTACTTGGGTTCAACTAGGTAATGGTCCTAATGCTACTTGGTACAACCAAACCAATTATTGGGCAAATTCTCAAGCTGCACCCGTGGCAACTTGGACAAACGTGGAGCAAGAACTTTGTGCACTTTCTGGGGAACCTTGTGTTAAATTTAGAATATTGGCTCGTCCGTATTATGGTAACCCAAATTATCCAAATTGGTACAATTTTGCTTTTGACAATTTTGAGATTGATGCAGGACATCCTGATGATATGCAACCGCTCGAAATCATTTTAAGTGATTCCAGAAAATGTGCTTCTTTTGGAACTGCTGAAACCATCCGTGTTGTTGTAGCTAACAACACTTGCCGTCCGTTGTATAATGTGCCTATTTCTTTACAACTAAATGGTGGTCCTATCATTACTGAAACCATGCCTGGTCCTGTGCCTAGTTTTGGTAATTACATTTATACGTTTACCAATACACTTGATTTAAGTCCTGCTATTACGCACAATATTTCTGTTACTACTTTATTAGCAACCGACAGTTTTCCTGCTAATGACAATTTGGTAGAAACACGAATTAATACTATTTTAAATACCTTCCCTTATTTAGCTGACTTCAATACGAATAATGATGGATGGGTTTCCAGAATAAACAGCACTACAAATGCTTCTCGGTTATTTATTAATGATACTATCCCCTACCTCAACGGCTCTCAAGGACAAGGAAAAAGTTGGTACATTGAATCTACTGCTCCTTATTATACAGGCACTCAAATTTGGGTGGAAAGTCCTGTGTTTAATTTCAGTGCGTTAACCAGTCCACAATTAAGTTTTGATATTAAACACAGCTTACACTCCTCTGATTGGGTAAAAGTGGAATACAGCATTAATGGTGGTACTTCTTGGACACAATTAGGCAACAGTTCTTCGCCTAATTGGTATAACCAAACGAATTATTGGGCAAATTCTCAAGCTAACCCTGTGGATGCTTGGACTCAAGTGCAACACAACCTTTGTATGCTTGTCGGACAGGCTTGTGTAAAATTCAGAGTGTTGGCTCGTCCGTATTATGGAAATCCAAACTACCCCAATTGGTACAACTTTGCTTTTGATAATTTTTACATTCGTGAAGGAGGAGATGTTGGTGTGGTAGCCTATATTGAGCCTTTAAGCAGCGGATGTCTTTATGACACTGCACAACAAGTTACAGTAAGAGTATTTAATGGAAGTTGCAATCCTATTAGCAATGTTCCTATTCAATGTGACATTACTGGAATTTTAGCGACAACTTTAACAGATACCGTTCCTGGTCCTATTCCTGTGGGTGGTTTTGTTAATTATACTTTTCCTACAACTATCAACATGACTCCAATTGGAACTTATAATTTTAATACATTCACATTACTTCCTGGCGATATTAATCCTAACAACGATACTTTAGCAACTTCCATAAATGTTAGTCAAATAACTATTTCCACCTTTCCTTATTATGAGGATTTTAATAGCGGAAATGGATATTGGTTAGCCTCAGGACAAGCTCCTCCAGTAAATGGTGGGCGTAATTGGGTTTTGGGTAACGTACCTTATTTAGGTGGTTCGCAAGGAAATGGAGATAGTTGGTACATTGAAACTACTGCTCCTTATTATGATGGAACTCAAATTTGGGTAGAAAGTCCTGTGTTTGATTTTACGAATCTTTTAAATCCACAACTTAGTTTTGATATTAAACACAGTTTACATTCTTCCGATTGGGTGCGTATTCAATATAGTACAAATGGAGGGACAACTTGGACTACTCTTGGAAGTGGACCAAATGCTACTTGGTACAATCAAACTACTGGTTGGTGGAATTCTCAAGGTAGCCCAGTAGATACATGGACAAGAATGGAAAGAGATTTATGTACTTTAGTTGGACAGAGCTGTGTGAAATTTAGAATATTGGCTCGTCCGTATTACGGTAATCCAAATTATCCAAATTGGTACAATTTTGCTTTCGACAACTTTCATATTACCGATACACCTTTAGATGCCGCACTCACTTTAGTTGCCAGCTGTTGGGGAAGTCAGTATGAAATTGAAGCTACCGTTACTAACAATGCTTTGCCTTGCACGGCTACACCTATCCTTAGCAGTTTCGATATTACGTATAGTGTTGACGGTGGAACACCAGTTACTGTACAATTTACAGGACAAAACATTGCTGGAGGAACATCAGAAACAGTAATTTTAACCAACACAACAGTTCCTAACAATAATAGTACTGTAGTAGCATGGATTAATTTTCCAAATACATTTAATGACCAGATTTTTCAAAATGATACTGCTTATGGTTACGCTGTAAGCTGGCCCAACTGTAATGACCATTGTAGCAACGCCATTGATTTAGGATTAGGAACAACAACAGCCACACAAACCAGTAATGCTACTGTTAATTTGAGTGAAGAACCTGCCTTTAGCGGATGTGGTGGTATCACACTTGAAAATACCGTATGGTATCAATTTACAACAAATAGTAGTGGAGATAGTGTTACCATTGTTTTTGATAACCAAGTTTGTTCTCCTTCTCAAAATGGAATACAAGTTTCTATAGTACAAGCTACAGTGAGTTGCGACCCGATGACTTACACAGAAATTTTCTGCTCTGCCAGTAATGATACTACTGCTTTTCAGTTTGGACCAACTCTACTTCCTCCAAATACAACTTATTACATTGCGGTTGATGGATTTGCTGGAAGTGATTGTGATTTCGACATTACAATTACAGGAGCTGTAAACCCTCCTTTACCTATAGAATTAATATCTTTTGATGCAGCGTGTGCCCCAACAAATGGTGCGGTAGATTTAAAATGGTTGTCGGCAACAGAGATAAACAACGATTTTTACACCATTGAAAGAAGCTCAGATGCAATTAATTTTGAAGTGGTTGCAACTATAAAAGGTGCTGGAAATAGCAATAATGTTAACTCTTATTTCTTTAGAGATGTAAATCCAATAAATGGCACTTCTTATTATCGTTTAAAACAAACCGATTTTAATGGAAATTTTGAATATTTCAATGTTGTAGTTGTAAATTGTACAAGTAAAAATGAGATTTCACTTTATCCCAACCCTGCCAACAATGAATTCACTGTACAATTAGAAGGTAAAAAAGGAGATGAAGTTAATATTGAAATATACAATAGTATTGGTCAACAAGTGATGAACAGAACCTTCATTTTACAACATAAATTCTTTTCTGAGCAAATTGACGTTAACGAATTTGATCAAGGTATTTATTTTGTGAACATCAAAATGGGAAATCTGTTAATACCTAAAAAGCTAATCATAGACAGAAAACGGTAAAATCTTGAAAAGATAGTTAGTTTCGGTATATACTACAATTTTGAAATTATTTCATCAGCTATTAGCTTCGCTTTTTCAATATCATTATCAAGACCTTCTCCTGTATGTATAATAACTCCAAACTGAATTGTTCCATAAAGTACATCTAATCTACCTGCAAGAAAATCCCAAGAAGCAGTTGTTCCAATTCCTTCAACAGTTTGAAATTTAAGATTGCTTTGAATTCCTCCTGCTAATTTTTTTCCTTTATCAACATCTTCATTTGATAATTTTTTATCTGCTGCTTGTTTTTCAATCTCTTCATCTAATTTTTCCATATCGGCATCTGAAGGAACTGTGTGTGATTGCTTAAATGATTTTAATGCCTTTTCGTCTGTTTTATATAGTTTAATATTCGTAATTCCTAAACTAAATTCTGCTTTTTCCATAGTTGTAGCCATTTTCATAGCTGATTCGACTCCATTATTTTTATTAGCCATCATTTTTTTTGTGTTCGCTATCATTAAATCTGTATTTCTCTTTTTAATTTCATCATAATTAGGTTTTTTCCAACGATAAGTACAGTAGTCTAACCAACTTATTTTCTCACTATTTACACGTTCATCTTTTTCTAAATCACTTTCGCTAACGTCAAAATATTTTGTTATAAGTTCTACAGAAATTAAGTTACAGGGATTTTTTCCTAAATTTTCAAATACTTCATTTTTTTTATCTAAAGTATTTTCAATTTGTTCTATAATATCACTTGTTGTTTTTTCAGTATTTGAACTGCAAGAAAAGAATATTAAAGAAATTGTTAATGTAAAATATAAAGGATGTTTCATAAATTAAGATTTTTTTTAACACTAATGAGTTACAGACAGTTTTCTTAAAAACACATTATTTCCAATGTTCAACTGAACAAAGTAGATTCTGTTTGAGAGAAAGTCTATGTTTATTTTTTGATTTACGAACTGATTATAAGAACCCGTTTCTGTTACCAATCTATTTCCAAGTAAATCAACTATCATAAATTGAATTGTTTCATTAATAGAAACATTAGAATTGATTGTAAAATAATTATTAGCTGGATTTGGAAAAAGAACAATTTCTTTTTCTAACTGAGAATAAATATCTTCTTCTATTCCATTTGTTAAAAATACTTTTATGAAAGAGGTTGCTGTATCATTACAATTTCCATTAGTTGTTATTAAACTAACTGGGAAATATCCTGGTGTTGTATAAGTATAAATTGGATTTGGTTGTGAGGATACTCCTCCATCTCCAAATATCCAACTAAAAGATAGTGCATTTGTTGTTCCGACAGAAAAAAACTGAATATCTCCCCCGTTTGGTAAGTTAAGATACAACGTATCATTAGCACTTGAATTGCTCATTACTGAATTTGGACTTATACTAATAAAGACAGAAAGTGTGTCTGTTTTTTTACAGCCATTAGCATCTTCACCAATTACCCAAAATTGTGTTTGAGTGGTTGGGTTAATAATAGGATTCGCAATTGTAGAATCTGATAAATTGGTTTGTGTATTCCAAAGATAACTAACCGCCCCTGTGGCTGATAACTGAACAGATGCTCCATTGCAAAGATTTATATCACTTCCTGCGTTCACATTAGGAAGAGGTAAAGCTGTAATTGTTTGTTGAGATGAAGCTACACATCCATTAGTATCGGTTGTTGTTAGCGAAAAAGTTCCTGAATTAGCTACAGATATGGATTGAGTTGTTTGTGAAGTACTCCAAGCATAGATAGCTAATGTATCGTCAGCGGTTAAAAGTACTGAATCTCCCATGCAAAAAGAGGTTGGTCCATTTGCCGAAAATGTTCCTTGTGGTAAATTATTTACAACAACTGTAATTGTATCAAAATCTACACAACCTAAAGCATTGGTAGAAGAAACATAGTAAGTAGTTGTAACTACTGGATTTGCAATAGGGTTTGCAATGTTATTATCGCTCAGTCCAGCTGAAGGTGTCCATGAAAATCCAAAACCTCCTGCCGATGAAGTTGCATTTAGTTGAACACTACTACCCAAACATATTGCAACATCGCTGCCAGCATCAGTAGAAAGTTGACACCATTTTATGGTTGAAAAATCTTGAAAACTTGTTGGGTCAAAGCTTGTTCCTGTAACATAAACACTTTCATTAGCGTCAATTTCCATAGAAAATGCTTGGTCATTGTTGGATGCTGGTCCATCAAATCGAGCTTCCCACAATATATTTCCGTTAACGGTGTCATATTTTAGTGTTAAGTAATCGTTGTTTGTTCCAATTCCTTCACTAAAACCTGTAACATATAATGCTCCTGAAGAACCTAACCGCATTTCTCTGGCTTCATCAAAACCACTAATTGGACCATCGTAACTATTAAGCCAAACAACATTTCCTCCAGCATCATATTTTATAGTAACAATATTTTCAGCACTTCCTCCTGCTCCTACGCTTCTTCCTGTAACGTAAACATTTTGGTTTTGATCTACAACAACATCAAAAGCTTTGTCTTCCTCACTAGGAGGTCCATCATATTTAACAGCCCATTGCTGAACGCCTGTAAGATTATATTTTATTGTAACAAAATCATTGTCTGTTAAAATCCCTCCGTAACTACTTCCTGCAACATACACATTTTGTGCATTATCTACAAAAAGAGCTGCTGGAATATCGAAAGAATTTTGTGTTCCATTATACCGAGAAACAAATAGTTGTGTTCCTGCATTATCATACTTAATGGTTGCAATGTCTAAATCTGTTCCACTACCAAAACTATGACCACTAACATAAACATTACCCATATTATCAAGCACTAATTGCGTTGCTGCATCAATACTATTTCCTGGTCCATTGTACCCTCTTATCCATTGTTGAACTCCAGAAGTATTGTATTTAATTGTCATAAAATTACTTCCTTGAGAGGAAACATCACTTCCTCCTGTAACATAAACATTTCCTGCTGCATCAACTTCAAGAGCATAAGCTTCATCAAAACCATTGGCAGAACCATTGTAAGATACTGCCCACAATTGCGTTCCTGCTGCATTATATTTTAAAGTTATGTAATCAAAATTAGAAGTTGTAGTTGCAGTAAAACCTGTTACATAAACATTACCAGCATTATCCACTTTAATATCTCTGGCTTCATCAAGTCCATTACCAGCTCCATTAAAAATTGCAATCCATTGTTGAACTCCAAGTGAATTGTATTTTATAGTTACAATATCAAATCCATTGGTAGCATTTTTATAAGATGTTCCTGTAACGTAAACATTACCAGCTACATCAATAGTTAGTTTTTTTGCTATATCGGAATTCTGACCTGAACTTGTAAATCTACTTTCCCACAGTACATTTATTTGGGAAGAGAGTGATGTGCTTATAAGTAAAAACTGCACAGTAAATAGAGTAAATAAAATACCTTTAGATAAATTGTTCATGTATATTTATATTTATTAAGCAACAAATATATTATAATTATAATACTTGCAAAAGATTAATAGGTAATAATTATCGATAAACTACATATTTGAGTATATAAATTGGTTTTCCTAATATTTTTTTATATTTTTGGCGACTTAATACTAATTAACCTAACTCAGTTTTAATGAAAACAATAAAACTAATTCTACTTACCATTATTCTTGTTTTTTCTGCTTTATATGTAAAAGCAACCCATGTTATTGGTGGTTCTATAACTTATGAGCATTTGGGTGGTTCAACCTACCGTGTTACTTTTAAAATGTATAGAGATTGTAGTCCATCAAGTGCCAATTTCCCTGCTTCCATTACCATTCAAGTTCGACAACCCAATGGAGCTAATTTTTCACCAAGTAAAAATATTTTAATTCCTATCTCTCAAACAGTTATCTTAAATCCTGTTATTGACCCTTGTGCCTTTAATCCCGGGGTTTGTGTTGAAGAAGCAATCTATTCAAAAATAGTAAATAACCTTCCTCCAAATCCAGGTGGATACCATTTATTTTATGGTTTATGTTGTAGAAATGGAAGCATAGTAAATTTAAACAATCCTTTATCTACCACATCGGGGTTTTACACTCAAATACCCGATAATAATGTTTGGCTAACCAACTCAAGCCCTCAATGGAAAAATTTTCCTCCTGTTTTTATCTGTCAAGGTCAAATGCTAAATTTCGATCATGGAGCAACCGATAAAGATGGAGATTCGTTGGCTTATTCTTTTTATCACCCCTTTACAAGTAATGCACCGACTTTTCCTGGTAATGTTGCTACTTTTACTCCTGTTAACTATAATGCAGGATTTAATGCCAACGATCCCCTTGGAGGGGCAAGCTTAACAGTTAATCCTACTACTGGAGTAATTTCTGGAATACCCCCTATGCTTGGACAATATGTTGTAGGTGTTAAAGTTGAAGAATTCCGAAATGGAGTAAAAATAAATACCGTGTATCGTGATTTCCAATTTAATGTACTTAATTGCCCACCAGTTCCTATGCCTGGAATTGGTCCTACCAATGCTTGTGCAGGTTTAAATGTTCAATTTACAAATACAAGTACTCCACTAACAGGAAATTCTTTTTATTGGGATTTTGGAGATCTTTCTTCCACAACAG
>JAHYJH010000230.1 GCA_019429185.1 Vicingaceae bacterium
GAACAATACAAAAACTTGCTTCTAATAATTGTTTTTGGCTGTTATATTTTCGGCTATGCCAGTTATCGAAACCTGAATGTAGTTGTTTAGGAATTTCACTGTTAAATCTTAAAAAATAATCATTAAGTATACTACCCTCGTTTCTTTAGACCAATTTTAGTTGTTTCTTAGTTGATTTTTTAGGCTGCATTTTTATATTTTTCAATAGGTTTTTGATTGATTCCTTGATGGTTTTTGTGATGATATTTTTCTATCCATTTTTGAATACCTTGATATAATGTTACGCCGTCTTGGGCTGGGTTTAAAAAAATGTGTTGGTATTTTATGGTTCTCCAAAAACGTTCAATGTAAATATTATCTAAAGCTCTTCCTTTTCCATCCATACTTATTTTTATATTTTCCTTTTTAAGTAATTCCACGTAGTCTAAACAGGTAAATTGACTTCCTTGATCAGAATTTAATATCTCTGGCTTTCCATTGATTTTTATGGCTTGTTTAACTACTTCTAAGCTGGCTTGCGCATCTAAGGTGTTGGATAAGCCCCACGCCATAATGGCTCGACTGTAAACATCTATAATGGCCGTAAGGTACATAAATCCTTTGTGCATAGGTATGTATGTGATGTCTATTTCCCATACCTGATTGGGGCGTTCTATTTTTAAGCCTTTCAAAAGGTACGGATAAACGTACTTCTTTTCACCCAATACGGTTAGGTGTCTTCTAGGATATATTGGCCGTATATTGGCTTTACGCATTAAACGTCTTACTCGTTCATAGCTTGCCTTAATATTTTTATCAGCCAACATCGATTGCATTGTTAATACCCCAGCGGTTGGTTCTTCTAATATATGTTTGTCCATAAGTTGCATTATTTCCAAATTTTCTTTCTTTTCCC
This sequence comes from Vicingaceae bacterium, assembly GCA_019429185.1. Lineage (GTDB taxonomy): Bacteria > Bacteroidota > Bacteroidia > Flavobacteriales_E > Vicingaceae > BRH-c54. Next base: position 896 of record JAHYJH010000230.1, read on the forward strand.
CTATTGGTTTATAGTACAAACTACTCCTGGGTATGTCCAAAAGTTCACATTGGGTTCTAATGCTTATCGTGGGCTCTTTCTGAAGTAAAATTAATTCCATTTTCATCCCAGTAGTTCCAATTTCTTCAAGTTTTTTTTTAAGAAGTCACGCTCCATTTCTAACTTGCCAATTTTTGCATAGAGCTTGTCTAAATCAACTTCTTTTTCTTCTGTTTTAGATGTTTTGTTATCAAAAACAGCACTTGATTTTTCTAAAAACTCTTGCTTCCATTGACTGATTTGATTTGGGTGTAGTTCAAAACGTTCAGCTAGTTCGGATAAGCTATACCGTTCTTTTAAAGCCTCGATGGCTACTTTTACCTTGAATTCTGATGTGAATTTTCTTCGTGTTTTTTTCATTGTTTCCATTGTTTAAAGTTAATAAATTTTCAACTTAAATAATGGTCTTGTTTTGTAGAGGTATTATACTCCAAATGTAATTATTCCAACAATTATGCTTAAAATTTTTTTCTTTCCACCTTTTGATTCTGTTTTTTCTATGGGAGAATTCTCTAATTCAACTTTAGGTAACTCAAATCCGCATTCTTTGCAATATTTATTGTCAATAGAATTTTCGGCTTCACAGCTCGGGCAATTTTTTTTTGTCATTAGATTGTTGTTTTTATTAGTAAATTTTTTTCGGACATAGCTGGCAACGTGTTCGTATAATGATTTGTGCGACGTAAGAACCAAATATTTTTCGGGCGTAGCAATATTTTTATTGAGTGTTTGTAATTTTCTACTTGTTCAAATTTAAGCATAAATTATATACGTTGTTGT
>JAHYJH010000110.1 GCA_019429185.1 Vicingaceae bacterium
GCATATTTTTGTTTTTTAGATTAACAAATATAAACAAGGTTTCATTCTTTTTCTTACTTCATTTCGCTACGCTCCATTTCGTAAGAAAAAGAATGAAAATAGGGAACAACGTAGTGAAACTAATCATGTACCGATATACAGCAGCTCACGAATTTAAAATTTATGATTTTATGCGTGATGGAATAGCTTCTAATTGGATAACTGCTATTACAGAAGATTTAAAAGGAAATTGTTGGATAGGCACTTGGGGCGGTGGAATTTCTATGATAAATGATGAACAAATTGTAACCATAAATAAAGATAAAGGTTTACCTGACGATAACATTAGATGTTTTGCAGTGGATAGAGAAGGAAATTTATTAATTGGAAGTAAAGAAACAGGATTACTTATTTTTAAAGGCTTTCAGTTAGTAAGTTATGGTAAAAATGAAGGATTGCTAAATGAACAAACAAAAGCCATTCAGCAAGATAAAGACGGTGATTTTTGGGTAGGAACAGGGGCTGGAATTAGCGTTTTTAGTAAAACAAACAACAAACTAACATTAAAACAGCAATTCAATGAAAATAACGGATTGTTTTATACTGATATCCATTTTATCAAAAAAGATAAAAAAGATAATTTATGGATAGGTACTTGGGGGGGAGGAATGTTAGAATATAATGCTAAAAGCAAACGATTTCAAAGTATTTACCGCATCAATGCTTATATGAGTCAGCCATTTATAACTGCGTTGGTAGTAGATAAATCTAATAATTTATGGGTAGGCACAACCGATGGATTAGTTTATTATGAAATTGATAATCAGTTGGCAGACAGACTTTCTCAATCTCACGGTTTGGCAGGAAATGATATTTCTTGTTTATACACAGATAAAAATAATGTGCTTTGGGTGGGAGCAAAAGATAAGGGATTGAGTAAAATTGATGGAGCTGACATTCAAAAAGTTAAATTAGAAAAGCAATTTACCGCTGTTTGTATGATAGAAGATAATGCTGGAAATCTTTGGATAGGAACGGATGGAAAAGGTATATTGGTTTTTAATGGTAAAGAAATTATACAAGAAATTACTGTTGCAGATGGTATGTTGTCTAATTATATTTCATTCATTAATATAGATAATGAACAAAATGTGTGGATAGGAACCAACAAAGGATTGAACAAATACGATAAAAAACAGCAACAATTTTATGCCTATACCAACAAAATGGGGTATAAAGGAATCGAATCCAAATTAAATGCAACATATAAAGACAATACAGGCGATTTATGGTTTGGAACCATTGAAGGATTAATACATCTAAACAAAAAGTATGAGCAACAAAATTTGTTAGAACCCATTACCTTCATTAATAAATTGATGGTAAATTTAGAAGAAAGAGATTTAGCAAATGGGATGGAGTTGAATTATAGAGAAAAGGCGGTTGCATTTTATTACAATAGTATTTGTATGACTAACCCAGAAGCGGTAAATTACAAATACATGTTAGAAGGTTTAGATGAAGATTGGCGACCAATAACCAAACAAACATTTGTAACTTACTCGCCATTGCCTCCTGGAAAATATACCTTTAAAGTAATTGCTTCTAATAATAACGGAGTTTGGAATACCACACCAACAACCTATAGTTTTGTAATTACACCTCCATTTTGGCAACAATGGTGGTTTATTGCTTTATGTGTTGTAATTATTGTGGTTAGTATTGTTGCGGTAATAAAATTCAGAGAAAAAGCACTGATTAAGGAAAAGCAAGTACTAGAAGAAAAAGTAAAAGAACGTACTGCCGAAGTGGTTCAAAAAAGTGAAGAAATTGAAATGAAGAATAAGGATATTATTGATAGTATTAATTATGCAAAGCGAATTCAGGATGCTATTTTACCCTCCGAAGAGGAATTTTCTCAATCTCTAAAAAATACTTTTGTGCTATTTAATCCTAAAGATATTGTTAGTGGCGATTTTTATTGGATGTATAACAGTTCCGTCATTGCGAACGAGGAACGAGTGAAGCAATCTGTTAAAAAGAACGAAATTAAATCATCTCAAACGGTTGACAACCATAGAAATAGAGAGCTTATTTTCTTTGCAGCAGCCGATTGCACAGGACATGGAGTTCCTGGAGCTTTTATGAGTATTATTGGTCATAATTTGTTAGATAAAATTGTTGGAGAATATAACATTACTAATCCTGCCGAAATATTGAATTACTTGAACAAAGGAGTTTCTGAAACCTTACGACAAAGTGCGGAGCAAACTAACATTAAAGACGGAATGGATATTTCGCTTTGTGTTTTTAATACACAAACTAAGGTGTTGGAATTTGCTGGAGCTTACAATCCTTTATACATTGTTTCTCAACATAATATTGAAGGTGCAGAGGTAAATATGGAAAACGAAACAGGTTTAAATCTTTATGAAGTTAAAGCAGATAGATTCCCGATAGGTAATTATACAGATGAGGTAAAACAATTTACCAATCACACATTCAAACTACATGAGGGAGACACCGTATATTTATTTTCCGATGGTTTTGCCGACCAATTTGGAGGTACTTACGGAAAGAAATTCCGTTACAAACAATTTAAGGAACTACTGCTATCCATTAATACACAAACCATGGAAAAACAAAAAGAAGCACTTCAAAAAGCATTTGTCGAATGGAAAGGCAGCTTGGAGCAAATAGATGATGTAATTATTATTGGTAGTAAGGTTAGTTGATGGTTAAAGCTTTGAAATCAATGAACATAGAAGAATACAGAATATATTGTATAAAAAAGAAAGGCGTAACAGAAAGCTTTCCTTTTGATAAAAGCACATTGGTTTTTAAAGTAATGGGGAAAATGTTTGCATTGGCAGATGTCGATAATTTTGAATCCATTAACCTAAAATGCGACCCTGAAAAAGCGGTTGAATTAAGAGAGCAATTTATGGGTATTTTGCCCGGTTATCACATGAACAAACAGCACTGGAATACGGTTATGGTTGATGCGGATGTTAGTGATAAAATGATTTTTCAATTAATTGATGATTCTTATGAACTTATCGTAAAATCATTGACCAAAAAATTACAAAACGAATTAATAAATTTGAATAGTTAACTTTTAATGGTTTCAATTCGTGGATTAATGATAATTTTGTAAAAATTATCTTATTATGTCAGTAATCAGAATCACCAAAGAATTTAAGTTTGAAATGGCTCATGCCTTATTGGGATATGATGGACCGTGCAAGAATATTCATGGACATTCTTATAAGTTAAATGTAACAGTGAAGGGGAAAATAAAAAATGGCACAGCAGATTCTGATGAGGGAATGGTTGTTGATTTTGGCATTATCAAAAAAATTGTGAACGATTTAATCGTTCATAAATATGACCATGCGTTGGTGTTGAATGAAAAGATGGATATTGATTTTGCACAGTTTGATTTTATGCCAAAATTAATCACAGTTCCATTTCAACCTACTTGCGAGAATTTGTTGATTCATTATGCTGACTTAATTAAAACCCAATTACCTTCTAATCTTATTTTGCATAATTTGTTTTTACGAGAAACACCGACTTCTTATGCGGAGTGGTTTGCAGAAGATAATAATTAGTATCTGTCCATAATGTTCGATTTCTTCGTTATGCTCATTTTTAATTGCAGTCATTTACAAAAGTAAACTCCTGACAATTAAAAATTTCGCAAGCCTTGAACTCGAACATTCTGAAACAGACACCTACTATGTACAGGCACTAAATAAAGGCTGTCTGTACCGTGCCGGACAGGCTCGAAATATTTGTTTTTCTTTGAAAAACATATTTTGGAACTCGAACTTTACAGTTCAGCCTCTCGACATTACAGATAGAATCTAATTGAAAAGAGATTTAAACCAAAACTTAAAAATATAAAACATGGCAAAAATTAAATTTAAAGGAAACGAAATAAATACTAGTGGAACACTTCCAACTGTTGGTTCGCAAGCGAAAGATTTTCAATTAATAGCAACTGATTTAAGCACCAAAACCTTAAACGATTTTAAAGGCAAAAAATTAATATTAAATATTTTTCCAAGTATAGATACTGGTGTTTGTGCTGCATCTGTAAGAAATTTTAATGTAAAAGCAGCGGCATTAGAAAATACAAAAGTATTGTGTATTTCTAGAGATTTGCCTTTTGCTCAAAAAAGATTTTGTGGAGCTGAAGGAATAGAAAATGTAGAAATGTTGTCTGACTTTAAAACTGGACAATTTGGTAAAGATTATGGGTTGGAAATGTTAGAAGGAGCGTTAACTGGATTAAGTTCAAGATGTATTGTGGTATTAGATGAAACAGGCAAAGTTGTTTATACAGAACAGGTTGAAGATATTGTAATAGAACCTGATTATGATAAAGCGTTAGCAGCTATTTAGAGTTTGTCCATAATGTCCGATATCTTCGTTATTCTCGACTTTCAAATCAGTCATGTACTTTAGTACACTCCTGATTATCAAGTCATCGAAACCTCAATCTCGAACATTACTCACAATATTAAATTGTTTTTAGTTGTGTTCGTGAGTTCGCTTCGCTCAGTTCTGAACCAAACTCTCGACTTTATGGACAGACACTATTTAGTGTCTGCAAGCCCCCCCCCTTTTTTTTAGTGTCTTTGATAAGAATTAAGCGAAGCGAATCACGATTACAAAAAAAACAATAGAAAATAATGAGTAAACTTCCAAAGACGAGGCTTTCGATATTTTTGATTCTAAAGAACTGACGAACGAAGCAAGGGCAGAGGCAAAGATTTCTTTGACTATGCCTTGCAAGGAGGAAGAAGGCGAAGCCAGTTTCACTTAGGTAAATGACTGAATCAAAAATGAGAATAACGAAGTATTTGGGAGTTTTCTTGCAAAGACTAACTAGATTAAACAGTGCAAATCTTTGTTTTAAGCAGGTTAAATAACCTGCTTTTTTTATTTCAAAACTTGACTTTTGTCAGGAAATGGAGTACTAAAATTAGTATATTTGTTCCTCTCAAAAAATAGAAAATAAAACGAATTAATAAAATAAACTATGTCCAGATACCACAAATTAGGAAAAATCCCTAAAAAAAGACACACTACTTTTAAAAAAGAAGATGGTAGTTTATATCAAGAAGAATTGTTTGGTACAGCCGGATTTGTTGGTATGTATTCTTTAATTTACCATTTGTATCCCCCAACAGTTGTTAGCGAAATAAGGCAACTAAAAGATTTAACTCCAAAAATTGCTATACCTAAAAATATGAAAGCCATTAGTTTGAAAGGATTTTCTTTAAAACCTGAGCAAGATTATTTGGAAAGCAGGAAAATTCTGTTGGTTAATAAAGATTTAAAAATTGGATTGGCAGCCCCAACATCATTTTCCAACGATTATTTCTACAGAAACAGCGATTCCGATGAAATGCTTTTTATTCATGTTGGTTCAGGAAAATTAAGAACCATGTATGGAAACATTAATTTTAAGTATGGCGATTATTTAATTATTCCAAGAGGAACTACCTATCAAATCGACTTTGATACCGAAGATAATAGAATATTATTTATTGAATCAGCCAGTGCTATTACAACTCCAAGCAGATACAGAAATAATTACGGACAATTATTAGAACACTCACCTTTTTGCGAAAGAGATTTTAGATTGCCAGAAAATTTGGAAACGCATGATGAAAAAGGAAAATTCAAGATTTTATCAAAAAAACAAGATGTTTTATGGGAATATACCCACGAAAATCATCCCTTTGATGTAGTTGGGTGGGACGGATTTAATTACCCTTACGCTTTTTCCATTCACGATTTCGAGCCAATTACAGGTCGAATTCATCTACCACCACCAACGCATCAACAATGGGAAGCAGCAGGTTTTGTGGTTTGTTCTTTTGTGCCAAGATTGTATGATTATCATCCGGAAGCAGTACCAGCACCCTACCATCATAGCAACATAGATTCAGAAGAAATTTTATATTATGTTGATGGAGATTTTATGAGTAGAAACAACATTGAAAAAGGACAAATAACACTTCATCCAGGCGGAATTCCTCATGGACCACACCCTGGAGCAATAGAGCGAAGTGTAGGAAAAAAACAAACCGAAGAATTAGCGGTAATGATAGATCCATTTAGTCCTGTAATGATAACAGAAGAAGCAATGAAACTCCAAGTGGAAGATTATTATAAATCGTGGTTGGGAAGTTAATGTGTGAATTAAAAAAAAGATAAAGCATAACCATCCCTCATTTACATAATAACCATTAACTTTGGGATTGTGTGATGGAAACTCCTCCCTTTTGGGGAGGTCGGGTGGGGCTTAAACTATAAACTATAAACAAACTATGAAAGACATAAAAAACGTAGAATACGGATTAGAAAAAATTTTTGAAGGAGCACAAGATTTCTTGCCGCTTTTAGGAACAGATTATGTAGAGTTTTATGTAGGAAACGCAAAACAAGCGGCACATTTCTATAAAACAGCATTTGGATTTCTATCGGATGCTTACAAAGGCTTAGAAACTGGATGTAAAGAATATGCTTCTTATGTGTTGAAACAAGACAAAATCAGGTTGGTGTTGACTACTCCGTTGAACTCAAAATCACCTATAAATGAACACCTTACAAAGCATGGGGACGGTGTTAAAGTAATTGCTCTTTGGGTAGAAGATGCAACAAAATCATGGGAAGAAACTACCAAAAGAGGTGCAAAATCGTTTATGAAACCTACCATTGAAAAAGATGAACAGGGAGAAGTAGTTCGCTCAGGTATTCATACGTATGGAGACACGATTCATATTTTTGTTGAAAGAAAAAATTATAACGGAGTGTTTTTACCGGGATATCAAAAATGGGAATCGGATTACAATCCAGAACCAACAGGCTTAAAATTTATTGACCACATGGTTGGAAATGTAGGTTGGAATGAAATGAACCAATGGGTAAAATTTTATGAAGATGTACTTGGATTTGTAAACTTCTTATCATTTGACGACAAGCAAATCCATACTGAATATTCTGCTTTAATGAGTAAAGTAATGAGCAATGGTAACGGAAGAATTAAATTCCCGATTAACGAGCCTGCCGAAGGAAAGAAAAAATCTCAAATTGAAGAATACTTAGATTTTTATGAAGGTCCTGGAGCACAACATATTGCTGTAGCTACCGATGATATTATCACAACCGTATCTAAATTAAGAGCCAGAGGAGTAGAATTTTTATCAACTCCACCAGAGGAATATTACAAAGCAGTTCCTCAACGATTACAAGCCCATAACCATAAACTTCGTGAAGATATCGAAACATTGAAGGGGTTGGGAATAATGATAGATGCCGATGAAGAGGGTTATTTATTACAAATATTTACAAAACCAGTTGAAGATAGGCCAACTTTGTTTTTTGAAATCATTCAACGGATGGGTGCTAGAGGTTTCGGTGCAGGAAATTTTAAAGCATTATTTGAATCCATAGAAAGAGAACAAGAAAAAAGAGGTACACTTTAAAAAATCAGTATTTCGTTTTTAATAATAAATAAAAATTGTACTTTAGCAGTTCAAACCTAACAAAAACAACATGAAAAAAAATAAATTAATAGCCTTGGCAATCATTGCATTTTTATTTACAGCACCTTTTCATTATGCCTATATAGCTATTGAAAAAGACGGAGGAATTGTTCAAGCATTGAGTATGACGTTAATAATAATAGGAGCAATAATAGCAATAGTATTGTTTAATAGTGATTCCGAGGAAGCCCATCATTAAAAATAATACGTTTTTTTTATAACATTAGCCCAAAAGTGAATATCGCTTTTGGGCTTTTTTAATTTTAAATCAGCTTTAATATCTTAAATTTGCATTCTTAAAATTTAATTAGAATGAGTAGTAAACCAAGCATACCAAAAGGAACAAGAGATTTTTCGCCAATAGAAATGGCTCACAGAAACTATATTTTCGATACCATTAAAAAAGTGTATAAAAAATATGGCTTCCAACAGATAGAAACTCCCGCTATGGAAAACCTGAGTACACTTGTTGGAACAGGCGGTGATGAAAGCGATAAATTGATTTTTAAGATTTTAAATAGTGGTGATTTTTTAGCTAAAGCGGATGAAAAACAACTTGAAACTCGAAACTCGAAACTTATAACTCCAAGCATTGCTGAAAAAGCTCTTCATTACGATTTAACCGTTCCTTTTGCACGTTATGTAGTACAAAATCAAAACGAGATTACTTTTCCGTTTAGAAGGTTTCAAATACAACCGGTTTGGCGTGCCGATAGACCACAAAAAGGACGTTACAGAGAATTTTATCAGTGCGATGCCGATATTATTGGTTCAGATTCTTTATTGAACGAAGTAGATTTAATCAAAATTATTGATGATATATTTACCGAGCTTTTTCAAGGTAAACTGAATTATACGGTTTCTGTAAATAATAGAAAAATTTTAGCTGGAATAATTGAGTCTGTTGGAGAGCAGGATAAATTTGAACAGGTAGTTGTAACCATTGATAAATTTGACAAGATAGGTTTAGAAGGAATTATTAAAGAACTTAATGAAATAGGTATTTCTAAAGAAAAATCATTGTCGTTAATGGATTTGTTAGCAGTAAGAAAAGGTTCAAGTGATTTATTTGAAATGGCATTTACTCAATTAGCGTTCTTATCCCAAAAAATTGGTAATACCATCAACGGTCAAAAAGGAATAGACGAATTAGCATTTGTTTTTGAAAAATTACAACAATTAGGCTTAAAAACAGCTAACGTAAATTTCGATCCAACGCTAGCTCGTGGTTTAGGCTATTACACAGGAACAATCATAGAAGTAAAAGTAGAAAACTTTCCAAGTATTTGTGGTGGAGGAAGGTATGATGATTTAACCGGAAAATTTGGATTAAAAGATGTGTCGGGAGTAGGTATTTCTTTTGGAGCCGATCGGATTTATGATGTGTTGTTAAATAATAATTTATATCCCGAATTTAAAGGAGATTCTACGCAAGTGTTATTCGTAAATTTTGGAGAAAAAGAACAAAATTATTGTCTGCCTTTATTGTTTCAACTAAGAGATACAGGCATAAATGCAGAAATTTATCCAGAAAGTGCTAAAATGCAAAAACAAATGAAATTCGCCAACAACAAAAACATCAACTATATGGTAATGGTAGGAAGTGATGAAATGGCATCAGGAAAGCTTACCGTTAAAAATATGGAAACAGGAATACAAAAATCACTTTTAATAGATGAATTAATTGAAGAGGTTTTAAGGGGTTAGTTGTTAGGCGTAAGGAGTTAGTGTTTTAGAAAATTCTGCGAAAATCTGCGAAATCTGCGGGAGAAAAATGTGAGAATGTGTGAATGTGTAAATGTGTAAATGTAATTAATAGTGAAAAATCTATCAACAAGGGGTCATGACTCTTTGTTAAAATCTGTACTAGAAAATGAACAAACTTCAAGAAGTTAAAGAAAAAGGTTATGTAACCGCTGATTTGGATCAAGAAAAAAATTTAGTGGAAGAAATTGCTCGATTAAAAAAAGAAAAAAACGCAGTAATTTTGGCTCATTATTACCAACAAGAAGAAATTCAAGACATTGCTGATTATATTGGCGATAGTTTGGGATTGGCTCAAGAAGCTGCAAAAACCAATGCCGATGTTATTTTGTTTGCAGGCGTTCATTTTATGGGCGAAACTGCAAAAATTCTCAATCCTACTAAAAAAGTAATTATCCCTGATTTGAATGCAGGATGTTCCTTGGCAGACTCTGCTCCAACCGATAAATTTGAAGCATTTTTAAAACAATATCCCAACCATACTGTAATTAGCTACATTAATTGCTCTGCTGAGATAAAAGCTTTGAGTGATATTATTTGTACCTCATCAAACGCAGTTAAAATTGTGGATAGTTTACCAAAAGATGAAAAAATAATTTTTGCTCCCGACATTAACTTAGGTAAATATGTAGCCAAAAAAACAGGAAGAGATTTGGTTTTGTGGGATGGATCTTGCGAAGTTCATGTAGAAATTTCGGCAGATAAACTAAAATTTTTACAAGGAAAATACCCAAATGCCGAATTAATTGCCCACCCCGAATGTCAGGAAGCAATTTTGAATGAAGCCGATTTTGTGGGTTCAACTACGGCATTGTTAAAATATGTGGAAGAAAGCAATGTACAAGAATTTATTGTTGCTACCGAAGTAGGTATAATTCATAAAATGAAGCAAGCCGTTCCGCATAAAAAACTAATTCCAGCCCCAGCCGTAACCAACAATACCTGTGCTTGCAGCGAATGTCCGTATATGAAATTAAACACCTTAGAGAAAATTCACGCAAGTTTAGAGCATCTTCAGCCCGAAATTTTTGTAGAAGAAACCATTCGGCTAAAAGCCCTAAAATCGGTTAATAGAATGTTGGAGATGAGTAATTAAAGTCTGTCCATAAAGTCGAGAGTTTGGTTCAGAACTGAGCGAAGCGAACTCACGAACACAACTAAAAACAATTTAATATTGTGAGTAATGTTCGACCCCGATAGCTATCTGGAGAGGTTTCGATGAGCTGATAATCAGGAGCCCCGATTCCGATAACTATCGGAACTATCGGGATGACTGATTTGAAAGTCGAGAATAACGAAGAACCGAGCGAAGTGAGCTCATGAACCGAACAAAGTGAGTTCACTCACACTTATAAAAAAAATAAGCAAAAGTGGGTAATACCTATAAAAAAAATAAACAACAATGAGTAAAACCTTTAAAAACAATAGATACTTTGAATAAATCGGACATTATGGACAAACTCTATTTAGGAGTTATAACCAATGGTAAAAAAAGACACTAACTCCTTGATAAATTTAACGTAAAATGACTTGAAATTTACTGCTTTAATTATTTACGGACTGACAACACACTTGCCGACCAAGAACGAAAATTTAGTTTTTTTGCCACTGCACTTTTTAAAAAAAACCGCCCCACATTATAGCACATTACCTTGTTCACACAAGCCCACACACATACCACAAGGCAAAGAACTATAATTTTTTGCCAGCCCTCTAAAAAAATTTCAAACATTCTTGGATTTTCAAATTATTTTTTGCATACATTTGTTAACAAAATAAGAGCAATTTTTTAACCTCTAAAAAATAAATCCTCATGGCTATAAATATCTTTTCTCCCACATTTAAGTTTGCAAGCATTAGGAACCCCAAACCAATGGAGCCGACTCCGAACACTATTTCGGTGATGCCTGACACAATACTTATTCAGAATATTGTTGCAATTAATGAAAGTAATTCATCGAATGCTCAAAAGCTAAACGACATCAATACATTGTTGCAGAATTATATAAACTCAGCCGACTTCATAAAAACAACTTCAACGTTTTATTCCATTGTGGATATAAATAATCCGACACAAGCAGGCGTAGAGCTAATGTATGATAATCTGATAGTTCGGTTGCTTACAAAGAGCAATACCAATGAAGTATATGGACTGCTTTTAAAGTACATTAAAATATTTGCAGCAAGCCTCAATTCTACTACAGAAGATAAGATTAGGATAATTATTCCCGAAAAAATTACTTTTCCTTTTACAGAGTTTGAAGGAAAAAATGAATACAATCCACCCAAAGATGAAAGTGCTGAAATTATTGCGGCTATCGTAAAATTTACAGAGGTAAAAACCAAAATTAATGAAGCCAAAGAAAATAACATTGATGAAGTTCGACCGAATAACAAAGTTTCCAAAAGAAATTTAACCTTTCTACCATTGTTACAATATTTCGGAGAAAGTAAGATTATTATTAGTGATGCCGAAACTGTTATTAATAATAAAATGATTAGTTTCACTACGTTGTTCCCTATTTTCATTCTTTTTCTTACGAAATGGAGCGTAGCGAAATGAAGTAAGAAAAAGAATGAAACCTTGTTTATATTTGTTAATCTAAAAAACAAAAATATG
>JAHYJH010000111.1 GCA_019429185.1 Vicingaceae bacterium
TATCTGAAAAGAAAATAACACCCACTTTATCGTTATTTTGAATAGCCGAAAAAGCTAACACCGCACAAATTTCGATAGCTAATTCTTGCTTGCTTTTTTGTTGCGTTCCAAATTCTTTTGAGCCGCTAACATCAACCAAAAGCATTACGGTCATTTCTCGTTCTTCTTCAAAAACTTTCACATAAGGATGTCCAAAACGAGCAGTTACATTCCAATCTATGGTTCTTATTTCATCGCCATGTTGATACTCTCTAACTTCGCTAAAAGCCATACCTCTTCCTTTAAAAGCAGAATGATATTCGCCCGAAAAGATTTGGTTGCTTAATCCTCGGGTTTTTATCTCAATTTTTCTAACTTTTTTTAGGAGGTCAGAAGTGTTGGAGGTGGGGGGTGGGAGGTTGGAAGTAGGAGATTGGATGTTAGCTTTTTTACTATTCATTTTATCTTGTTTTTAAAAGAAATCATCATATTCATTAAACTAAAGAAATCGTTGCATTGCTGATTGAGTTTTATCATTATATATTATCAAAACACACCCCTGCCCCTCTCAAGAGGGGAAGCTAACGCACAATGCCTTTTACAGCAACACCCTTAAGGAATCTCCACATTATTTAAAATACCATTAATAATATCTACTGAAGTAATGTTTTCAGCCTCCGCTTCATAGCTTAAACCTATTCTGTGGCGAAGCACATCATGACAAATTGCTCGCACATCTTCAGGAATTACATAACCTCTACGTTTAATAAAAGCATAAGCTTTTGATGCTAAGGCTAAATTTATACTTGCCCTGGGCGAACCTCCAAAAGTGATAAGATTTTTATATTCGGGCAAATTATAATCTTGCGGATTTCGGGTTGCATCAACAATGTTTACAATGTATTGCTCAATTTTTTCGTCCATGTAAACTTCTCTAACTAGTTCCCTTGCTTTTAAAATATCTTCGGGTTTTACTACACAATTTGGTGTAGGAAATCCAGCTTTAGAAATGTTGTTTCTAATTATAATTTTTTCTTCCTCTTTTTTAGGATAATCCAACACTACTTTTAGCATAAAACGATCCACTTGAGCTTCGGGTAACGGATAAGTTCCTTCTTGTTCCACAGGGTTTTGAGTTGCTAATACTAAAAATGGTTCAGGGAGTTTAAAGGTGGTGTCGCCTATGGTAATTTGACGTTCTTGCATGGCTTCTAACAAGGCACTTTGCACTTTTGCAGGAGCACGGTTTATCTCATCAGCAAGAATAAAATTGGCAAAAATAGGTCCTTTTTTAACGGTAAATTCTTCTTGCTTTTGGTTGTAAATCATTGTTCCAATAATATCGGCAGGAAGCAAATCTGGGGTAAACTGCACCCTGCTAAATTTAGCATCTATTGTTTTTGCCAAGCTATTAATAGCCAATGTTTTTGCTAAACCTGGCACACCTTCTAACAAAATGTGTCCGTTGGATAGTAAGCCGATAAGTAAACGCTCGGTCATGTGTTTTTGACCGATAATTACCTTATCCATTTCCATGGTTACTAAATCAACAAAAGAACTTTCTTTCTGAATTTTTTCGTTTAACGCTCTAATATCAACACCTGATGAAACACTTGTTGTTGTTATTGGTTCGGTAGGTAATTTTTCTTCTTCCATAAGTATTATTTTTTTTGAAGGGCTAAATTAAACAGCGAAGTTAGTTTATTAATTATGAGTTAACTGTTTCGCTGTTAAAAAATGTTAAGGAACAAGAATTAAAAAAGTTGTTTTTATATTAATATACCGAAACCTCCACCTGAGTCGGATTGGGAAATGAATGTATTTTGGTTACCGAAAAAATAGAAATTATAAATTTCTATTGTTATGAGATTCGAGTCCCGAAAGTTTAACTTTCGATAGTCCCGATAGTTCCGATAACTATCGGAATCGGAATCAAAAATGGAATATAACTCAAACTAATTATCTTTTCTCACGAAAAGCTATTAAGTTTGAGTATAACTAAAATTTCGGAGATATGAAATGACCTATTAAGGGACGACCTTTGATAAAATTTGCCGCCTTTGTTTGTGTCATCACAAACAAAAAAATTGTGTTATCACAAACGATGGCATAAAATATCGTTTGTGATGACACAAACGATGGCATAAAATGTTTTTAAATCAAAACCTTAAAGAAGAACAAGTAAAAAGATAGTATTTTTGCTTTGAATTGCTACTCGAAACCAAAATAGAATTTTTAAAAGGCGTTGGACCGCAACGAGCCGAATTACTTCAAAAAGAGTTAGGCATTTTTACATTCGCTCAACTCTTGCATCATTACCCTTTTCGGTATATCGATAAATCTAAAATTTATACCATTTCGTCCATTGATAACGACCAAACGTACATTCAATTAAAAGGACAACTTATTGCCATTGGAACAGTTGGTGAAAAACGAGCAAAGCGTTTGGTTGCAACGCTAAAAGACGAAACAGGCGAAATTGAACTCGTTTGGTTTAAAGGCATAAAATGGTTGCAAGGTTCGCTAAAAATGGGTGTTGAATACATTGTTTACGGAAAACCAAGTTTGTTTAGACATACTTACAACATCACACACCCTGAAATGGATTTGGTAAGTAACGCTCTTTTAACCAATGATGTAGCCCTTGAAGCCGTTTACCCAACTACCGAAGCCCTTTCTAACAAAGGGTTGAATGCGAAAGGAATACATCGAATCCAGAAAAATTTAGTTGCTCAATTAACACATCAAATTCCTGAAACATTGAGTGATGAAGTGCTTCAGCAGTTAGGACTTATATCAAAAGAAGAAGCATTAATTAATATTCATATTCCAAAAGACGAAAACACGCTAAAAAAAGCCATTTTCCGACTTAAATTTGAAGAGCTTTTTTATTTACAACTCAATTTATTACGTCAAAAAGTAATTAAAACAAAAACAATTAAAGGATTTGTTTTTAGTGCGATAGGGAATTATTTTAACACATTTTATAACGAAAAACTTCCTTTTGAATTAACCGATGCCCAAAAAAAAGTTATCAAAGAAATTCGCAAAGATATTGGTTCGGGCAAACACATGAACAGACTTTTGCAAGGCGATGTTGGTAGCGGAAAAACGATAGTTGCATTAATGACAATGCTTATTGCGTTAGACAACAATTTTCAGGCTTGTTTGGTTGCTCCAACCGAAATTTTGGCTCAACAACATTTTGAAAACATAAGAGAACTGTTGCATGGATTACCGATAGAAATAAATTTGCTTACAGGTTCGTCTAAAACAAAACAACGTAATGAAATTCATGAGAAACTAGAAAATGGAACACTCCAAATTTTAATAGGTACACACGCCATTTTGGAAGATAAAGTTAAATTTAAGAATTTGGGGCTTGTTATTGTTGATGAACAACATCGTTTTGGTGTAGAGCAGCGTTCTAAATTATGGCGAAAAGGAAATAATGGTGTGCCGCATGTGTTAGTAATGACTGCCACTCCAATTCCCAGGACCTTGGCAATGACTTTTTATGGCGATTTAGATGTTTCTGTTATTGATGAATTGCCAAAAGGCAGGAAACCAATAAAAACCATACATCAATTTGATTCGGGGCGTATGAAATTATTTGGGTTTATGGATCAGGAAATAAAAAAAGGTAGGCAAATTTATGTTGTTTATCCGCTTATTCAAGAATCGGAAAAAATGGATTACAAAGATTTGATGGATGGATATGAAAGCATTGCACGCAGGTTTCCGCTACCCAATTACCAACTTTCTATAGTACACGGAAAAATGAAATCGGCAGATAAAGAGTACGAAATGCAGCGTTTTATTAAAGGCGAAACGCATATTATGGTTGCCACAACGGTAATAGAAGTAGGGGTTAATGTTCCTAATGCAAGTGTGATGGTTATTGAAAGTGCCGAGCGATTTGGTTTATCACAACTGCACCAACTCAGAGGAAGGGTTGGAAGAGGAGCAGAACAATCGTATTGTATTTTAATGACAGGGAACAAACTAAGTGCCGAGGGTAAATTACGTATGGAAACAATGGTTAGTACTAATGATGGCTTCGAAATTGCAGAGGTGGACTTAAAATTAAGAGGTCCAGGCGATATTCAAGGCACACAACAAAGCGGTTTACTGAATTTAAAATTAGCCGATTTAGCTAAAGATGGACAAATTTTACAAGCAGCTCGAAACACAGCCGTTGAAATATTGAAAGAAGATGCCAATTTGGAATTAGAAAAAAACGTACGTTTGCGAAACACATTTAAATTACTGTTAAGCGGAAAAATTAATTGGAGTAGGATTGCGTAAAAAAAGTACTTAGGAGTTAAGAGTATTTAGGAGTTAGCGGGAATGGAAAAATTCCAATCCCGAGAAATCGGGACAGGCTCTCAAAATAGATAACTTTGGGAAATGAATTGCATAAGAGAAGTTAAGGATTTACTCCCTCCGCAACCCCTACCCCCTAAAGGGGAAAGCCAACGCTACCACGAGCGTAGGTTCCCTTTAGGGATTAAGGGTGTGCGAGGGGCATACAATCATTTTAATACATTAACAAACAGAAATTTAAAATTAGTTATATAGGAGTTAGAAATAAATATATGAGTATAAAAATTAAAATAGCCTTACAAATCATTAGTGTTTTTATACTAATCAATTGCACGGTGGCACAACAAACGCTATCTTCCACAAACAAAAAAGCAATTAAATTGTTTGAGGAAGGCAGGAACTATTATGATGCACGGAACAATAAATTAGCTGAATTAAATTTTTTAGAAGCCTTGCAAAAAGACCCCAATTTTGTTGAAGCAGAATTGCTCTTAGCTTATGTTTATACAGAAACTGGTCAGTTTGAAAAAGCCATTGAGCATTATGCAAAATCCATTGCTATAAATCCCGATTTTTTTCCTGAAAGCTATCCATCATTAGGAAGTTTGCAACTTAAATTAGGCAGGTATGAAGAAGCATTAGCCAATTTTAAAAAATACCTTACACTTACTAATTCTCCTCAATTAATGAAAACCTTAGCGCAAGATGGAGTGAGAGATTGCGAATTTGCCCTCGAAGCACTTAAAAATCCTGTTCCTTTTAATCCAATTAACTTAGGTGAAGGCGTAAACTCTGAACTTCCCGAATATTATCCAGCCCTTTCGGTAGATGGAAAAACATTGCTTTATACTAGAAGACTTGAAGACAAAAGCACTTCAACGGGGTTTAATGAAGATTTTTATGTGAGCTATTTTGACGGAAACAATTGGGGAAAGGGAAAAAATTTAAGAGGTGTAAATAGTAAAAATAATGAAGGAGCTCCAACACTTTCGGCAAACGGGCAATTTTTAATTTTTACGATATGTGCCGATCCGTATGAAGGCTATGGACAAGGAAAAAAAGGGTTTGGAAGTTGTGATTTGTTCTATTCATTTAAATCGGGAAACGATTGGTCTTTTCCTCGAAACTTGGGTGAACCCGTAAATTCAAGAAACTGGGAAACGCAACCTTCTTTTTCTGCTGATGGAAAAACCTTGTACTTTATAAGAGGTATAGGCAGAGGTCAACAGCGTCAGCAAGATATTTATATGTCGGAATTGAGCGATGAAGGCATTTGGTCAAAACCAACACCGTTGAGCAATGTAATCAACACCAAATCATCAGAAGAATCAGTATTTATTCATCCCGATGGAAAAACGCTTTATTTTTCATCAGACGGACATCCGGGAATGGGTGGATTAGACATTTTTATGAGCAAAAAAGACAAACATGGAAATTGGTCAACACCAATAAATTTAGGGTATCCCATTAATACACACAATGATGAAAATAGTTTGCTTGTTACTGCCGATGGAAAAATTGCCTATTTTGCTTCCGACAGGCAAGGTGGTTTTGGAGATTTAGATATTTATGGTTTTGAATTGCCTTTCCATTTACAACCTGAAAAAGTAACTTATTTAAAAGGAATTGTTTATGATGCCACAACTAGCCAAAAAATTTCAGCAAAATTTGAATTGATAGACTTAGAAACTGGAAATGTTGTAGTTACTTCATTTTCCGATGAAAAAACAGGAGCATATTTGGTTTGTTTGCCCTCCAATCACGATTACGCATTAAATGTAGCAAAAAATGGGTATTTGTTTTATTCCGAAAATTTTACCCTAAAAACAACCGAAGATTTAACCCCTTTTGAAAAAAATGTTCCGTTAGATAAAATTGAAGTTGGCAAAAGTGTGGTATTGAAAAATATCTTTTTTGAAACGGCTAAATTTGATTTAAAACCAACATCAAAAGCAGAACTAAACAAACTCATTGCCTTTTTAACTACTAATCCTAAATTAACCATCGAAATTGGTGGACATACTGACAATGTTGGAAAGCCAAAAGACAACCAACTTTTATCGGAAAACCGAGCAAAATCGGTGAAAGATTATTTAGTTGAAAATGGTATTTCCGAAAACCGATTAACCATAAAAGGGTTTGGAGATACAGCACCAATTGCCTCAAATGAAACCGAGCAAGGTAGAGCAGAAAACCGAAGAACAGCGTTTAAAGTGGTAAGTAATTAGAAGTATAAAAGTTGAAAGCCTATAAAGCAATACAATATAAGTACGTTTTTAAATTTTCCCTATTAATTATTTTATTGTTGATAAACGTCCATTTGTTTGCTCAACAAGATAGTGTTAATACAAAAAGACTTAAAACCGTTATTGTAACAGAAACAGTTGGCTATACAGCAACAATAACAGGGTTATATGCCTTATGGTACAAGGATGTACCCAGTTCCTCTTTTCATTTTTTTAATGATAATAAAGAATGGTTGCAAATGGACAAAATTGGACATGGAGTAACTGCTTACTATGTTGGTTTTGCTGGCTACGAAGCATTGAAATGGAGTGGGGTAAGCGAAAAAAAATCAGTATGGTATGGAGGAACATTAGGCTTGTTTTTTTTAACTTCTGTCGAAATTTTTGATGGTTACTCCTCAGCTTGGGGTTTTTCGTGGGGCGATGTTGCTGTAAACACAGCTGGTTCTGGATTGTTTGTTGCTCAACAATTGGCTTGGAAAGAACAGCGCATACTTCTGAAATATTCGTTTCACAAAAGTGATTATTGGGAAAAACGACCTAATTTATTGGGAGAAAATTTAGCTCAAAATATGCTAAAAGACTATAATGGACAAACCTATTGGTTGAGTACTAACATTGCTTCTTTTTTAAGTGAAGAAACTAAATTCCCAAAATGGTTAAACTTAGCGGTGGGCTATGGTGCTGATGGAATGTTAGGTGCATTTACGAATGAGTTGTATCCCGAAATTAAACGACAACGGCAATTTTATCTTTCATTGGATATAGACTTAACCCGAATAAAAACCAAGAGCAAATTTGCTAATACCTTATTAGGAACTTTTGGATTTTTGAAATTTCCATTTCCTACGGTGGAGTTCAATAGCCGAGAAACCACTCGTTTTTATTGGGTGTATTTTTAACAATTACTTTTTGAAAACAATATCAATATATGGAACGCCAAAATTTAATAATGGAAAACCGTTTCCATAAAAATTAGAACTTACTATTGTGATATCTCCATTAGAAACAGGAAAGAGAATCGATAAATTATTACTATATAACACTCTACCAACCGTATTAACTATTGATGGAGACCAATTTAATTGAATTCTATTTATTGTGTAATTTATGCCAGGTAGTAATTTTATAGTAATACCAGGAGTAACATAACTGGTATTTGTTGAACTAAATAAATGATTTTCTGAATATAGAATGGTGTTTGAAAGACTATCAACAATAATCATTTTATAATTTTTACTATTCATATTTGGAGCAGCTCGATATCCAATAGAACAAACTTCCTGAGTGTCCGAAACTGAAAAAGTGTAAGCATGGACTTCTAAATCCATTATAAAATTATCTGTAAAACTTGGGTTATTCGTATGAATTGATTCGTATAATTGATTGAACGAACTGTTAGTAGAATTGCAAATTTTTTTTTTATGACACCCCAATAACCCAATAATTGTAAGCAATAAATATAATGTGTTTTTCATTTTTAATAAAATTTGATTGAATCAAAATTACAACAATTTAAACTTATTTTCCAACCTAAAAAGCTGTTCTATGGTTTTGTTTTCCTTAAAAAAAGTTGGATTGTTAATTTCAACTTTTCCTTGATTAAGCAACCAAATTTCACCAGAATAATGCATGGCTAATTGCAATTGATGCGAAGAAATAAGAATGGTTTTTTGCTTTTCTTTTACCAAGCGATGTAATAGCTCAAAAATTTCTATTTGATTTACCATATCTAAATGAGAAGTAGGTTCATCCAGAATAATAATAGGTGTGTTTTGAGCAATTGCTCTGGCAATGGCAATCTTTTGTTTTTCGCCATCGCTTAAATTGGCGAAATTTCGCTGAGCAAAATCAGTTAATCCGCAAAGAGCTATAGATTCATCAATAATGGAGTTATCTTTTTTTGAGTTCATTGCCAACCAATTTGTGTAGGGATACCTTCCAAAACCTACAAAATCTCTCACCGTTATGTTGCCAATTTGTGGAGGTTGAGTCAATACTATGCTAAAAATAGTAGATTTCTCTTTAGTTGACAAAGAAGAAATTTCTTTGTTAAAAAAAGAAATATTTCCTGAAAAGGAAGGAAGTAACCCCACAATGGTTTTGAGTAGCGTAGATTTTCCCTCTCCATTTCTACCTATTAGTGTAACTAAACAAGGCGATGAAATATGTGTGTTAAAATCAGAAATAACAGGTTTTTTATCGTAACCAACACAAAGTGATGCTATGTTTAAAATTTCATTCAATTGAGTTCAGATATACGTTTGTTCTTGAAAATTATCCAAAAAATAAAAGGAATACCAATGAGGGAAGTAATTGCATTTATAGGAATAACTTTTTCGCTACCAGGTAATTGAGAAATAATGTCGGAAATTAACAACATATTAGTTCCAATTAGAACAGATAAAGGAATAATTATGATATGATTAGACGACTTGCTAATTAACCTTGCTAAGTGAGGGACAACAATGCCAACAAAGCCAATAGGGCCACAATAGGCAGTGATGCTACCTGCCAAAATTGCAGTGATAATTATTATGGTAAATTGTGTTTTTTTAATGTTTACACCTAACGATTGAGCATAGTCTTCGCCCAATAAATAGGTGTTTAGCTTTTTTGAAATAAGAAAAGATAAAATTAAGCCAAGCAGCACAACAGGAAAAAGTATTTTTAGTTGAGTTAGGGAAACATTACTTAAATCACCCATCATCCACATTACAAAAGATTTAAGTGAATTATCATAACTAAAATATTGAATAATACTTATCAACGCACTTGCCACACTACCTATCATAATGCCTAAAATCAAAACAGTCATAATATCTTTTAAACGAATAATAGAAACCAATAAGATGAATAAAACACACGAAGAGCCAATAATTGAACTGATAATAATTCCATAGTTTTCTATCCAAGTTAAATGTGTGAGAGAAATTCCTAAAAAACCTAATCCCATGATGAAAATAGCAACACCTAAACCCGCACCAGAACTAATACCTAAAATGTAAGGACCAGCTAAAGGATTTCTGAAAAGTGTTTGCATTTGTAAACCACTAACGGAAAGTGCAGCACCACAAAGAATTGCAGTAAGAGTTCTAGGTAACCGAGATTCTAACACGATAATATTCCAACTTGATTTTTCGGAAGAAGAAGTAAATAAAATGTCTATTACATTGGAAAAAGGAATGTGAACAGAACCTAAAAACAAGTCTCCAATAAAAAAAAAAACTGCCGAAATGCTAAGTAAAACAAGCAAAAGAGAGATTTTATTTAACTTAAAGAGCATGGTGTTTGTTTTGAAGCCATAAAAGTAATCTAATAATTTGAAAATTGATAATTTTTAATTTTAACTAGTTTACAACTTTTAAATGCAAGAGCTTTTTTTTTTCGATAAATCGGTTAACTTTGTCGCCAATTTTAATCCTATAATTATGAATGATATATTTGAAAAAATCAAGAACAATAGAGGTCCTTTAGGTAAATATTCCAAAGAAGCACATGGTTATTTTGCTTTTCCAAAATTAGAAGGAGAGTTAAATAATAAGATGATTTTTAGAGGAAAAGAAGTATTACAGTGGAGTTTAAATAATTATTTAGGATTAGCAAATCATCCTGAAGTTAGAAAAGCCGATGCTGATGCAGCCAAAGAGTGGGGATTAGCTTATCCGATGGGAGCCAGAATGATGTCAGGAAACACTAATATTCACGAAGAATTAGAAGCTCAACTGGCTGATTTTGAAAAAAAACAAGACGCAATTTTATTAAATTATGGCTATCAAGGAATGGTTTCAGCCATTGATGCATTGGTTGATAGAAATGATGTAATTGTTTATGATGCAGAAGCCCATGCTTGTATTTTAGATGGTGTTCGATTGCATCAGGGAAAGCGTTTCGTTTTTCAACACAACGACATGGATAGCTTAAAAAATATGCTTCAAAAAGCCACAAAACTGGTTGAAAAAACCAATGGAGCTATTTTGGTAATTACAGAAGGTGTTTTTGGAATGTCAGGAAATCAAGGAAATTTAAAAGAAATTGTTGCTTTAAAATCGCAATTTTCCTTTAGGTTGTTTGTAGATGATGCTCATGGTTTTGGAACAATGGGACCAACAGGAGCTGGAACAAGCGAAGCTCAAGGTTGTCAAGATGGTGTAGATGTTTATTTTGGAACATTTGCAAAAGCAATGGCTAGCATTGGAGGTTTTATAGCTTCAGACGAACAGGTAATTGAATATTTGCGCTACAATATGCGTTCACAGATTTTTGCAAAATCAATGCCTATGCCTTTGGTTATTGGTAATTTAAAAAGATTAGAGCTGTTGAAAAATAGTCCTGAAATGAGAGAAAGGTTATGGAAAGTTGCTCACGCACTTCAAAAAGGATTTAAAGAAAATGGATTTGATATAGGAACAACAACCACACAAGTAACTCCAGTTATTTTAAATGGAGATATACCTGAGGCTACCAATTTAATTATCGATTTACGAGAAAATTACAACCTTTTTTGTTCAATTGTTGTTTATCCTGTTGTGCCGAAAGGAATATTAATGCTTAGAATAATTCCTTCAGCCACTCATACAATGGAAGATGTTGAATACACCATTAATACATTTAAAGAAGTTCAAGCAAAATTACAACATGGAGATTATAAGTCGGAAAGCATAGCTTCTATTTCATAAAATAAATTTATTAAAAATTAAAAAGCCGTTTCAAATTTTATTTTGAGACGGCTTTTTAGTATTCGTTTGTGTTTCACAAACGATATTATTTTTGTTTATGAATACTTTTGTTTGTGAAGACACAAACAAAGGCTAAATTAATAATAAAGGGTATTACAGAATTTAGAGTGAAGTACTTTGGTTAAAACAAATATACCTTAAACACAAATTGACATAAAAAAATCACTACAAACATACTAATAGTGGCTAAAGCCAAATGAATTGATTACGATTTATTACCCCGACCTTAAGGTCGGGGCTTTTAAAACCAAATAACAAAAAGGCTTTAGCCACATTATATACTCCATTAGTTAGAGTCTGTCCATAAAGTCGAGAATAACGAAGAACCGAGCGAAGTGAGCTCATGAACCGAACATAGTGAGCTCACTCACACTTATAAAAAAAATAATCAGAAGTGGGTAATACCTATAAAAAAAATAAACAATAATGAGTAAAACCTTTAAAAACAATAGATACTTTGAATAAATCGGACATTATAGACAAACTCTAGTGCATTAACTTGCAAGTTTCTGTCGGTATTTAACAGTGTTAAAAGCCCAATTAATAGGCTTGCTTAAGATATTGTTGTAGTAACAGATAAAATCAGCTATTTGTTTTTCCAAACTATCCACCG
>JAHYJH010000112.1 GCA_019429185.1 Vicingaceae bacterium
AAAAGTAAGTAAAATTAACAAATTAATTACAAAAATAAAAATAAGTTATTGACAATCAATATGTTAATAACATTTTGTTGTGCTAAAAAAGAAGTTTTCCCGAAAAGCTATTTGATTTGTGTATATATACACCTTTTGGTGTTATTTATATTTTTCAAAAATAGTTTTTAACCTTTGCAATAAAACCCATGAATTACTTCCTGTAAGCCAATAATCTTTCTACATATTTGCCAATAATATCAAATTCTAAATTAACGATACTTCCAATTTGAATTTCTTTAAAAGAAGTATTTTCAAAAGTATAAGGAATAATACAAACCGAAAATTGGTTTTGCATAGCACTTACAACAGTCAAACTAACGCCATTAACGGTTATAGATCCCTTTTCAACTGTAATATGTTGGTTGTTTTCGTATTTAAAGGTAAACATCCAACTTCCATTTTCATCGACTTTATTAACACAAATTGCAGTTCCATCTACATGACCCTGAACCACATGACCATCAAACCTTCCATTTGCTGGCATCGCTCTTTCTAAGTTAACAATACTTCCAATTTTTAGATAGCCTAAGTTAGATTTTTGTAAAGTTTCATTAATTGCAGTAACCTTATATTGTGTGGGCATAACATCAACCACTGTTAAACAAACTCCATTATGAGCCAAACTTTGATCTACTTTTAATTCAGCGGCTAAATCACTTTTTATTGTAAAATGGACGTTACTTCCCTCTTTTTCAATTTTTTCAACTTTTCCGAGTGCTTCTATTATTCCTGTGAACATATTAATTCTTTTAAATGGGTTGGGTATAGCAAATGATTTTCAAAATAAGAACAATGGGATAAATACCCAGTAGTGGGGTTTCAGTTAGTGCAAAATAGGGCTTTACAGACTGCCTCTAATCATGGTTTTTTAATGTCTTTATTTCGCAATAATGTAACAAATCCTTTTAGTGTTCTAGGTTTAATTCCTTCTAGGAAAATTTCATTCACAGTACACACATAAAAATAAGTTCCGTCTGGTACTTCTACCTTATTGTTTTCATTGGTTCCATCCCAATTAATATCTGGGTCTGTTGTTTTAAACAGCACTTGCCCCCAGCGGTTAAAAATTTGAATATCGATGGATTTTACAAAACGATAAGGAAAAGGACCAAACAAATCGTTAAATCCATCACCACCAGGCGTGAAAACATTTGGCAATACATATTCAGGGCAATTGTCCACACAAACAGAGTCGCTGAAAACACTTTCATTTCCTACTGAATCTAATGCTGTAACTACATAACAACTAGCAATGGAAAATAAATCAGTTTCTGTAAATGAGGTTGAAAATGCATTGTTTATCGTAGCGATTAAAACAAACGCTCCATCTAAAGAATCTTTTTTATAAATCTTATATCCCATTACATCGTCAGCACAACCCGATGAATTGTTTCGCCATGACAATACGTTTTGTCTTAAATCACAATCACCATCTAAAAAAGTAATAGGAGGACAGGGTATAACATTATCAATAGGGTCGCCACAAATTTCTTGCGAATAATTTAAAAGTGGTGTTTTTATTTCTGGCGATGAATAATTACCAATGCTCTTTACTTTATAGCAATACGTAGCTCCATTTGCCAATCCTGTATCAATATATTGATTTGCAGATGTTATATCTAACGAATCATAGTTTAAAGTTATTGAATTTTGACGATAAATAACGTGTTGTGTATTTGTCCAAGGCACATTTTCATTCCACACTAAAGTTAATTGATTATCTGATGGAATAAGTGTTAAATAAACTGATGAAGCAACAGTCGATTTACCAATTAAATCCCTTGTTCCATTAGTTAGGTTATAAATATCTACTCGATAGAAATATTGAAAATCTTTTGTATTGATGTTGATATCCGTATAAGTAGTATCATTAATACTTAAAGTAGAATCAATTAGGGTTAAATTGGTGTTTGTTTGTTGTCCTCTGTAAATTAAATAACGATAAGGCCCAGGAAAAAGCACGGTATCAAATTCGGTCGGTTTAGACCATTCCACATCCATATCACCAATTGTTGTTGATGTTGAGTTTACACTTACATTGGTAATAATAGGCACATCTTTTTTAAGCTGGTCGCAAATTTCGTCTGAAGCAATGCTTTCAGCTCCATCGGGAAAACAAGTTACAATACGATAACAGAAATCTTCGCCAGCAATTAAACCTAGTCCGTTATTATCATCATTAAAAGTAGTATCATTAATGTTGTTTATTGTTGCAATAAGCTGAAAACCAACATTTGTAGGAATTCCTGTTTCGCAAATTCCTGGCGACCATCCCGAAGGCCCTTTTTTTCTATATACTTTATAAGCAGAAGCATTGGAACAAATGGTTTTATCCCAAGTTAGATTAATTGAGTTGGGTTGAACATTAGTGGTTAGGTTTTCTACCTTAGGACCAATTACTCGAATGATAGTAGTTTTATAATCGGCTAAATTAAACGCTCCAGCATCGGTTGCTTTAAAACTCACAAAATAATTGGAATTTCTAATGTTGCTGCAATCAGTTTGCCAGTTAAAAACTCCTGAAGTAATGGTTGCTGGAGCAGTAGTATGGTTGAAAGTAGCGAAATTGGTTACATTAAAAGGAATTCCTGTTGCTGTTAAAGTTACAGGATGGCTGCCCGTAGCATTTACTGTGAAATTAAGTAAATCCCCAGCAATAATACACGTATCGTTGACCGTTGTTATAATTGGAGGAGGATTACAACCAGCAACAACGGTTATTTGCATATCACGTAAAATACTGCCAATTTTTTTTCCATTTCTGTATTCAGTAATACGAATAGCAATGTTAAATTCGCCTTGTGTCATTGGTGTATTCCAAATCAAATCTCCAGTAAAATTGTTTAGGGTTAAAAAATTGGAAGATGGAGGTAAAAAATATCCAGGCACATTAACGCCACCTTGAGCTCTACTTATATCTAATGTGTAATACAAACTATCTCCATCCGGATCAACAGCACCGGGATTATGAATGTAAATTTGATTGACACACGCATTATCTATGGGTGGATTTAACAATACAGGAGAATTATTTACGCCTTGAAATGGGTTAATGAAAAGCTCTGTTTCTAAGTAAAAAACAATATTTACAGATTGCGGAATATTTTCAATCCCTGCATTTCTATTTGGGTCTTCAATTCTAATGAGATATGGCGTTGGGCTTGGTCCGGGATAGGTATGTTGACCAATATATATGTTTTGGTTAATGTCGTTTCCTAATAAAATTTTGCTAACCCTATCAATTGAATCTAATGGAGAGCTGTCTCCCCAATAAATTCCCAATGAAGGTCGGTCAGCAGGACTCGAATCTTTGGTGTAAGTAGTTACCTTAATTTCATAGGTTAATCCCGAAATATGTGTGAAGGTAATTTCTCCTGCTCGATTGTGAGTGGCAAATACAGTTACAGTTGCTGTAAAGAGTAAAAGAAATATGGTTAGTAGTTTTTTCAATCTATTGTTTAATTATTTTTTTTGAAATAAAAGTAGTATTAATTTGTCCTGTTAACATATAAATACCTGAATTTAATTCTGTTAAATCTAATTCTATCGAATGTGCATGATAACGAATTTTAACAGGAACTATTGCTCCATCATAATGCATTAAATTCAATGCTGAAGAAGCTATTTTCTCATCACTTGTAAGTGTAATCTTATTGTTTGCTGGGTTAGGGTAAAGTTGAAAAAATTCTTTTTTTTCCTTATTATTTATACCAACTGTTGAGCAAGATGATTTAACATCAATTTGAATTTCCCTATCTACACTACCAATTTTTTGTCCATTTCTAAATTCTTCAACACGAACCACAAAATTATGTAATCCAACAAAAGTAGGCATATCCCAAGTAAGTTCGCCCGTAAAGTTATTTAGAGAAAAAGAGTTGGAAGCAGGAGGTAAAAAATAACCCGGAACACTCACTCCTCCTTGTGCTTTTGAGGGTTGTAATGTATAATAAAGACTGTCTCCATCTGCATCAGCACCTCCATAGTTAAAATAATTAACTACATTTAAACAAGCTGTATCAACACTGTTTTGAACTAAAAATACAGGAGAATTATTTATTCCTAAAAAAGGATTAATTAATAATTCTGATTCGATATAAAAAACAATATTTATAGAGTTGGGAATATTTTGAATACCTGAATTTCTATTAGGGTCTTCAATTACCAATTCACAAAAAGATGGAGAGGACCCTGGAAAAGTGTGCTGTGCAACATACGTGTTCTTTAATGTAGTAGTATTTATAACAACAGAACTGGTTAAAGGAATAGAATCTAAGTTGCCACCACATACTCTAAAGCCTAAAAAAGGACGATTAGAAGGAGAATTAGCATCTACATAAACCGTTGCTGTAATTTCATAAGTTAGCCCCGAAATATGTGTGTAAGTAATTTCTCCTGCTCTGTTGTGGGTGGCAAAAACAGTTGCTGTAAAAAGTAAAAGAAATATGGTTAGTAGTTTTTTCATAATCAGTTGAACCAATAAAATTACGACTTTTTAAAATACCCCAAATAAAATTGTAGATATAATTTTAAAAATGAATGTTTGTTGTAGTTCAATAGTAACAAAAATAGTAACTTTGAAAGCCAATATCATCCACCATGAACATACTGCTTAAAAATGCTAAAATTGTCAACGAAGGAAAAATAATTCATGGGCATATTTTAATTGAAAACGAGTACATTTCTACTATTTTTTCTCTTTCGGAGACCATTGCTGTTGATGAGCAAACAGTAGAAGTGATAGATGTTCATAACAACTATGTTTTTCCTGGGGTGATTGATGATCAGGTGCATTTTAGAGAACCAGGTTTAACGCATAAAGCAGATATTTATACCGAATCGAGAGCTTCTGTTGCTGGAGGAATTACCTCTTTTATGGAAATGCCCAATACTGTTCCGAATACACTTACTCAAGCATTGTTGGAAGAAAAATATAGCATTGCAGCTAAGAATTCAGCAGCTAATTATTCTTTTTTTATGGGAGCTTCCAACAATAATTTGGAAGAAGTACTAAAAACTAATCCAAAGAATGTTTGCGGCATTAAAATTTTTATGGGTTCTTCAACGGGCAATATGTTAGTGGATAAAAAAGAAGTGCTGGAAAATATTTTTGCGAACTGTAAAATGCTTATTGCCACACATTGTGAAGATGAAACAACCATCATTGAGAACACTAAAAAATACAAAGAAAAATATGGAGAGGATGTGCCTATTGCTTGTCACCCTGAAATTAGAAGTGAAGAAGCGTGTTACCTTTCTTCCTCTTTTGCGGTAGCGTTAGCTAAAAAACACAATACCCGATTACACATTTTACATATTTCAACAGCTAAGGAATTAACGCTTTTTGATAATACACAACCACTAAAAGAAAAACGTATTACTGCCGAAGCTTGTGTACATCACCTTTGGTTTTCTGATGAAGATTATGAGGAGAAAGGCACGTTGATTAAGTGGAATCCCGCAGTAAAAACGGCTCACGATAGAGAAGCTATTTTACAAGGAGTGTTAGATAATAAAATTGATGTAATTGCTACCGATCATGCTCCTCATACCTTAGAAGAAAAATCGAACAGTTATTTTAAAGCTCCTTCGGGTGGTCCATTAGTGCAGCACGCCTTGGTGGCAATGCTTGAACATTATCACAACGATAAAATTAGCCTGGAAAAAATTGCTGAAAAAATGAGTCATGCTGTTGCCGATTGCTTCCAAATTGAAAAAAGAGGCTACATAAAAGCAGGTTATTTTGCCGATTTGGTAGTGGTTGACCTAAATAATCCTTGGACGGTTGCAAAAGAAAGTTTGTTTTATAAATGTGGTTGGTCGCCTTTTGAAGGAACTACTTTTCAATCTAAAGTGCTACAAACTTTTGTAAATGGTAATTTAGTTTATAACTTTGGGGACATCAATGAAACAATTAGAGGAAAACGATTGACTTTTAATCGTTAATAAAATAAATAGCTACGTATGAAAAAATTATCCATCATCGCATTAGTGCTTTTTGCTTTTATTAGCTGCACTTCTACAAAAGAGGCTTCTACCACTGAAAAAAAAGAAGAAACAAAACAACCAACTAATACAGTAACTCCCGAAAGAAGTTCAAGAGGTTATGAAGTGAAATAATATTTTCACTAACCGTCATTCAGGAGGAAACTTGTTGAGTCGTGGCAAAACTACTCAGCCGCTAAATTACTTGTCTAAAGACAATAAAAAAACAAAAAAAATGCCACTGATTCCGATAACTATCGGAACACTAATTTTCGCAGATTACATACACAGATTTGATTTTTCTTTGAAAAATGGGAACTACAGGATTAAGAGTGAAGTTCTTTTATAAAAACAAATATACTCTTAAACACAAATTGACACAAAAAAATCACTACATACATACTAATACGGCTAAAGCCAAAAATATGAATTGATTACGATTTATTACGTGAGAAAACACACCTCTGATGTTGTAATCTTGCTGCTATCGCAACTTCGAACGACATCTTCTCCTCTCAAGAGGAGAAAGAACATCTCAAAAAGATTCCCGATAATTTTTCCGTTGCACTACAAAATTTCGAGAATGACGAAAATATTGGGGAAATACCTTTAACAATTAACCATTAACTAAAACGGCTTTGTGTGTTGGATAAGTCCCCCTTCGGGGGATTTAGGGGGCTAAAAAAACCGCATCTTAAATGAATAAGATGCGGGTGGAGTTTTAAAAAAACTAAAAAATTATTGTTGAGAAATCAGTTTGCCCGATTTGATGAGTTGGTTATCTCCAATTACTTTATAAAAATAAACTCCCGAAGAAAGCTTACTTGTATTAATAGTAGTTGAGGTTGAAGTAATGTTTGTACTCATTATTTCTTCTCCTAAAATAGTATATAAACGTAATTCCACTTTGTTGAAGTTATCCATATTATCTAAGGTAATAGTTGTTGCGTTAGTAAATGGATTAGGATAAATGGTAACGCTTGTGTTTTCATTAATTTCATTAATTGAAACTGTATTACAATTACCCAGAACAATATTAGCAGCACTATTAATGGCATTGGTTGTTAACGCACCTACTCCTGTTAACGCTCGTCCATTAATTTCAACTCCTGTATATAAATCAATTGCTCCTTGAGAAATAATGGTTCCATTAAAAACAGAACTATCAGCAATATCTACAGCTCCGTTTACCATCCAATACACATTTTTTGCTTGTGTTCCATTCATAAGTATAACATTAGAAAAAGTACTTGTTTCAAACGCTCCTTCTACCTTAATAACAAATACCGCATTGGCAACTCCTTGTGCATCAAGGTAAAGTGTATCTGTAAATGTTGTTCCACCATTTAAAATATAAGTGTGTGGTGTTAGTACAAGGTTTCCTCCAAATTGTGCAGGATAAAGTAATTCAATATCTTGAGGAAGTGCATTTACATAATTGTAAGCCACTAATAAATCTACAGCAGCATTTGCCGTAGAAACATCTGGGATAGCATGAATACTTCCGGTTACTAATAACGCATTGAAACCTGTAGTTAATCCTACATTTGTTCCAACATCACCAACAACATTACTTGTTCCAGCGTTTTGAACTGGTCCATCAGCGGAAAATACTCCGTAACAACCAGCTTCTCCAAGTGATGGAGCTATTGGTCCTGTAAGCGTTGGGCTTCCGCATCCAATTGGGGTATAAGCTAATACTCCGTCAATCATAATTGCTCCTGTGGTAGAAAGAACTCTACCTTCTAGGGTATCAGCACTGTTCATATTAATTCCAGCATTATTGGCAATAACAGTTCCTTTCATAGAAGTTCCTGCTGCCATACTTACCAGACCTTCCACTTTCCAAAATACATTACATGCCAAAGCTCCGTTAATTAATTTAACTTTTGAATTAGCATTGGTAGAAAGTGGCCCAGCAATTTGAAAAATAAATACCGCACTTGCATTATTTTGTGCATCTAAAATTAATGTTCCATTTAATGTGGAAGCACCTGTTACGGCATAAATTCCAGCATTAAGTGTTGTCCCGTTTCCAAGTAAAGGTGCGGGAAAGAATCCTGGAGTGGCACCGTTTAATTGATTATAAGCAACCAATAAATCTGCTGCTGCTTGTGCGGTTACTCCATCAGCTGCATGCATTCCGCCATTTACATTTCCAAAACCAGTATTAGAACCATTGTTGGTTCCTACTTTTCCTGTTAAATGAGTAATGCCTGTGTTGGTTACTGCACCATCAGTAGTAAATAAAACAAAATTGGCTGTAGTACCTAGATTAGGTGCTTGTCCGAAAATGATAGTGGGTGTTGAAAGCAGAAAAGCTGCTGCCAAAAAGGTAGATAATGTTTTTTTCATGATAAATTTAGTTTAGTAAGATGCGAGATTAGTTCTCACTAAACAAAGGTGAGTATGTTTACTACAGAATGTGTTACATAACTTTAGTTATAAGTTACATAATTCACGTCTTTAAACGTATTAAAAATAATCTTGATTTTATCTGTGCTTATGTTTGCCTTTAGAATTCCCTTTCCCTGGATTTGTACTATTTGGATGATGCGGGTTATTTGTGTTTTTAAACCATTCTGGAGGTCTTTTTCCATCCTTTTTTACCACTACACAGGAAGATGTGTTAAACAATAATCCCGAACACAATGCCATAGCAGCGAATATTTTTAATGTTTTCATTTTTTAATAATTATTGGTAAATATAAATTTAGTTTTCACGAAACAAAAGTGGTGTTCTTTAAATAGGAAAATGTTGCATAACTCTAAAAATAAATTACATATTTCACACTTCAATATAAAAAAGCCACTACTCTTAAAAAGAGTAATGACTTTTAAATAGAGTCTATCCATAAAGTCGAGAATTACGAAGAACCGAACAAAGTGAGTTCACGAACCGAACATAGTGAGCTCACTCACACTTATAAAAAAAATAAACAACAATGAGTAAAACCTTTAAAAACAATAGATACTTTGAATAAATCGGACATTATGGACAAACTCTAACTAAACACAACTTATCAAAAAAAATTACTCTTTTAAAACAATAAATTCTGTACGTCTATTGTTTTGATGCTGTTTTTCAGAACATTTAGTAACCTCATCTCCTTCGCAAGGACAAGCGTTTACCAATTTAGTTTCACCATAACCTTTACTAGTAATTCTACTCGGTTTAGTAATTCTTGTTTTGATATAGTCAGCAGATGCTTTTGCTCTGTTATTAGAAAGTTTCTGATTAAAACCTTTAGAACCTCTGCAATCGGTATGTGATCCCAATTCAATTGTCATGGTTGGATTTTCATTCATCACTTTAACAATTTCATTCAAATCAGCAATAGCATCTGGTCGGATATTATATTTATCGTAATCAAAATAAATGGTTTGCGGATTAAAGCCTAATACTTTTCCTAAATCGTCACCTTTTTTGGCTTTTTTAACTACCTTTTCGGTAACTACTTCAGCTACTTTTTCCTCTTCTTTAAGCATTACAACATCTGCTATTACTTTTTCATCATCACCAAAAGTGTTGGCAGTATTATTACCATCTTTGTAGCTGTCTTTTTCTCCAGTTAACTTAAAGTTTTTATCGGCATCAACATCAAAACTAAAAGTTCCATCGTTGTTGGTAGTAAATGAATTTAACACATTGCCTTTATTATCAAGTAAGGTTACTAAAGCGGTAGCAATAGGTTTGTCATTTTTATCTTTAGCAATTCCGGTTATTTGTTTTTGTATATCTACTTCTTTGGTTTTCAACAAATCAAGATAAAATATATTGTCATTTCCTTCACTTCTGTTAGAAGAAAAATAGCCTTTCTTCATGTTGTCATCTACAATTAAAGCATAATCATCAAATTTAGAATTTAAAGGAGCTCCTGCGTTATATACACGTCCTACCTCAGCACCTTGCATTTCACAAATGAAGATATCCAAGCCGCCTAAACCGTATCTACCATTAGAAGAGAAAAATAAAGTATTGCTTTTTTCCTCCAAAAATGGAAACATTTCATCGCCTTCCGTATTTATTTTATTCCCTAAGTTTGTTGGTTTACCCCAAACTTTTCCTTCTCTAGTAACACTATAAATGTCCGAACCACCAAAACCTCCCGGCATATCACTGGTAAAATACATGGTATTTCCATCTGCTGATAAGGAAGGATGTCCTACAGAGTAATCAATATTATTAAGATGAAAAGGTTGTGGTTCTGACCATTTTTCATCAGCATATTCACTAAAATGAATTTCAAGTTCTACTACTTTATTTCCTTTTTCAACTTCGTAGTTATTTTTGGTAAATGCCATAAAAGAGCCATCTTTACTAAAACTTGCAGGACCATCGTGCATTTTTCCATTAAAACTTTTATCAAACATTTTAGGTTCTTTTAGTTGGCTACTATCTATATCTGAAACATATAAGGTATAGAATGGATTTCCTGTCCAATTGTTATTCCTAACAATCATTTTAGGTTTAGATCTGCTAGAAGCAAAAACAATTTTGTCTTGATAATAAGTTGGAGCAAAATCTTCTCTGTCCGTATTAATATCTAATGTAGTTACTTTGTACTTGCCATCATCTTTTGAAAAGTTAGCAAACTCACTTTTGTTGGCTGAATAATCCTTTCCACGTAAATCACTTGGTTTTAACGCTACAAATTTATCCATGGCAGTGTTTGAGGCTTCTTGTTTGCCGTTAATTTTCAACACCATTGCATATTGATAATAATCTTCAGGTAAAAGGTCTGTGTTTTTTTCAATTAAGATGGAGTAAGCTCTTTCCGCATCAAGATTTTGTTCGAGATTACGGTAACTTTCAGCCAGCCTACGATGTCCTTCAACAGTAAGGTCTTTTGTGTTGGAATAATAATCAATTGCTTTATCAAAGGAATATACAAAAAAGTATTTATCACCTTTTATTTCTCTGTTTGATTTGTCTTCTGCAAAGGCATTAATGCCGAATCCAAGAAGTGCTATGAGCAGAATAAGTAGATTTTTCATGTTTTTAGATTTTATATTTTTGTTGTTAAATGTTAAAAATGTCGTGGGGAATGAATTTGTTTTTTACTGGCAAAGATGAAATCATATCGTAATACAATTTCATGACTTCCTTGGTTATATAAAAAAGTTTCTAACCCATACGACTTATCAAAAGAGTATCCCAAATAAAACTGATTGGTAAGTGCTAATCCGATTAAGGCACCATAAGCATCTCCGGTACGGTACATTGCTCCAAGGTGGAGTTTTTTAACCAATATAAAAGTAGCTGTAATATCGGCTTGTAGAGGTGCTGCTGCAGTTAGTTTAATAAGTGTTGTAGGTTTAAAACCTATGTTATGAGAGATATCGAACATCGCTCCTGCAATAAAGAAATAATGTCTTTGCTGCTCTGCTACTAGTGCATTAACTTGTAAGTTTCTGTCGGTATTTAACAGTGTTAAAAGCCCAATTAATAGGCTTGCTTAAGATATTGTTGTAGTAACAGATAAAATCAGCTATTTGTTTTTCCAAACTATCCACCGATTTAAATTCTCCATGT
>JAHYJH010000113.1 GCA_019429185.1 Vicingaceae bacterium
ACCACCCTAAAAATAAAAAAACAACCTTTTACAAAAAAATCCGTAGTACACAAACTGGAAATTAAAAATTACCAATATGCTTTAAATAAAGGAAGTTCGGGTTAATTAGCTGCAACTTGGGTTAAATCAGCAATACTTTTTCCTGAAACATCCAAAGAGATTACTGTGTCAATATTGGCAGTAGGTACAAACCCATCAATTGGGGCAGTATCCAACCCCAAATTAATTAATGCTTGTTCAAAGTTTGCATCAGAAATAGCTGTGTTTTGTGCAACTAAGATTATGTTCAATAAGATGAAAGATGAAATTAGTATTGTTTTCATTAGTTCGTTTTCTTTTTTAGTGCTTCAATTTCTTTTTTCAATTCAATAATATAAAGTGTTAGTTCCTCAATTTTTTCCATTTGTTTCACCTGCATTTCTCCAACACTCAAGCCATTTTTTTCTATTTCTTTAGCACTTGGTATATTGGGTAAGTGGTTATGCTTTTTAATATATTTTTCTAGTTCTTCTATCGACATTAAGTTGTAATTGGCTTTAAATACATAATCAGGAAAATTTGTTTTTAATTTAATATCTAATTCGGTTGCCCATATATGCCCATCGCTCATCACCCTAAATACATCTTGGTTGCTGTTAGGATTGGTTACAGCTATAGATTTTATAGATGGAGATTCGTTTGTTCTTATGTTTACTGTTCCATCGCCATTTACTATAAACACATCCTTACCACCTTTGGTTACAGTATATGCTTTTATAAACGGATTTTGCACTTCATTTTTTATACCGTAATCACTATTTCCTAAATTAACAAGCCTAATGCCTGCCGATTTGTTTACACTTACTATATTAAGTTGGTA
The DNA here is from genome assembly GCA_019429185.1 of Vicingaceae bacterium. Lineage (GTDB taxonomy): Bacteria > Bacteroidota > Bacteroidia > Flavobacteriales_E > Vicingaceae > BRH-c54. The sequence continues at coordinate 860 of JAHYJH010000113.1, forward strand.
TTGTGTGTTTGCTTGGGTACCAAAACCAGTAGTGTTTAAACGGGTTAAACCGTGTACATTAAAATCTTTATTTATCGTTACACTTTTAAAATCTGGACACAAAGCAACATCATCATCAGTGGGAGTTCCATCAGCATAAACCCAAGGATGAACCTCATGATCACAGGGATTAGGGTTAATGGGGATAGCATCTCCAACTGAAACTTTACCACTTGGAGTAATATATAATATTCTATTTGTTGAAAATGTGGTATCTGCCAAACTTTTTATTCTAAAAGTACCAAAAATATTTGCATCGCCATTCATTCGGATTAGTCCATCTACTACTAATTTATCTTTCATTTTAGCAATACCAAGCACTTTTAGGTCGCTTTTAAATTTGGCGTTATCCACAAAAACGGAAGTGCCTATAATTTTAAGGTCTTGATTTACGGTAAGTTTCTTTTGGAAAGTAGCTGAATCTCTAACCGTTACAGCACTGTCTATGGTAACACTTCCTCCTAAGTTAGTACTTCCAATTACATCTAATGTAGCTGTGGGGGTAGTTGTTCCTATTCCTACACTTCCCGAAGGAGGTAGTGTGTTGGTTTGTGCTTTAAGGTAATTTAAACTAAACACAACCATTATTAATAAGATTAACAGTCTATGCGTTGTAGCGTTGTAGCGTTGTAGCGTTGTAGCGTTGTAGCGTTTTCATTATAAGTAATTTATGTAAAGAAAAAGACAAAGATAGTCTATTTTTTTAAAAACCCAAATTTATTTTAATAGTGTTTCATGTGTTAATACTGATTGAGATAATTAAAAATACTTAATGCGTTATTTCACCTTAATAACTTTAAACTCTGTTCTTCTGTTTTTTGCTCGTCCTTCGGGATTATCATCGCCATTAGGAAGTTTATTTGGAGCAATGGGATGTGATTTACCATAACCTTTGGCAATGATTTTGTTTTTGGTTATTCCTTTAGAAAGAATATACTCCACAGCTGCTTCGGCTCTTTTTTGAGAAAGTGTAAGGTTAAATTTTTCACTACCGATATCATCCGTATGCGAACTTAATTCAACACCAATATCTTTGTTTTTTTGAAGTATGGTAATTAATTTATCTAACTCTTTTTTTGAAGCTTCGTTAATTTCATAAGAATCGTAATCATATAAAATTTTGGATATAATAAAATTCTCATTTTCAGCAATTTTAATCACTTCGTCTATTTCGTTGATAAGCGTTATGATGGTTTTATCTGAGCTTAATCGTTTGTAACTGTATTTGTTTTTACCAAATTTTTTGGCTGCATCTATTACCTTTCCATTTTCATCCAATAAAATCACATTCATATCATCATCTTCTTCTAGTTTAAAAAGATATACTTCATCGGGTGAGAGTTTTTCAAAAACAAACTTTCCATCTTTATCCGTTTTTGCTCTTCCAATTATGTTTCCTTCTTCATCAATAATAAATATATTCATTTCATTAGAATAATCGCCTGGTAATTTCTTGTAAACCTGTCCGAAAATATTGATAGTTAATAAACTTTCATCCACTTCTTCAATTAGTTTCATTTCATTATAGTATGAATAAGGAAGTGCTTTAAAATTAAATTTACCACTACCTAAACGATTCGCTAAAACAACCTTTTCACCTTTTTCATTGGTTAAGTATATTTTTGATTTTTCCAACAGCGTTTGGTCGTCTTCATCTATTTTAATAAGGTAGTTTTTATCCATTTTTAGTTTTTCAAACTTAAAATTACCATCCTTATCTGTTTTTGTAGTTTGAATAACTTGGTCGTTCTCATCAACTAATAATAAAGATGCTCCATCGGTTGAAAGTTTGTTGTAACTCAACACTCCGGTTATGGAAGTCTGCTCCAACACATTGTACCATTTAAAACTGTAAATGTCATCACTACCAACTCCTCCTGCACGATTAGAAGAAAAGTAGCCTGTGTCTTTATCTTGAAAAGTAATTCCAAAATCATCGGCTGATGAATTTAATGGGGCTTTTAAGTTCTCAACAGGAATTTTCCATTGATTATTTTCGTACACAATCGAATAGATGTCTAACCCACCATATCCACCGTGTCCGTCTGATGCAAAATACAATGTGTTGTCGTTTTTAAAGTAAGGAAACACTTCATCAAACGAAGTATTGATGTCTTTTCCTAAATTTTTGGGTTCACTCCAACCATCGTTTGTTTTTGTTACCATATAGATATCCATACCACCAAACCCTCCTGGCATGTTTGATGTAAAAAAAAGTGTTTTTCCATCAGATGAAATACATGGATGAGCAACAGAATAAGCATCACTATTAAAAGGCATAGCAGTTATGTTTGTCCATTTAGAACCTTTTGCTGTTGCTTGATAAATTTTTGAATGATTTACAGATTTTTTCGAAAGTTCTCCTTTAACCGAACGGGTATAAAAGATGGTGTTTCCATCTGATGAAATGCTTACTGGACCATCATGATATTCGGTACTTAGTTGATTGGAAAATTCTTTAACTTTTTCAAAATGTTGGTCTTTTTTTGAATAAAAAATAGACAGATAGGGACGATTGGTGTAACTGTTCGTTTTTTCATTTACAAAGTCAACTTGTCGTTCAGAAACAAAAATTACAGCATCTTTATATGCTAAAGCACAGAAATCGGAGTATATTGAGTTGATATTTTCAACCAATTTTACTTCAAAACTTTTATCTTCGGCTTCCCATTTAGCAATATCATCAATAGATTGTAAAAGCATTTTCCCAACAAGGTTGTTTGGGTGTTTATCAACTAATTTTTGAAATTGTTGTTTGGCTTCTTTGGGTTTGTTGTTATTTTTCAGCACTTGTCCATAATACAAATAATTTGATGGCTCGTCAGGATTAAGTTCTACTGCTTTTTTGTAATAGATTTCAGCATTGGTATAATCCTTAAGTTTTTTATAAGAGAAAGCTATTTTTTGGGTTGCTTCAATGTTGTTGTTGTCTTTTTTTAATACTTTTTCGTACTGTTTAATCGCAGAAGGATAGTTTTCCTGTTGAAAAAATGCGTTGGCTCTGTCCAATTGACCTAAACAATTGGTAGTGCTAAAAACGACAATACTTATTATAAAACTTATTCTGATAAACATAAAATTAAAAATATCGAGGTGAAACTACTTTTGATTTGAATGTGTTAAAATCGTAACCTATAAATATTTCGTGTGAACTACCATTGGTTAGTTGGGTTGCTGTGTAATCATAGGCATAGCCCATTTTAAGGTTTTTTGTAATGTTAAATTCTGTTAGGAAGATAATAGTTTGTCTGTGTGTGAGTGTTAATCCAACTAAAAATTTGTTTTTTATTAATAAACTTCCATTAACATCAATGAAACCTTGTTTATTTTGACCTCTTAGTATGGCTGATGTTTTAAGAGTGAGGTTGTTACTAAGAGCAAAAGCTCTTCCAGCTGTCATTGTAAGGTTAGTGTATTTTCTTGCCACAGAAGTTGATGTGTCTATTACGGATAAATTATATTTTGCTTGGTTAAGATGATCTAAAGCAACTCCCGCATAAAATTTGTTAGTATTGTAATAGATTCCAAAGTCAAAATTTGGTAAAATAAAATTATCATTAGCAGTTGTTGGAATGGCATCGTCTTGATCTCGGTATTCAATTTTAGCCCAATCGTACTGATAGTTTAAAATTCCTCCTCGCAGACCAAAAGCTAATTTTCCTTTTCCCAATTTTAATTTATAAGCATAAACCAATGAAATATCTTGTGTTGTTCGTGGTCCAATATTATCATTAATTAATTGAAAACCCAATGCCATGTTTTGATTTTTTAATGGAGAATGTAATGTAAAAACCTGTGTGGTTGGAGCTCCATCTAACCCAACCCATTGGCTTCGGTGGAGTAGCACACCACTTATAGCATCTCTACTTCCTGCATAACCTGGGTTTACACCAAGTGGATTAAACATATATAAACTGTACTGAGGATCTTGTTGAGCAAAACCCTGCAAAGTCATTAGGAGTGTAAGTATTAGTAGTATTTTTTTCATTTTCAATTTTTTCTATATTTTTGCCTTTTACCTTTCACCTTTTTTTGCCCACAGATTTAACTTCGTTGAGCTCGCAAGCTCGGTTCGCAGATTATCGCAGAATTTTTTTTAAACTTAAAATTTTTTCTATTTTTCATATTTCTTACTTGCCACCGCTGCCCCCAACCCCTAAAGGGGAGTTCCACCGCTACCACGTGCGTAGGTTCCCTTTAGGGATTAAGGGTGTGCGAGGACTTTTAATTTCATCTTTCACCTTTTTTTGCCCGCAGATTTAACTTCGTTGAGCTCGCAAGCTCGGTTCGCAGATTATCGCAGAAATTTTTCATCTCACAAGTTTTTCTATCTTTCATTTCACTATTCACTATTCACTATTATCTCGTTATTTCCACCCAGCCTTTATACGTTTTTCCACCAACTTCAGCAACATAAAAATAGGTTCCAGAAGCCAATTGAATTCCATCGTCTTTATTTCCTGTATTTCCTTTCCATAATACATTATCATTGTCATAATTCTTCTCGAACCAAACTTCATTGCCCCAACGGTTATAAATTTTTACTTCATTTTCGGGAAATTGCTCTATGTTGTCTATTATCCAAACATCATTTCTACCATCATTGTTTGGTGTAATTCCTGAATAGAATTTGAGTTGACAATCTTCGTCATTATCTAATCCTACAGTAAGTTGAATAAAAAAGGTACAGTTATTACCTGCGGTATTACCTCCAGTTATATTTACATTATAAACTCCTGCTTCAAGTTTATTCGCTTCTAAGGTAGTGGTGGAGTCATCTATAGAAGTAATAATTACCTGATAGGGACCTGAACAACCAAGCACATTAGTTATAAAAATAGAACCGTTGTTGGCTCCTCTACAACTTTCGTTTAGTATTTCAGCATCTACTATGGAATCTAAGGGCCTAAAATTGGGTTGTTGAAATCCTTGAGTAAGTATCCTAGAAGTAGAAAACAAGGTTTGAACTACAGCTTCACCAACTGTAGATGAAAGTGTCATGTTCGCACCAACTTGGTAGCTCCCTGTGCTTCCAATTACTTGATTGGAAATGGTTGTTTGGGCTGTTGCTCCCAACGTAAGCAACATAAATATAAAAAGTAGTTTTTTCATGTGTTTATATTTTATTTGATTTTTATCGGACACATGGAAGTCGCCAATAATCATTCTCCTGCGTGTTAAACTTTTTAGCATGGCTCGTTTCATTTATTAATGGTATGTTTAAATTTTAATACCGCAAAATTTAACTCAATAGAAGTTTCACTTTCGTCTGTTGTTAAATCATTGTCAAATATTTCAGCAATCATTTCACCGCTTTTTTTAAGAAGTTGCTGCTTTTTATTTTCATCATTAGTTTTAGATAATTCGTTAATGGTTCTTGAAATATTTTTTAAATTGGCATACGTTTCAATAATGGCAACGGTTGTTTGCGTTGCTTTTTCGCCTTTTAAAATGGTTGCAAGCATATACAATCCCTTTTCGGTAAAGGCTTTGGGTGTTGCAGTTGAATGTTTCAGAGAATTGAACCGGTCAAAAATTTTGACCAGTTCGGTTTTCTCTACTGTTGTTAGAGAAAAAATATACCCCTTAGGAAATTTATCAGGATTATTTTTTACTGCTTGATTTATTTCCTTGGTCTGTACTCCGTAAAGCACAGCAACATCACTGTCTAAGATAACTTTTTGGTTTCTTAAGTCAATAACTTTACTTTCGATATGTTCAAACTTTACAGGATGGTTCATTTTTTAGTTAATTTTCATTTTTTTACGTCCTTAGTCGCCCTCGCTATTGCCCTTGCTTCAGACTAAGGACAGGGATTGATAAAGTGGTTTGTGTTGCCTGTTCACTTTTAAGAATAGTAGCCAGCATATATAACCCTTTTTCAGTAAATGCTTTTGGTAATTGAGGCGAAAATTTTAGTTTTTCGAGGTGGTGGAAATTTTCCACCACATTCATTTTTTCATCAATAGTTAATTCAATAACATAGCCAGTAGGAAATTTATCAGTATTATTTTTTACTGCTTTATTTACATCACGAGTTTGCACCCCATATAGTTTTGCCACATCGCTATCTAAAATAATTTGTGGACCTCTTAGGTCAATAATTTTATTTTCGATATGTTCAAACTTTACAGTAAGGTTCATTATTTTCTTTATTCATTTGTTCTTTTCCGTCATTTCTTGCTCGACAAGGAATCTCATTTTACTTTTTTATTTTACTTTTTTATTTTACTTATCCCTTTCCAATTTCATCTTTCACATTTCACTTTTCCATTTTTCAACTTCAAGTCCTTAGTCGCCACCGCTATTGCCTTTGTTTCAGACTAAGGACAGGTTTGGGGGGTTAGATCCTTGTCTTATTTCAAACTTAACAACTAAGGTTTGGTTGATTAATGGATTTCCAGCTAAATCCCTAGCTACTGCTTGATAATTAATTCTTTCTGGTGCTTGGGCTAATAGCATTAACCCTGAAATAAAAAGAATGATAAAAAGGAATATTTGTTTCATATTGAATGGTATATTTTTATTAAAAACAAAAATAATAATAGTTCTTTAAAGTAATTAATCAGCTTGGGTTACCGTGTAGGTAATAACAATCTTTGCAAAACCAACATTATTAGTATTTTCTTTTGAAAACATTTTTACATAATACGAATAATTTGTGTTATCAATGGTTCCATTAAGAATGGTGTTGTCGGTAGAAGTGGCTAAGCCAACAGTGCTAATAGCACTTCCTGTAGTACTAATTGCAGCCATTTGATCGTTGTTTATTGTGTTAAAACCAATCCTTTCAAGTGAAAGTGTAGCATTTACTGTTGGGTTTGTATCAAACCATTTTACTTTTAACTCAGTAACAACAGCACCATGAGGTAAATAAATAGGTGCAGTAGCTACAGCATCAACTGTATTTGTTCCTCCAGAAAAATAACAGTATCCAGATTCACCATAATAACCACTAACATAAGATTCGTGAATTAAAAAGGCACTACTATTAGATGTATTATTTCTTTTTTGATTTAAAGCATTTATAGGAATTGAAATGGTTCTTGTTTTAGCTGTTTCATAAGTATATTCACCATCAACTTCTATGTTTCCACCACTAACATCTAGTTTAGCAGAAGGATTAGTTGTTCCAATTCCCACATTGCCTGTATTTGTAATTGTTGCTGCAATATTTGAGTTAGCTACTAATGAAAGATTGTGATTAGAATTTGTACCAACCCAACCACTACTTCCGTTAGACCCAAAATCCATTGATACTCCTCCATTAGAATGATTAAATTGAAAATATTTCCCTCCAGTACCAACAGCGTTTATTACTAAAGGATAAGTGGTTGATACAGGAAATAATTGAATATTTCCTAGTGTACCTCTAGTAACTTCTAATTGTGCATTAGGAAGATTAGTTCCAATACCCACATTACCAGATCCAGTAATTCTCATTATTTCATTAAGATTTGAAGAATTTCTAGTCATAAAAGCCATATCCCCTTGAATAGAACCGATTGTATGGTTAACATTCTGAACAACAATTTTTCCCATTTCTGCGGCTGCTGCATTTGAAAGCATTGTTGTAAAAGCTATACTCGAAAAATTATTTTGAGTAATATCTGTATTAAACAACCTAATAGTTGTTTCTGGAGAACCTCCATAAGCACTAAGGTTTGTTGATGTATTTGTCCCTTGTATGTGTAAGGCAACATTTGGTGCAGATGTTCCAATGCCTACCTTATCCGTTAATGTAGCGGGATAAATATATCCATTGGTATTATCCCTAGTCCATTTACTAGCACTAGGTAAAGTGCTTGGGTTTGTCCATGTAGCATATCCTGCATTATCAGAAACCAAAACTTTCCCTACACCCTGAGTTCCGTTAAACAATTGGAATTGTCCATTTACATGAGTGGTTAAATAAAAATTAGCATCCCCATCATCCATACTAAAACCAGTGCCACCTCCATTAGCAGCAACAGCAAAAGAACCACTATTTACTTCAAATAAATATCCTGATGGATTACTATTAATTCTAAAATAGTTTGTTCCATTTGTCATTCTAAAATTACCTCCTGACACATGTAGCTTTTCAGTAGGGATAATTCCAATACCCACATTACCCGTACCTGCACTTATTGACAAAGCCGTAAATTCTGTACCATTATTTTCATTTGCAATACTAAATAAGGAAGCACCATCTACTTTAAAAAGCCATTCCAAATTTGTTTGATTGCCATGTCCTAATTGTAATGCATTCGTTAATGCAGAATTGGGTAATCTTATATGTAATTTTGACTCAGGTGCAGCTATTCCAATACCCACATTAGTTCCATTATGAAACAAATTAGTTGTTGGAGTCCATACTCCACTAGAGTTATATAATGTTTGCCCATTTGTTCCTGTTGGAAGTCCTGTAATAGCAATGGCATTACTCGAAGCTGCTGTTAACCGTCCTTGGGCATCAACCGTAAACTGAGGGATTTGTAAGGCACTACCATAAGTTCCTGAAGTAACAGTAGTATTTGCTAAGGCAATTGTTCCAGAAGTAGTTATTGAACCTCCAGTTAACCCAGTACCCGCAGTAATACTAGTTACTGATCCTGAGGGAAGAGTTACTGAATTTCCGCCAGAAATGGAAAGTGTTGAAGCAGTATAAGTTAAAGTTTGAGCAGGCGTACTTACAGTAAAAGTAGGAGAAGTACCGGTTACGGTTGTTAAACCACCTCCTGTAATGCTTGTTGAACTTGCCGGAGAAGTGTTGTTTATTGTAAAGTTTGGTTGAGTACCTGCAATACTTATGCCTGTTCCTGCTGTATAATTTGGTGTAGCAGGAAGTGTAACATTATTTCCATTAGAAATAGAAAGTACATTAGCATTAATAGATAATGATTGAGCATCTGTATTGTCCATAAAAGGAGATAAATCAATGGGGGTTGGGTCGTTGGTCAATGACAGCGTATTTCCTGTTAGGGTCAAATTTTGAAGTTCATTGGTTGGATCTGCATCCGCATCGTTTACATTGTCGGTAGATGTTATGGTAAAATTGGGATAAGTTCCAGTAACGGAAGTAGCACCAGCTCCAGTAATACCTACAGTTTGGTCGGGTAAGGTATTGGTAATAACATTACCGGTTAAATCAATAGCTGTTCCTGCAGTATAAGTTGTTCCTGTTGGTAAAGTAACGCTATTTCCATTAGTAATGGAAAGGGTGTTTCCAATTAGTGTTAAATCTTGATTATCGGTTAAAACTCCATTTACTGAAAGCGGACTCCCTAGAATACCAGTTCCTGTTAAAGTGCTATCGCTAACAACAACTTGTGTCCCCCAGTTATCAGCTCCTGAACCAGGATTTTGAGCTACCCAAGCGGTTCCGTTCCATGTTAATACTTGATTGTTTGCAGGAGCAGTTGAGCTTAAACTAATTCCTGTTCCATTTGATATATTAATATTATTTCCAGAAATAGATAAATTTTGAAGTTCATTGGTTGCAGAAGTATCATTATCAATGACAATAATAGGATTAGAAGAAGTTCCGTCTCCCGAAATATTTCCACCTTGGGTTTGCACGGCTTGGCTTCCCCAATCATCTCCCGCTGCACTGCCACTATCACCATTACATACATAATACGTAAAATCTATTTCAAAAGGGTCTAATGTGTTGTTTCCATTGTCATCTGTTCCTACTTCTATTTTACTACCTCCATTTGAACAATTTATCGACCCAATAGGTTCAGCTGTTACTACAGACAAACTATTCCTGCCAGGCAATCCAGGAGGACCGTTTTGAGATTCTTTTGCATAGAGTGCATAAGGAACGGAAAGTAATTGAGAGTCTCCCATTGAAATTCCGTTTACAATAACAACAAGATAATGCAAATTACCCCCCCATTGAATTGAAGAAAAAATTCCAGAATCTGGATTGAGTACTCCACCAATTTCAGCGGTAAAAAGCCCAAACTGATTGGTGGTAATTCCTGTATGTGTTTCGGCATAAACTACCAAACCTGAGCTAGAACCTTGTCTTATTTCAAAAGTAACGCTTAGGGGTTGGTTAACTAAAGGATTTCCAGATAAATCCCTAGCAACTGCTTGGTAGTTAATTTTTTCTGGTGCTTGAGCTAATAAAATTGAAAATGATAAAGAAAATGATAGGATTAAAAATAATTTTTTCATTGGTAATTATTATTTGTTATTACTGTTTTTGTGGACGTTATTTTTTTAAAATAGGTTGCTTATCGCTTAGGGTCTGTAATGAAATAAACTATACATTTAGCCTTGCTCTTTTGCTCGCTAATTGTGTTGAAAATACTCGCCATAGCGTTGCTATGTCTGTGTTTTTCGTCTTATTAGCAAACAAAATAACTT
>JAHYJH010000114.1 GCA_019429185.1 Vicingaceae bacterium
TATTATACTCATATTATTATTGTAGTTAAATAAAATATGATACAAAAATAGGATAAATATTATATTTGCATAGTCCATAAAATTATATGTTAATTTTTACTTACTACCATCATCTAAGTAGTTCCGAAAAACTTACTGCAATTAAAATTGATTTAAAAAAGGAGGAAACATTCATAGGTAATAAATAATAAAGAAATTACAATTGACATAACTCAAAATTACAATTTTTAGTTTATTTCATTACAGACCCTTAGTTATTTATTTTTTCTTCTTTGCCACAGATAAAGCAGATTCACACAGATTTTCTTAGAAAAAATTAAATCTTTGAAATCCGCCTTAGGCGGAGAGTGCCAACAATACCATGTGCGTAGGCCCCCTTTAGCGATTAAGAGTGTGCGTGAGCCTTTAAATTTTCTACATAAATAGTTGTAAAATATGTTGAAAATCAGTAAATTAAAAATTAGTTATATAGGAGTAACTATTTTTTTTTAGTTACCTTTAAAAAAAAGCCCAGTACTAATTCCAAAATGATTATAATTAGCATACGTTAAACCAACATCCGTTGCCTTATTTTGGTCAAAATTAATGGAAAAAGGATTGTTTGAACTCTTGTTTAATTCTAGATGATAGTTAATTTTTTTTTCACTGGCAGATAAATCGGATAGAGAATCAACCTGATTAACAGTGTAAGATTGAACGATTTCATTTTTATATCCAATGGAAAACATTTGGTATTGAATTTCAGTAAATAACAAAAGGTTTGTGTTTTCGGAATAAATCATTCCTATTTTACTTTTATATCCAATCCCTCTGTTAAAATTTATTTTATAAGTTTTTTCAGTTTTATCTGACTTTTGGTTAGTTGTATATACTTTTTTTGTAACATTTTCCCATAAATTAAATAAAAGACCTGAACTTAAGTAGGGAGATAGGTTAGTAGTTGAATTTCCAATAATATATAAAGAAGGAGAAAAAAACAATAGCTTACTTTTTATAATGGTTTCAGTTTCATTTTGATTATCAACAATATGCTCTATTGTTTTTGGTTTACTAACAAAAAAACTAAAAGTGGCTTCCGGTCCAAAATTGTTGTTATTAAGATATACATATCCAACATCAACAGTAAAACCTCCTCCAAAAGAACTATTTACATTTGTTTCTTTTAATAAATCTTTCTTTTTCCCTAAATAACTTTGTTCTTTTCCTATGGTATAGGTTACCCCAAGTTTAACTAATGATTGAGCATGAACATTGGTTAAAACTAGTATTAAAGGCAATATAAATAGTTTTTTCATTGATTTAAAAATATATAATTTAAGGATTCTATTGCTTAGATTTATTTCTAAAATGTGTTCTCTGTTATTCGTGATAGAAATTTAAAAAGACTCAAATAGAGAGGATTAATAAGATTAAAAATTCACTTGGCTTTTACAAACTTATGTTCGTACTTTAAGAAGCAAAAGTAGCTATTATTTTAAAGGGAACGCAAGTGTCTAACATTCTAATTGAATTTAGGTAGAAAATAAAATTTGATTATTTATTTAATAAAACTTTTTGTTACTACTCAGCCGCTAAATTACTTGTCTAAAGACAATAAAAAACAAAAAATGCCACTGATTACACACCACGAAGTAGCATCAACACATCTTGAAAAAATAGATAAACTGTTGATAAATTTTCACAGATTACATACGCAGATTTGATTTTTCTTTGAAAAATCTGTGAAAAAAAATCTGTGTGAATCTGCGTAATCAGTGGCAAAGAGAAAAAAAATTTGATTATCTATTTAATAAAACTTTTTTTAATCGATTAAGTATGTTTTTAATCATAGTTTTGGAGTTTTAGTGGAAATATGTAATTGTTTATTGTTAAGCACTAAGCAATAGTTTTGTTTGCCGTTTACTGATTATTGTCATTAAAAATTCTTCCTAAAAGAAGAATGTAAATAGATATATATCATATAATGAAGCAACCTAACTTAATATTTTTGCCAAAGAAAAAGATAGTATAATTAATAACCATTAATAATTAAAAAAAGAAATGAGAATGATTAAATTTTTTGCAATACCTTTTTTAGGAATGGTATTCTTTTCCTGTGGAGGAGATGCAACAACTTCTGCGTCAACTGAAAGTAAAACAACAGCAGAAGAAGTAATAGTAAAAGAAGCTGCACCAACAGATCCTATGACTAATAAAGGAATTGGTCCAATTTCTAATGTGGAATTAGCTGCAATTGATGATGCTATGGCTAACGAAGGAGAAGCCGTATTTGCGGCAAAATGTACAGCATGTCATAAAATAGGTAAGAGATACATAGGGCCTGATCTTACTGGAGTAATCACAAGAAGAACACCAGAATGGATTATGAATATGATAATGAACCCAGAAGAGATGGTGGCGAATGATCCTATTGCAAAAGAGTTGTTAATGGAATATAGTGCTCCAATGGCAAATCAAAGTTTAACAGAAGATGAAACAAGAAAAATATTAGAATATTTCAGAACTATTTAATAATTAATTTACTAAAATTTATAACAATGAAAATGAACAAATTATGGAGTGTTGCAGCAATAAGTGCAATTTTATTTGCAAGTTGTGGTACTCAAGATACTAAAAAATCAGACGGTGCTTTAGGATCAGATTTAGCGTCAAGGTCTTTTGTTGCACCAGGTGAGCATGATGAGTTTTATGCATTTTTATCGGGTGGGTTTAGTGGTCAATTAGCTGTTTATGGTTTGCCATCAGGTAGATTATTCAGAGTAATACCTGTGTTTTCTCAAGATGCTGAAAAAGCGTATGGCTATAATGAAGAAACAAAACCTATGTTGAATACATCGTTTGGTTTTGTGCCTTGGGGAGATGCTCATCATCCCGATATTTCTCAAACAGATGGAAAATTAGATGGTAGATGGATTTTTATTAATGAAAACAATACACCTCGTATTGCTCGTATTAGTTTAGAAACTTTTGAAACAGAAGAAATAATTGAAATACCTAATAGTGCGGGTAACCATAGTTCATCTTATGTTACAGATAACACCGAGTATGTTGTTGCTGGTACTCGTTTTGGAGTTCCAGTGCCACAAAGAGATATGCCAATTAAAGAATATAAAGGAAACTTTAAAGGAGCACTTTCATTTATTAAAGTTGATCCTGAACACGGAAACATGAACATAGAGTTTCAAATCATGATGCCAGGCTTTAATTATGATAAAGCTCATCCAGGAAGAGGTAAATCTCATGGATGGTTTTTCTATACTACCTATAATTCAGAAGAAGCACACACTTTATTAGAAGTAAATGCTTCTCAAAATGATAAAGATTATATTGCTGCCGTTAACTGGAAAAAAGCAGAAGAATATATTAAAGCAGGTAATTTTGAAACCATGCCAACCAATTATGCTCACAATGTTTATGATGAAAGCACACATTCAGCTACAACTAAATGGGTAAAAGAAGTAAGAATATTAGATCCAGCAAAATGCCCAGGATTGGTATATTTCTTACCTACTCCTAAATCTCCTCATGGTTGTGATGTTGATCCAACAGGCGAATACATTGTTGGAAGTGGTAAGCTTTCTGCAAATGTAACAGTTCATTCATTTTCTAAAATGATAGCTGCAATTGAAGCTGAAAAATTCTCAGGCGAAGCTTATGGTATTCCTATTATTAACTTTGAAGATGTTTTGGGTGGAACAGTTGTTCAACCTGGATTAGGTCCATTGCATACAGAATTTGATGGAAAAGGAAATGCTTACACAACTTTCTTTATTTCTTCAGAAGTGGTGAAATGGAAATTGGGAACATGGGAAGTTATTGATAGAAAACCAACTTATTATTCTGTTGGTCACTTAATGATTCCAGGAGGAAATTCTCAAGCACCATTTGGAAAATATATGATAGCTATGAACAAAATCACTAAAGATAGATATCTTCCTACAGGTCCAGAGGTTACTCAATCTGCACAATTGTATGATATAACAGGCGAAAAAATGGAAATGATTTTAGATTTTCCAACTGTTGGAGAACCTCATTATGCTGCAGGAATACCAGCTGATTTAATCAAATCAAAATCCAAAAAGATATATAAATTAGAAGATAATAATCATCCCTATGTTGTTAAATCCGAAAAAGAGGCAAAAGTGGTTAGAAATGGAAAGGATGTGCATATTTATATGACTATGATTAGAAGTCATTTTGCTCCAGATAATATTGAAGGTATAAAAGTTGGAGATAAGGTTTACTTCCACGTAACCAACCTAGAGCAAGATTATGATGTTCCTCATGGAATTAGTATGATTGGAGCAAATACTTCGGAGTTATTAATTATGCCAGGACAAACAGAAACATTTATTTGGGAACCAAAAAAAGTAGGAGTTTGGCCAATGTATTGTACCGATTTCTGTTCTGCATTACATCAAGAAATGCAAGGATATGTGAGGGTTTCTGCTGCAAATTCAAACACTCCATTATCTTGGTCTTTAGATGACGAATAAAGAGTAAATTAATATAGTTAGTGTCTGTTCATTTAGTCGAGAGGCTGAACTGTAAAGTTCAAATTCGAGGCTTTCGAAGTTTTGAAAATCAGGAGTTTACTTTCGTAAATGACTGATTTTTAAAACAAGAATAACGAAGAAGTTGGACTTTACAGACAGCCTATAGTTAGGTTTATTGATTGAAAAGGCTGTATGAAAATCATCTTATACAGCCTTTTTTTATTCAAGTAAAAAAAAATATTTAATCATTACAATTATAAAAGAAAATGAAACTATCTAGAATATTAATGATAATTGGTTCAGCATCGCTAATCAGTTTATTTTTTTTACCATTGTGGAGTATTACACTAGGTGCACCTCAATATCCTGAGCCTATAGGAATGCATGTTTGGATTAATAAAATAACAGATAAAAACCCTAATGATATTCAAAACATAAATTTAATGAACCATTATGTAGGTATGAAACAAATACCCGAACACATGCCAGAATTTGATATTTTCCCCATCGTGATTGGTTTTATGGCTCTATTAGGAATTGCATTTGGAGCATTAGGTAATTACAAATTTTATCTTGTTTGGTTTGTTCTTATGTCCTTGCTAGGTATTGCTGGTATGTATGATTTTTATCTTTGGGAATACGATTATGGTCATAGCTTAGATCCAAAGGCAGCCATAAAATTTGTAGATGAATTTGGAAAACCATTAGCTTATACCCCCCCAATGTTGGGAACAAAAGTAATCCTTAATTTCACAGCTACAGCACTTCCATTAGCAGGTGCTTATGTAATGTTTGCTGGAATGTTTGCAACTTTGTATGCCTTTTTTTTAGGCAAAAAAGATAGATAAAAAAATCACTAATTTTACATCAAAATTTTGTGAGATTTCTCTAATAAATATTAATTATGATAATTAATCGTTTTGTATTTTTAATAACAATTGTTCTTGTCTTTGCTTCTTGCAGTGTAGAACCTAAGCCCATTAATTATGGGGTTGATGCTTGTTATTTTTGCAAAATGAATATTGTTGATAAGCAACATGGAGCTGAAATCGTAACAAAAAAAGGAAAAATATTCAAATACGATGCTATTGAATGTATGATGCAGGATTTGAAAAGTAGAGAAGAAAGTGATATTGCCTTTTTTATGGTGAATACGTATGATAATCCTAAAGAACTTTCGGATGCAAAACAAGTTATATTTATAAAATCTGAAGCTATACCAAGTCCTATGGGAGCCTATTTAACAGCTTTCACAAATCCGGAAGAAGCAACTAAAATTATTGATTCAAATGGAGGAGATATTATGGATTGGAGCCAATTAAAAGAAAAATACATTAAAAAATAATAGTTGCTGATGTCAATAGAAATTATGAGGATTTTCATTTTCATTATCAATTTATTTTTTTCATTTTCACTATTTGCAAAACAAATAGATGTATGCTCTTCGTGTGATGTTAAATCCCTAAAAATTGCTATTGAACTTGCAAAATCAGGTGATAATATTTTACTGAAAAAGGGATTATACAATGAATCCAACATTGTTATCACAAAATCACTAACAATTACAGGAGAAAACGATCCAATTATTGATGGAGGAGGGCTTACGTACATATTTCAAGTAAAAGCAGATTCGGTAACTATATCTGGATTAAACTTACAAAATGTGCAGACAAGTTATTCGCAAGATTTAGCTGCTATCCATATTTCAAGAAGTAAGTATTTTATAATTTCAAACAATACATTTACGAACATATTTTTTGCGATTTTAGTAGAAAAATCCAATCATGGAGAAATTTTTAACAATACAATTTCTAGTAGCGGAACACATGAACACAACACCGGAAATGGAATACATTTGTGGCACTGCAATAATGTTGTTGTGCACGGCAACAACATTAAAGGAATGCGTGATGGAATATATTTTGAATTTGTTTCAAAAAGCAAAGTATATAACAATCATAGCGAAAAAAATTTAAGATATGGACTGCATTTCATGTTTTCGAATGAGAACGAATATTATGATAATACCTTCACAAATAATGGAGCAGGTGTTGCTGTAATGTTTTCAAAATATGTAAAAATATATGGAAATAAATTCGACAAAAATTGGGGGACAGCATCTTATGGATTGCTTCTTAAAGAAATTTATGATGCCGAAATTATAGATAATTTATTTATAGAGAATACTATTGGGATAAACGCAGAAGGATGTACTCGGATAAATTATAAAAATAATACTTTTAAGGGCAACGGTTGGGCGGTTAAAATTGCTGGAGCTTGTTATCTTAATAAATTTTCAAAAAACAATTTTATTTCCAATGCCTTTAATTTATCTTATAGTGGAAGAATGAACGAAAACGAGTTCAATTCTAATTTTTGGGATGATTATTCAGGATATGATTTAGATAAAGATGGAATTGGAGATGTAGCTTATCGACCAGTAAAATTATTTTCATACATCGTAAATAAAACACCTGAAACAATAGTCTTATTACGAAGTTTGTTTGTAGATATAATTAATTTTTCAGAAAAAGTATCACCTGTTTTTACTCCAGATGATTTGTTAGACAACACTCCTTTAATGAAACAAATAAAATGATTAACATCAAGAAACTTAATAAAAAATTTGGAAAAGTTGAAGTTTTGAAAGATTTGGACTTAGCGATTACTAAAGGAGGTATTTTTGCAATTTTAGGTCCAAATGGTTCTGGAAAAACCACCTTAATTAAATCTATTTTAGGAATGGTTATTCCTGATAGCGGAGATATTTTGTTGAATGGAAAAAGTGTGCTAAAAAAATGGGATTATAGAAATAAAATTACGTATTTACCACAGATTGCTAATTTTCCAGGAAACCTTACTGTGATAGAGTTAATTGAAATGATAAAAAACCTTCGGAATTGTGCTACTACCGAAAACGAATTAATCGATCTTTTTGGAATGCGTTCTTTCTTAGATAAAAAACTAGTAAACCTATCAGGAGGAACAAAACAAAAAGTAAATTTAATTTTAACTTTTATGTTTGACAGTGAATTAATTATTTTGGATGAACCAACATCAGGATTAGATCCTGTGGCATTAATTCATCTGAAAAAAATATTTCAAACGGAAAAAGATAAGGGAAAAACAATATTAATAACTACACACATAATGAGTTTAGTTGAAGAAATTTCAGATGAAATTGTTTTTCTTTTAGATGGAAAAATTTATTTTAAAGGAACGGTTCAGGCATTGAAAACTCAAACTAACCAAACTAATATTGAACATGCAATCGCACACTTATTAACGGAAGAAAATGTTTAAAATAATTAAGTATAGTTTTTATGATTTAATGAGAAGCAGATGGAGTTACATCTATTTTGCATTTTATTTATTATTGGGTTTTGTTTTGTTATTTTTAAATAACAGTGTGTCAAAAGCGGTAATAACTTTAATGAATGTAATTATTGTGTTAACCCCTTTAATAGGAACTATTTTTGGAGTAATGTTTTATTATAATTCAAGAGAATTTACCGAATTGTTACTTGCTCAACCCTTAAAAAGATCAACCATTTTTGTTGGTCAATATTTTGGATTAGCAATTTCATTAAGTTTAAGTTTAGCATTTGGTTTAGGTATTCCATTTATTGTTTATGGTGCTTTTGAATCTTCTGTTATTTGGAATTTTTCCTTATTAATATTAGTGGGTGTTTTTTTATCTTTTATTTTTGTTGCTTTAGCATTCAATATTGCCTTATCAAATGAAAATAGAATTAAAGGTTTTGGAATAGCTATACTGATGTGGCTGTTATTAGCTGTAATTTACGATGGAGCATTCCTGATTAGCTTAATGGTTTTTGATGATTATCCGCTCGATAAATTTTCATTAATAACCAGTATGCTTAATCCTATCGATTTGTCTCGAATTTTGATACTACTAAAATTAGATATCTCTGCTCTATTAGGATATACAGGAGCTGTTTTTCAACAATTTTTTGGTACTTCTTTAGGAATAATTTCTTCGCTAATAGTGCTATCTCTTTGGGTTGTTTTTCCTATATTAAGAATCGTTTATAAATCAAAGAAAAAGGATTTTTGATAAAAACGGGTCAGGTTAAAAATTATAGGGAGAACATTATGTTTTAATGCAGTTTTATTACATCGAAGTTTTATTAGGACACAGCACACGCTCTCACTATCGGAAAAGAAATTTACACTCCTACAACAATAAATAACAGTGAAGCGATAAAATGCCCATTAGATAAATTGGATTTTGGATAAATAAACAATACATTTGTTTGGTTAAATTTTAACAAAAAAAATACACGCAAGTGGTGAAAAACGCTAATAAAAACATAAGACACTATAAAACAATGTCTTATAATATTTTCACATCTTCGTGTAAGGCGGAAATACACGCAATTGCGTAAACCGAGATGTTGTGCGGCATACAAGAAAAGCCAACCGCACAAACAGCACATTTGGTTTTTGCCGACACACAAAGCCAATGCTGAAAAAACCAAAAGAGCTGTTTTTTACCAACGCTCAATAGAAAAAGACAAATATGAGTACTGAATTAAAAATTAAAAATTTGCTTCCAGTTCTAACTACTGGAAAACTATCTGAGACATATACTACAATACAAGACACAACTTTTGTCGGAATAGATTTTGGGACATCTACGACTGTTGTGAGTATCGCAGTTTTAGGAAAGGATAAAGAACCGCTGATTGTAAAACCTATTGAATTGAATCAAAAACTATCAGATGGTGCAATTTTTTCATCTTATAAAGTTCCTTCTGTCATTGCTTGGTACAATAACAACCTTATTGTTGGCGAAGGTGCAGCACAATTAAAGTTCAAATTAAGACAAGGAAAAAATCTTTGGCATTCATTTAAAATGGAACTTTGAGAGGATGTTGGTTGTAAGTATCCAAATAGTGAACTTGGTAAAAATCACGATAAACTAACAATTCTAAATCCAACGGACGCTTCAAAAATATTTTTTAAATATTTAAAAGTTCAAATTGAGCGTTATGTAAACACTCACTCTTTACCATCAAATATTCAGTATGCTGTCAGCATTCCAGCTTCTTTTGAGGCTAACCAGCGAAGAGACTTGGTCGACAGTTTGGAAAGCAATGGTTTCATGATAAACAAACAGTCGCTTATTGATGAGCCAAATGCTGCATTTTTAAGTTATGTATCCAAATCTTCGGTAGAAGGAAAACATCTTCAAATTCCACAAGACTATTTTCCAAATGTACTTGTATTCGACTTTGGAGCCGGAACATGTGACATTTCAATTCTTGAATTAGGCAAAGACAATAATGGTATATATTCCAAAAATATTGCAATCTCACGGTTTGAAAAACTTGGAGGAAACGACATAGACAGGTTAATTGCTGTAGATGTATTATTACCTCAATTATTAGAAGGAACGGAGCTTAGTTCTGAAGATTTCAGAACTAGAGAATTAAATGAATTAATCATTCCAAAACTACTTGCAGCAGCGGAGCGACTAAAAATAAAACTAAGCGATAATATCTCATTGCAAACCGCAACCAAGATTCTATCCGAATTGGCTTTAACAAAAGACTATATTTCTTTAGGTAAAAAAATTGAAATTGAAACGAGAAAAGGAATCCTATCAATTGAAGAACCGAAATTGAGTTATAAGGAATTTGCTGGTATAAATTCCGTATTCACAAAAGAAAACAGCAATCTACCAACCAAGAGAATTGAGAAAGAAGTTGAATTTGTAAGTGTTTTTACGCCAATAAAAACAGCCTTAAAAAAGGCTCATCTTTCTAGTGCAGATATTGATTATGTCCTATTTATCGGTGGTAGCTCAAAGAATCCATTTATTCAAAAAGCTGTAAGTAATTATTTTCCTAAATCTGATATTTTAATACCAAACGATTTACAAGCTCACGTTTCTTCTGGTGCAGCAATCCATTCTTTAATTTATAATGGTTTTGGAAAAAATGTAATCCAACCTATTACTAGTGAACCTATAATGCTAATTACTAAAGATGGATATAGAGAAATAGTAGATTCTATAGTAGAAGCTGGTACAGTTATTCCATCAGATATTAAAATAATTGAAAATCTTTCACCGCAAAAAGAAGGTCAAGAAGTAATTGAACTACCTATTTGTGTGGGCAGTAAAAACAAACTACTGTACAACATTAAGTTATTCAATCCAGAATCAGGTGGTTTTCCAAAATCAACATCCGTAAAATTAGAAATTGAAATCAATGCAGATAAAATGCTTTTAATTAGGGCATCAGCTGGTAATAAAAAAATAATGGTAGAACCTCTAAGCCCATTTGCCAATAAAGAAATGACTACGGAGGAAAGAATAAAATATAAAGCTGAAAGAGATTTTAATCTAGAATGTGAGCGAAACGGTGGTGAACCATCTTTATCTGCATTACAAACCTTGCACAAAGCATACGAAAAAATTGGAATGGATTTTAAAGCTGCTGAAACATTAGAACAAATTGAAGAAATGTTTCCAGGAAAAGGAAATCTCAACAATATAGGGTTGCATTACAGCAATGCAGGAAAGAAGGATAAAGCTATTATGTTTTATGAAAGAGCAATGTCCAAAGAGCCATCTTCGACAACAGCTTTTAACCCAAGTTGCAGCTAATTAACCCGAACTTCCTTTATTTAAAGCATATTGGTAATTTTTAATTTCCAGTTTGTGTACTACGGATTTTTTTGTAAAAGGTTGTTTTTTTATTTTTAGGGTGGT
>JAHYJH010000115.1 GCA_019429185.1 Vicingaceae bacterium
TCTAAAACTTAAACCCTTATTTTATTGGGATATTTAAGATTAATAGGATTAAATCAGTTTTTTAAAGGTCTTTTTTGACTGAATTTAACATTTTTTTAACTTATGACCTGCAACTTGGGTTAAATAACATATAAACCAAACTTTTTATCCGAACAACTTAGAAAAAATGGCTTCCATTTTATCTACAAAAATAACTTCAATCTTATACTGACTCACATCCAATCCTTTTCGATTGTATTTGGAAACAAATATTTTTTCAAATCCTAATTTATCGGCTTCCATAATACGTTGATCTACTCTACTTACTGGGCGAATTTCACCAGAAAGACCAACCTCAGCAGCAAAGCAAAACAATGAAGGAATGGCTATATTTTCACCCGAAGATAAAACTGCACTAACTACTGCTAAATCAACTGCTGGATCATCAATTTTTAATCCTCCAGCAACATTAATAAACACATCTTTAGCTCCTAATTTAAATCCACATCTTTTTTCCAACACTGCCAACAACATATTCAATCGCTTATTATCAAAGCCTGTTGAAGAACGTTGGGGTGTTCCATAGGCTGCGGTACTTACCAATGCCTGAATTTCAACCAACAAAGGTCTGTTTCCTTCCATAGTTGCTGCTACTGCTGCTCCACTAAACTGTTCATCTTTGTTACTCAATAAAATTTCTGATGGATTTTCTACTTCTCGCAATCCTGCACCTTGCATTTCATAAATTCCCAACTCATTGGTTGAACCAAACCTATTTTTAACTGACCGTAATAAGCGATAAATATGATTTCTATCTCCTTCAAATTGCAACACCACATCTACCATGTGTTCTAATATTTTTGGACCAGCAATTGTTCCATCTTTAGTAATATGACCTACTAAAAATACAGGCGTATTGGTTTCTTTGGCATAACGCATTAATTCAGAAGTACATTCTCGCACTTGAGAAATACTACCTGGCGATGAATCTATGGTTGATGTATATAGTGTTTGTATGGAATCTATTACCAATATATCGGGCAAAATTTCATTGATATGATGAAAAATATGTTGGGTAGATGTTTCTGTAAGCACATAACAATCGGGGTTTTTATTGCCTATTCTATCTGCTCGCATTTTAAGTTGCTGTCCACTTTCTTCACCAGAAACATACAAAATTTTCTTTCCTTTTAATCGCAATGACATTTGCAGCATTAAGGTTGATTTTCCTATACCAGGATCTCCTCCAAAGAGTACTAATGAACCGGGAACAAGTCCACCACCAAGCACTCTATTCAACTCTGTTCCTGGAAGTTTAATTCTTGGAATTTCAGCTAACTCAATACTATCAACAGGGAGTGGCTTGTTGTTTTTTTTGATAGAAAATGAACTTTTCGCCTCGTTGGGATGAGGTTTACTGACTACCTCTTCAACAATGGTGTTCCATGCATTGCAAGCATTACATTTCCCTGTCCATTTTGGATATTGAGTTCCACAACTTTGGCAGAAAAAGGCTGTTTTTACTTTTGTTTTTGCCATTTTTGTTATTCAACAATAGATGACCTTCTATCTTTTTTCTTTTGTAATGATTTGTTGATGTCGTCTATTTCTCCTTTTGGAATTGCATTAATCAATGTTTTTGTGTATTCTGTTTTTGGGTTGGCATAAATATCGTCAGCCAATCCCATTTCTTTTATTTGACCCTCTTGCATTACCAACATTTTATCACTCATAAATTTAACTACTGATAAATCGTGAGAAATAAAAATGTAGGTAAACTTAAATTCTTCTTTTAATTCATTCAACAAGTTTAATACTTGAGCCTGAACAGAAACATCAAGAGCAGAAACAGATTCATCACAAATAATAAATTTTGGATTTAAAGCTAATGAACGAGCGATGCATATTCGTTGGCGTTGTCCACCTGAAAATTCATGTGGATAGCGATAAAAGTATTGTTCGGGTAAATCTACTCTTCTAAGTAATTCCATAACACGTGCTTTTCTTTCTTTATCTGAATGAAAAACTTTATGTACACGCATGGGTTCCATTATGGCTTCTCCAATAGTAATTCTAGGGTTAAGCGATGAATAAGGATCTTGAAAAATAATTTGCATTTCTTTGCGATATTCTCGCATTTCCTTCACACTTAGGTTTGTAATGTCCTTTCCCTCAAAAATAATTTGTCCATCGGTTGGTTCAACCAATTTCAGAATTGTTCTTCCTAAGGTTGTTTTTCCGCAGCCTGATTCTCCAACTAACCCAAGTGTTTCACCCGGATAAACATCAAAAGATACATCATCTACTGCTTTCACGTATTCTTTGGCATTACCAAACACACCTTTACTTATTGGAAAATACGTTTTCAAGTTTCTGATTTGTAAAATAGGCTCTTGTTTATATAATTTATCATGTTTTTTAGCCGTTTCTTCGGCACTAATAACCAAACTATCTGTTACTTCTGCTACTGATTTATGTGTTTCACGTATTACTCCATTTTCGTCAATAAGCATGAAATCAGAAACCGTTGGCAACCAATGCAAACGTCTGTTTAATGGTGGACGACACGCTAATAATCCTTTTGTATAAGGATGTTGAGGATTCATAAAAATATCGGTTACACTTCCTTGTTCAACAATTTTTCCTTTATACATTACCACTACTTTATCGGCTAATTCGGCTATCACACCCAAATCGTGTGTAATGAACATAATTCCCATATCGTGTTCTTGTTGCAACTGCATCATCAACTCCAATATGGTTCGTTGAACGGTAACATCTAATGCTGTTGTTGGTTCATCGGCAATTAAAATGGAAGGATTGCACGACATTGCCATAGCTATCATTACACGTTGTTTTTGACCTCCCGAAATTTGATGTGGATAGGTATCAAACATTATATCTGGGCGAGGTAATTCTACTTTTGTAAATAATTCTATAGTTTTTAATCTTGCTTCTTTTTTACTTAATTTTTGGTGTAAAATAATGGCTTCTGCAACTTGATCCCCACAAGTATATACTGGGTTTAAGGAAGTCATTGGTTCTTGAAATATCATGGCTATTTCGTTTCCTCTGTAGCTTCGCATTTCTTTTTCAGAAATTTTTGTTAAATCTACTACTCCATTTTCTCCATGAAATAAAATTTCTCCTCCTGTTATTTCCCCTGGAGGATTTGGTATTAAACGCATTACTGAAAGTGATGTAACTGATTTTCCTGATCCAGATTCTCCAACAATTCCAATAGTTTCTCCTCTATTAAGCGTAAAAGAAACATTATTTACTGCTATGGTTTTTTCTCCATCTGATCTAAATGCTGTTACTAAATTTTTTACCTCTAAAAGCGTTCTGTTTTCCATGGTTACGTAAAAATTTATTATTGTATATTACATACAACTCCTTAAAGGCAATAAAGATACTTTTTTTTATGCAAATTATGCAAGTATTCGAATAACATCTCTTAAGATTTTAGACTACTTACACTATTTTAAAGATAAATTTATGAATATTAGTAGATTGATTTATATTTCCAACGTGAAATATAAATTAAAACTCGATGTCTCGTATAATAATTGTTAAACAACCATATCCACATTTTTCACTATCCTCTTTAATGGCAATTTCTACCTTATGTTTATTCAAATTTGATGTTGTTTTCCAAGTTATGAACCCATCTTCTTCCTTTTTATTATTTCCAAGTTTTTCGTTGAAATAATCCACATATTCTTGCATCAATTTTTTAGCATCATCCACTACATCAAAGTAGGCTGCTACTTCTATTTCGTATAAAACTTCTTCAGTAAAATCATAGGTAACGGTATAACTATTTCCCATACTAATTTCGTAATCATAATGCAAGTATTGAGGCATATCGTCCAATAAGAAATCATTGTTTTCCAATAATCTAACCTCTTCAATTGTAGCACCTAACTCAACGCCTCTAAAATGTCCTTTTTCTGATTTAATGATTTCATTAAAAAGTGGGCTTTTCTTTTTGGATGTACATCCAAAAATTAATAAAAGCAATGCGATTGGAATAATTTTCTTCATCTTAATTATCAGTTATAATTATATTTTCATCTTTTATGAGGTTTTCATTTCTATACCGCAAAAACAATTGTGTTAGGGCAACTACATCTTTTTGACAATAAACAGCAATACGTTTTAGGTCTTTATCTTCCCAATAAACTTGGTTTACCATACTTCCATCTATGTCATCTTTGGGTGTTGGAATATCAAAAATAGCGGTAAGCAACCCTAATGAGGTATAGTGTTTATAATCGCCAAATTTCCATAACTGAAGCGTATCTAAATGAGGTGTTTCCCAAGGTTTTTTTCCTGCTAAATCTAAAATAGACGGCAATTTCAATCCATTTATTAAGCCTCTTCGAGCAATGTAAGGAAAATCAAATTCTTTTCCATTGTGAGCACAAAGCAAATGATCGGGCTTGTTGAAATGTTTGTTGAGCATCTTAAAAAAAGCCTCTAAAAGCACTTTTTCATCATCATTATAAAACGACTTTAATCGCAATTTTGTTTCTGAATTTTCGTGGGTAATTACGCCAACTGAAATACAAACAATTTTACCAAATTCGGCATAAATACCTGCTCGGTTGTATATTTCTTCTGGAGTTTCATTATTTGTAGCTAAAGATGTGGCTTTCTTTTCCCAGTGTGTTTTCAATTTTTCATCAAGCAACTCAAATTTTGGCTGTTGAGATACAGTTTCAATATCTAAAAAAAGAATTTTTTCAAGTTTAAGTTTATCTAACATATCTAATTTGAAATACTTAACAAATGTAAAATTTTATTATCAATTTATTTGACTACTAAGCAATAATAATGTATTCAGATGGGATTCTATGGATAGTTAGTCTAATAGTTAGTCAATCTTTTTTTTATTTCTTTAATTCGTTGTTCTTTATTTTTTTGACGAAGTTGAATGGCTGTTTTTGTAAAATAATGATGCGATTCTAAAAATTTTATTTGTAATTCATCCCATTCTTTATCTGAATTTACTATGTTTCTTTCCATTAATTCTAATTTTAGTTTATCGGCAATAGTATGAAAACTGTCGCCTCCAAGGTAGTCTAAATCAGCATCGCAAATTATCTCTTCTAAATGATTTGTAGGATAATGTGGGATTTTAGTAACCGAAATAAGTTGTCCTATTTTGTCAATCTGCTTTTGAGAATAGCCAAATTGAGGTAGTACTTCTTGGGCTAATGCAGCTCCAATATCTTCATTTTTAGCATATTGTTTGATGAATCCAGAATCGTGATATAATGCTGCTGTTTTAAGTAAAAAGATATCATCACCTTCAATTCCTTCCATTAAAGCAAGTCGTTCAACTGCAGCACAAACATCTCTGGTGTGGTTTATATCATGATAATGTAAGTTATTTGGTAATTCTTTTTCTAAGCGTTTTAAAATATATTTTTCAGCTTTCCTATAGTTAATGCCACTATATATGTGTAAGTCAACATATTTTTTAAATAATTCGTTTGGAACAATTCCTTCTCCGTTGATTGATAGTTCTTCACGTATTTTTGTAACGAAATACATATCAATCAGTCCTTTGTTTTTTGCTTTTATTTTACCTCTATATTCACAAACAAAAAATTCTTTAATGTATTCATAAGTAGCTCCCGAAATATTAACTTTACCAACCTCTCCAGCTTCTTCCATTCTACTACCGATGTTGACACTGTCGCCCCAAATATCATAAGCGAATCGCTTACTGCCAATAACTCCTGCCGTAATTTCTCCTGTGTGGATTCCGATACGCAAACCCCAAGGTTGTTTGCCTACTGCTTCTCGTTCGGGGTTTTTAGTTTCAACAAAGCGTTGTATTTCTAATCCTGCCAACACGATGTCGATTGGGTTACTTTTGTTTCTTAGCGGAATACCTCCTGCACACATATATGCATCACCAATGGTTTTAATTTTCTCAATATGATATTTTTCAATAATAGCATCAAAATTCACAAAATAATAATCTAATTCTGCAACAAGTTCTTGAGGTGTAATTTTCTCGGCTATTTTAGTAAAACTCTTAAAATCGGTAAACATAATTGATGCAAGCCGATATTGACGGGCTGTTGCTTTTCCTTTATTTTTAAGTTCTATAGCAATTTCTTCTGGTAAAATATTATATAATAGCTGATCGGCTTTTTCTTTTTCGAGTTCCAACAATTCTTTTTGTATTTCTATTTCTTCTTTTTGTTTTATCACTTCGTGTGTCCTTTCTCTTACTTGAAGTTCTAACAATAGTTTTTGTGTTTTCACACGATTAACTCTTGAAATTATGTAAGCATATACTAAAAGCAAAATCAATAAAATTGTAATGGTTCTAAACCACCAAGTTGCCCATAAGGGAGGCTCAACGATAACTCTAAGTTGAGCAACTTCTTTACTCCAAACCCCATCACTGTTTGCCACTTTTACTTTAAATAAATATTTACCAGGATTGAGGTTGGTATAATTTGCTCTTCTATTGTTGTTTACATACACCCAATCTTCATCAAAATTTTCGAGCATATAAGCGTGTTTGTTTTTTAGTGGAAATGAATAATGCAAGGATGCAAATTCAAATGAGATAACATTTTGTTTGTGTTTTAAAATAAGTTCGTCTAATTCTGAAATGTGTTTAGTAAGTATAGAATTTGACCCAATTTGAACAGGTTTATTGAATAGATAGAAGTTTGTTATATAAGGAATTGGCAAGGAAGTGTTTCGTTTTACATCTTCAGGAAAAAAGGAATTAAATCCATTTATTCCGCCAAAAAACAGCTCTCCATAGTTGTTTTTAAAAAATGCTCCCGTATTAAACTCATTGCTTTGCAGCCCATCGCTGTCTTCAAAATTTCTAATAAAGTTCTTTTTGGTGTCGAAACAAGAAACACCTTTGTTGGTGCTCATCCACAAGTTATCTTTGTTATCAGACAAAATTCCATAAATCACATTATTTGACAAACCTTCTTTTTCGGTAAAAAACTCAAAAGTTTCTGTTTTTGGATTAAATTTGTTTAAACCACCACCAAATGTACCTATCCAAAAAAAGCCAGCTTTATCTTCATAAATGGTTAAAACAGAGTTGTTGTTTAAACTATTAAGCAATCTCTCGTCTCGTTGATAGATTTTTAAAGAAAAACCATTTTCATTTTCAGATACTTTACATAAACCACCTCCGTCTGTTCCAAGCCAAATAGTTCCATTTTTGGATTCATGGATAACTCTAATAACATTAGAAGGAAGGTTTGTTCCTATATTTTTCTTAGTTGTAATTGATTCACAATTTTTTCTGTCTTCAGAAAAAATCAGAATACCATCTTTTGTTCCTGCCCATAACCTGTTTTTCTTATCTTCAAAGATGGTGTAGGTTCTGGATGTGTTTTTTTCATAACAGGATAATGGATGAAAAACTTTGTTTTTTAATTCAAAAACACCTCCATCAGTACCCACATAGATTCTTCCTTTAGCATCTTGATAAATACTATAAACACCTTCGTTTTTCAAGTTATTTTCTTTTGTGAAATCAGGTTTAAGGTGAAAAACAGTATTGTTACTATTCTCAAAAATAGTAATACCTTGATTTGTGCCTACGTATAAATTTTCACTTTTGTCCTGAAAAATTGACCAGACCATATTACTGTTAATCGTATTTGGTAAATCTGGCCAATGTTGATAGTGTTTAAAAAATTGTTTTTGTTTGTCAAATTTATTGATTCCAGCTTGTGTGCCTATCCAAATAATTCCAGAACGATCTTCTAAAATTGTATTGATTTTATTGCTACTCAGGCTTGTTGATATGGTAGCACTGTATAAATAATGATCTGCATTTGAAAGTGATTTTAATTTATACAATCCATCATTTTCTGTACCAACCCAAATAATACCTGATTTATCTTCATAGAGTGCTTTAATGATTTTATTTCCAATGATAGCATCTAAATCTTTTACAGCAATTATTGTTTTTGTTTGCGTGTTTAATATGTTTATACCGTTGTTTGTAGCTACACCAATAAATCCTTGTGCGTCTTTATGTATGTCCCAAATAATATTACTCTTTAGTTTTGAATTTTCAGTTGTGTATTGTTCTAACACTTTTGTGGTTGGATGATATAGAAATAACCCATTGTTTTCTGTTGCGATTAATAGTTCATCTGCATTGATAAAAAGAAGTTTTCTAATTAATAAGTCATTAATTTTTGTGCTTAATGGTAAATTAATAGTTGAAACATTGTATGTTGATTGATTATCAGCATTTTTTGTTAGTTTAAATAGTTTACTATCTGTTCCAACCCAAACATTCTTATTTTCATCTTCAGTAATACTCCAAACATTCACTTTCTTTGTGTTTTTTGGAGTTGTTTCTTTTAAAAAATGTCTGAAATTTTGTTTTGATCTGTTAAATAAATTTAATCCGTTTTCAGTTCCCACCCATAAATTACTGTCCGAATCTTCAAAAAGTACATGTGCAAAGTTATTTGAGATAGAAGTAGAATCGGACAAATCATGAGAAAAAATGGTAAATTCAAATCCATTAAAAAGATTTAAACCATCTTGTGTTCCCATCCAAATTAGCCCTCTATAATCTTGAATGATTGATGTTACATCACTTTGAGACAGCCCGTCTTTATAGTTGATTCTATCGAACTTTATGTTGCTTTGTTGAGCTAAAACAACAAGCGATAAACAGATAAAAAGTAAAAGACTTCCCGTTTTTTTAAACATAGGGGTAAAGTTAGTCTAAAATCTGAATTTGTAAAAAAAGTTAGAATTTAATTTTTTGTCCGAGCAATTTAATTATTAGAATTTAGCCTTAATTCTTAATAACTTTCTTATACGCAGTATTTTTTCCAGAGAGCGTTTTTATCATATAAATCCCTTTTGGGAAAGAGGATAAATCAATATTAAGTTGTTTATATACTGTTGCATTGGTGTAAATAACATTTCCAATGGAATTAATAATAGTAACAGATGTTACTTTGTTGTCAGGTAAATATAAGACAAACAAACCGTTATTAGGATTAGGTTGAATTAATATTTCGTAGCTTTCATTTAAAGAAGAAGATACAGAAGTATCAATTTCTTCTGGTAACATCATCATCCTTGGAGAAGTTACATTATAACATTGAAAAGGATCTAACCTTGCTCCAAAATTACTTCCTTTTTTTGCTGTGAAACCTGGCTTAATATTTATGTTTTCGGCAGCTAACACTTCTAATACTGCATTATTATTAACAACCGTGTTACAATTTAAATCACCAGAAAGTGCCACAATACCTCTAAGTGGACTTCCTAAATTATTGAAATTAGAGGGAAAATTGCCACAAAATAATTCTGTACCAACAACATTAATAGGGTTTGTTACATTAATGACTTTCTGCACAGTACTACTACCACAAACATTAGTAGCAGTTAATGAAACAGTTCTAGTTCCAGTAGAACTATAATTAATACAAGGAGGGTCAGGGCTTGGTTGCGGATTTGCAGGGTTCCATGTATTGTAAACAGGTCCAACATTTGAGAAAGTTGATGGTGATGCACCACTTCCAAAATTCCATGAATACTGAGTGATATCCTGAAATCCTAAACTTTGAACATAAGACCCAGCACCAGTAAATTTGTTGTCGGTTAAATTATCTAAACATGTAACATTTTTACAAGCACCCCCATCAATAGTAAAATCAACATCTGGTATGTCAGAATAAACAAAATAACGTTCATTCCAATAAAGTGGAGAAAATTTACACCCATAGGCATCTGTTACCTCTAATGCATAATGAACTGTTTCTAAAGGTGCAACTGTGGGATATCGAGCAGTAGGGTTTTGTATCGAGCTTGATAAACCATTTGCTTCAGTCCATAAATAGTTGTAAGGAGAAACACCACCTGAAAAATTCACTGAATTACCAATAGTAAAAGGAATACCTGCACAAACAGCAATATGTGCGGTACCCGTAGAAACTAAATCATATTTAGGACTAACTGGAATACTTTCAATATCAAAACAACCCGTATATTGATCTGTTACAGTAAGTATAATAGGGGCAGGAGAAGAAGGGGTAATAGTAACCGAAGGGCTTGTACTACCATTGGACCACAAATAAGTAAATGGACCTGTTGCGTTTGAACCACTTCCAGTTAGGGAAACAGGAACATCTTCGCAGGCAGGATTTGGAGGGGTTATAGAAGCAATTGGATTTGCTATATCTCTATTCACAAAAACTTGAGCATTTGAAGTGCAACCTGTAGCATCTGTTACATTTACCATATAAGTTATTAAACCAGGGTATGAAGGACTAACAGTTGGATTTTCACAGTTTGTACAAGATAAATCCATTGCAGGAGACCATGCGTAAGAATAAGGTGGTAAACCACCTACAGGGGGTAACCCAATTGTTTGGTTGGTAGAACCAATACATATATTTTTTGTTGGACCAGCGTTTGCTACCAAATCTTGCGTTGTAACAACAACTTGATCTGTTGCTGAAACACAACCATAGTCATCAGATACAGTAACTCCATAAGTATAACTACCACCATTGGCTGTAACAATAGGATTAGCTACATTAAGATTACTAAGGTCTGAAACATTGTTAGTTGTTAATTCAGACCAGTTATAAATATAAGGAGGTGTTCCACCAGAAGCTGTTGGAGCACCTCCTAGAACAAAGTTAGTTCCAACACAAAGTGTTAAATCATTTCCAGCATCCATATTAATTCTTCCGTCATAAAAAGTAACAGTATCATATCCATCAACATGATTCCAAGTTGTCCCATTCATTACATATTCTCTTACACGAATATGAATTATAACAGTATGAGGAAATGTTGTTCCTGGTGGTATGACTAAGCGACTATCGTTATGAGGAAAATGGCTTCCAGGATATATATCAAATAGTAAACTTGGAGGATCTGGAGGGGTATTTGGGAATGGAACTCCTCCTGATATGCTTGCTCCAACATTAATATATCCACCATCAAAACATGGAGAATTAAGAAGATATATATCATCAATGCTTAGCGTAGAAGTTGGAGGTGGTAGCGTATTAGATACAAAAACTGTTTTTTCTTTTACTCCATTGTACCAGTTTTGATCATTAATCTCTAACCTTACTTTGTAGTGCATTAACTTGCAAGTTTCTGTCGGTATTTAACAGTGTTAAAAGCCCAATTAATAGGCTTGCTTAAGATATTGTTGTAGTAACAGATAAAATCAGCTATTTGTTTTTCCAAACTATCCACCGA
>JAHYJH010000116.1 GCA_019429185.1 Vicingaceae bacterium
GAACTGTAAAGTTCAAATTCGAGGCTTTCGAAGTTTTGAAAATCAGGAGTTTACTTTTGTAAATGACTGGTTTTTAAAACGAGAATAACGAAGAAGTTGGACTTTACAGACAGACTCTAATTAATTTTAATTTTCAATAAAACGATAAAAATTATGAAAAACGCATTAATATTCTCACTTTTAGTAGCATTTGCAGTAATGTCATGTAAAAAAGACAGAATAGAAAAATCCAAAAATGAATATGAACCCGTGAATAGTTATTTAGACACAAAGAAGCAACAAGAGCAAGAGTTTGTAATTAACGGACCTTCAGGAGATACTATTGTAGGCAACCAAGGAACAAGATTATTGGCTGGTAAAAACTGTTTGATGTTTCCAAACAATGATACTGTTTCCTATCCATTTTCTATAAAATTAGTAGAATTATATACACCAAAAGATATGATTTATTGGCAAATGCCAACTGTTGCTGGAGGAAATATTCTAGAAACAGATGGAGAAATAAGAGTTAGAGCAACTAAAAATAATCAAGATTTAGTGTTAGTACCAGGTTGTTTTTATCAAGTTCGTATGCCAAATTCAGCACCGAAAACAGGTATGAGAGCGTTTTATGGTTTTGATACTGGAGCTTTTTTCGATTGGACGGACAACCCTGCTAGTTTGGGCGTTACAACAAGTGTTAATCCTGTTTTTGATGTTATTCCTTATGGTTATGAAGCTAATATTGCTCGTTTAGGTTGGTTAAATTGTGGGAAAATTGCAAATAATGGAACAGGAAATAGTATAGGTTTTACATCTCAAACTGATGAACTGACCAATTTAGGAATATTTATTTATTTTCCAGCAACAAAATCAGTAATGCAAGTTTACAACACCGTTTCTGGATTAATCCCTAACGGTTCTAATGTGAAAATTATTATGATAGGCGTTACAAGTGGGGGGCAATTATTTCACTATTATTCGGCATTAACAGTTAATTCAAGTGCCATAATTGATGTAGTGCTTACTCCAATAAGCGACCCTAATCTTACAGCTCTTTTAGATGGATTATAACAGGAGTAAGATTTTATTTAGTAGTAATTTCAGACGTTAACTCTTTGATTTTATTAAAAATAGTATCACTTACATTTACCAAAGGAAGACGAACCGTATCTCCAGTAATTCCTAACACTTTTAATGTTGCTTTTATTCCTGCTGGATTTCCTTCACAAAATAAATAATGAATAATATCAAAATACTTGTAATGTAAATTTTGGGCTTCTTTTATATTTCCGCTAAGAGCTGCATTAACCATTGTTGAAAATCCTTTTGGAAAAGCATTTGCCAACACAGAAATAACACCGTCTCCACCACTTGCAATAAAAGGTAGCGTAAGTGCATCATCGCCAGAAATAACCAAGAAATCAGTAGGTTTATTTTTTATAATTTCCATGCCTTGCTCTAAATTTCCAGAAGCTTCTTTAATACCAATTATGTTTTTACAATCATTGGCCAAACGTAGTGTCGTGGTAGGCAAAATGTTCGAACTTGTTCTTCCAGGAACATTATACAAAATAATAGGTTTTGTTGTAGCTGCTGCAATGGCTTTATAGTGTTGGTAAATGCCTTCTTGAGTAGGTTTGTTGTAATAAGGGCTTACTGATAGAATGGCATCAACCCCAGTTAAATCAATAGTTTCAATAGTGTCAATAATAGATTGAGTGCAGTTTCCACCTAATCCTAAAACAATTGGAAGTCTGTTATTATTTATTTTAATTACAAAAGCAAGAGTTTCTTTTTTTTCTTTTTGGGTCAGGGTTACTGATTCTCCAGTAGTGCCTTGAATAACTAAATAATCTATTCCATTTTGAATTAAATGTTCTACTAATCTTTCCAACGCATCGTAATCAATATTTTGATCTGATTTAAAAGGAGTTACAATTGCTACTCCAGTTCCTCTAAAGTTTTTCATAGTTAACTTAATTTGTTTTTTGCAAAGGTTTGATTTTATTTTTAATAAAATTAACAAATTGTTATTTTTATTAAGTGTGAATATTTTTTAAATATGCTTTTGAATATAAAAATAGTAGGTTTTGTTTTAACTATATAAAAATCTTTACATTTGTTCACTTATAATACATTTATTAAATGCGAATTATTATTGCCGGAGCAGGAGAAGTAGGCTTTCATCTTGCCAAAATGATGTCTAAAGAATCTCAAAACATCTATATAATAGATGAAGATGAAGATAGAATAAATTATGTACAGGCACACTTAGATGTATTTTGTGTGCATGGTGATGCCAAAGATCTCCAAGTACTTAAAGAAAATAAAATTAACTCTTGTGATTTATTAATAGCAGCAACATCTTCAGAAGAAGTGAATTTATTGGTTTGTATTACAGGAAAAAAATTGGGTGCAAAAAGAACCATTGCCAGAATTAACAATTATGAAGGAATAGGAACGAAAATGCGCATTTTTTATGAATCTCTTGGGGTTGATAATATCATTTCTCCCGTTGAGCTGGCTTCAAAAGAAATTTATCGATTAATTACTCAATCTGCTTTTATCAATGAATCAACATTTGAAAATGGCAAATTATCTGTTTTTGGTATATCCATTCACCCAGATTCACCACTAAATCACAAATCTGTTACCGAAACGACTTATTTAAACCCAAATCGCTCATTCAAACCTTTATTTTTATTAAGGGGAGATAAAACAATAGTTATTCAAGCCAACACTATATTACAAACAAATGATATTGTTTATTTCATTTCCACTCCAGAAAGTGTGCAGCAAATTATAAAAATTTGTGGTCAGCAATTTTTTGATATTAAAAATATAATGATTTTGGGTGCAAGTAGAATAGGGGTGTTAACGGCTGAAATATTAGAAAAAGATTACAACGTAATATTAATTGAAGAAAACAAAAGTAAAGCCAATAAAATAGCAGAACAACTAAAACATACTTTAGTTATAAATGCAGACGGAACAGATGTCTCTGTATTAGAAGAAGAAAACATTGATGAAATGGATGCTTTTATAGCCGTTACTGGCGATTCGGAAACAAATATTATTTCTTCCTTAATAGCAAAATCGAAAGGAGTAAAAAAAACTATTGCGGGTGTAGAAAATATGGATTACATTAACCTTTCACATAACATTGGTATCGATACACTTATCAATAAAAAGATGATAGCTGCTAATAATATCTTTAAGTTTTTGCGAAAAGGAGAGGTAAATGCAATAGCTAATTTTCATGGGGTTGAAGGTGAAATTATTGAATTTAATGTGAAAGCAAATACTAAAATAACTACCAAACCATTAAGAGAACTAAGATTGCCTGATAATATAAATATTGCTGGAGTAATTAGAAATAACAAAGGATTTGTTCCTTTTGGAGGGTTTCAATTAGAAGAAAATGATAAAGTAATTGTTTTTACTCATGTTAGTAAAATAGCTGAGTTGGAAGAATTTTTTAATTAACAACATTGAATCGAAGTCTTATAAATATAAAAGTTGTTCTCAACATTGTTGGAAGCCTGATTATTATATCGGGTTTTTTAATGGCAACAGCAATTCCTTTTTCAATTTATTATAAAGAGAATGACTTAGTTCCCCTTATTATTTCATCACTAATCACGCTGTTTTTTGGCTTAGCAATAAAATACAGAACCCGAAAACACAAAAATGATGAAGTAAAAAAAAGAGAAGGATATTTAATTGTTGCGTTGGGTTGGATATCCATGACTTTTTTCGGCACCTTGCCATTCGTGCTTTCTGGTGCAATTCCAGATTATACGAATGCATTTTTTGAAACAATTTCAGGATTAACAACCACAGGAGCATCTATTTTGAACGACATAGAATCTTTGCCAAAAGGAATTCTTTTTTGGAGGAGTATGACACAATGGATAGGAGGAATGGGAATTATTGTATTAACCATAGCTATACTTCCTTTGTTGGGAGTTGGCGGAATGGAATTGTTTGCCTCTGAATCGCCAGGACCAACAAAAGATAAAATTCACCCTCGAATTAAAGAAACAGCGAAACGACTTTGGTTGATTTATTTTTCATTAACTGCTATGCAATGTATATTACTTATGGTTGCTGGAATGGATTTTTATGATGCTATAAACCATTCATTAACAACAATGTCAACTGGTGGGTTTTCAACCAAACAAGCAAGCATAGGTTTTTATGATTCGGCATACATTCAGTACATCATTATCTTTTTTATGTTTTTAGCAGGAACTAATTTTACCTTGTTGTACTTTGGTTTTAAATTCAAATTCTATAAATTTTGGGAAAACGATGAGTTTAAATGGTATGTTGCAGCTATAATTGTTTTGTGTGCTTTAATTATTCCAACGGTATATTTTGTTTACGGAAGAAATGCAGGTATGGAAGCTTCTTTCAGAGCAGTTTTGTTTCAGGTGGTTAGTATTATTACTACAACAGGATATTCAAGCTCAGATTTTACGGCTTGGGGGTCTTTCGTAACATTTATTTTCTTTTTATTGCTTTTTACGGGAGCAAGTGCTGGTTCTACCAGTGGAGGAATGAAATTGGTTAGAATTGTGCTTTTAATGAAAAACGGATTTTTAGAATTTAAAAGAAGACTACACCCAAACGCAATTATTCCAGTTCACCTCAATAATGTAGGTGTTTCTTCAAAAATTATATATAATTTATTGGCATTTGTGTTTTTCTACCTTTTTCTATTTGTAATGGGATCTATTGCAGTTACTTTTTTAGGTGTTGATTTCATGGAAGCACTAAGTGCTGTTGCTACTTCAATAGGAAATGTTGGGCCAGGTATTGGAAAATTAGGACCTTCTTACTCATTTTACGAGTTACCTTTGGCTGTAAAATGGATTCTATCTTTTTTAATGCTTGTTGGAAGGCTTGAATTATTTACCATAACCATTCTTTTCACTCCTTATTTTTGGAGGTTGAAGTAGTGGCGTAATTTTTAAATGTTTTGACTTCCCAACAAAAGTACAGGATTCTCTAACAATTGTTTGAATGTTTGCAAAAATGCTGCTCCAGTTGCTCCATCAACTACTCGGTGGTCGCACGAAAGCGTTACTTTCATCACATTGCCAGGAACAATTTGTCCGTTTCTAACAACAGGAGTTTCTTTAATTCCGCCAACAGCCATTATACATGCATCGGGTGGATTAATAATTGCCGTAAATTCATCAATTCCAAACATTCCTAAATTAGAAATAGTAAACGTACTTCCTTCCCAATCTTGAGGTTGTAATTTCTTATCTTTTGCCTTTTGAGCAAATTCCCTTACTTCTGTAGAAATTTGAGAAAGTGTTTTACCATCGGCAAAACGAACAACAGGAACTAATAAACCATCTTCAACAGCAACAGCAACACCAATATTAACGTGTTCATTGTAGCGAATACGGTCTCCTAACCATGATGTGTTTACATTTGGGTGTTTTTTTAGTGATTCAGCAACAGCTTTTATTACAAAATCAT
Organism: Vicingaceae bacterium; assembly: GCA_019429185.1. Taxonomy (GTDB): domain Bacteria; phylum Bacteroidota; class Bacteroidia; order Flavobacteriales_E; family Vicingaceae; genus BRH-c54. The sequence goes on from JAHYJH010000116.1 coordinate 5,479, forward strand.
TGAAAGAAATTTTTACGGAAGCCACACCATTAATTGCTGTTCGAGCTTCAATGGCTTTATCCATATTAATTTCTATGGTTAAATAGAAATGTGGAGCAGAAAATTTGCTTTCAGCCAATCTTTTAGCTATTGTTTTTCGCATTTGAGAAGTTGCTACTTCTGTGAATTTTTCTGTTCCAACAAAGTTAGATGCTGTTCCTCCTTGATAATTTTCTATATCCGATTTTATGATTCTTCCATGATCGCCACTTCCTTGAATAAGGGACAAATTAATGTTTCTTTCGGAAGCTATTTTTTTTGCTAATGGAGAAGCAATAGTTCTGCTGCTATTGTTTGATGTATGTTGTTGTAAATTAGAAGTTAAGGTTTTAGTAACTGAGGTTACGGCTTCTACTGTTTTTGTTTCTTCTTTATCCGATTTAATAGCCGTATCTTTTTCTAATATACTTGCACTGTTTTCAATAAGTGTTTTGAAATCAGCATTTTTTTCGCCAATAACAGCAAGGATAGCATCAACAGGAGCTGAACCGCCTTCTTGAATTCCTATGTGCAATAAAATTCCATCTTCAAACGATTCAAATTCCATAGTGGCTTTATCTGTTTCTATTTCAGCTAATAAATCACCAGTCTTAATTTTATCTCCAATTTTTTTATGCCATTTAGCAACAACACCAGCGGTCATTGTATCGCTTAGTTTAGGCATTTTAATGATTGTAGCTTTTATGTTGGAAGTATCCGCTTTAGGTTTTGAAACAGCTTCTTTATTACTCTTTATTTCCTTTGAATTTGGTGTTGAAACTTCTTTTTCTTCTGTTGTTCCATTTTTATTTTTTTCAGACAATAAAGAAGAATAATCTTCACCTTTTTTACCAAAAATTGCTAATATCGCATCGACTGGAGCTATTCCTTTTTCTTCAACGCCAATATATAAAAGCGTTCCATCAACATACGATTCAAACTCCATGGTGGCTTTGTCTGTTTCTATTTCGGCTAATAAATCTCCTTCTTTTACAATATCTCCTACTTTTTTATGCCATTTAGCAACAACACCATCTGTCATGGTATCACTTAATTTGGGCATTCTAACTATTTCCGCCATATTTTTTTTGGTTAAAAGTTTGTAAAGTACTAATCTCTAATAAATGGATAATTGGGTTCAGCATAAATTTCATTATACATATCTTCAGGCTCAGGAAATGGAGAATCCTCAGCAAATTTGATTGCATCAATTATTTGCTGTTTTACCTTTTCATGAATTGCTTCCAATTGCTTATCCGTTGCATATTTGTTTTTCTTTATGGTTTGCAACACTTTTTCAATAGGATCATTGGTTTGATATTTTTCTTCTTCGTCTTTTGTTCTGTATTTTCTTGGATCAGACATAGAGTGTCCTTTGTAACGGTAAGTTTCCATTTCTAATAAATAAGGACCTTTACCAGCTCTACAATGCTTGGCTGCTTTTTCTATTGCATGATGAACTTCCTCAACATCCATTCCATCAACGGGTTCACTTGGCATATCATATCCTAAGCCTATTTTATATAATTCCGTAACATTTGATGTTCTTTCTACAGAAGTTCCCATTGCATATTTATTGTTCTCAATAATGAATATTACAGGTAACTTCCAATTCATTGCCATATTAAAAGCTTCGTGCAAAGCTCCTTGTCTGATCGCTCCATCTCCCATAGAACACATGGTGATGTTGTCATTGCCCTTATATTTATCTGCAAAAGCTAATCCAGCACCTAATGGAATTTGACCTCCAACAATTCCATGACCACCAAAAACTTTTTTGCTCACATCAAACATATGCATAGATCCACCTTTGCCTTTAGACAAACCAGTGGTTTTTCCATATAATTCAGCCATCATATATTTAATGTCAGTACCTTTCCCAATAGGGTGAGCGTGGCAACGATATGCTGTAATCATATTATCTTCTGGTCGAGTTGCAGAAACAGCTCCAGCAACAACGGCTTCCTGTCCAATATATAAATGTAAGAACCCTCCAAAAGTTCGTTGAATGTAGAGTTGACTAAGTTTTTCCTCAAATTTTCGCATTAAATACATGGATTCATACCATTTTAAGTATTGCTCTTTTGAAAAGTTGGTAGTTTTTGCCATAATTTTTTTTTGAGTTGCAAATTTATAAATATACCTTTTATAAATGGTTTTTTTTAAGTTAAAATACAACAACAATAAACAGCCGACTAAATGTAAGGTGTTTAAAAAAAAAAAAAACTTGAAATAAAGAGGTAATAGCCTAATTTTTAATAACTAAACATAGGAAATCAGGTTGTTAAATGAAACGTCTAATTACCAATTAAAACTAAATATGAATGGGGTAGAGGTTTTTGATAAAACCAACAATAATTTCTATTTATGGAAGATTAGGGTTGAAAAAAAATCAATATCAATTTTATTCAGGTTCGCAAGAATCTACGGTTACTGTTCCACCTGTACATGGAGATTGTTTGCAGAACCCATCACAATAGTAGGGAGAGCCAGCAGGACAACATACCTTAACTTTCGAACACCACAAAGGATAACCACTTTTGCAATGTTTTTCTTTTTCACAACCAGTAAATGTTGTGGATATGAAACCAGTCAACGTGATAATTAAAATCATCATACCTAATCTAAAGGGTTGGGCAGATTTTGAAAAATTAGTTTCCATAATGGTTTGGTTTTATATATAAAAATTCTCTAACAAAGGTCTTTATAAACTATGAATAATAAAATGATACTTGTCATAAAATTTATAGTCTTTTAACACTAATTAGCTTTTTAATCGTTTAAACCTGAGTTCGATTATTATTTTAAAATTCAGGTTTTAAATAAATTTACTCCTTTTCAAATGCAATATAACTATATTTTAATAGTTTAGTTTTCTTATTTTTGCTTTTATGATTCATTTTAAAACGATTTGGTTAAAACAAATAACACCTCTTTTTGTGTTGTTTGTTTTTATTTATTTGTCAACAACAATGTTTTCTTGTAGAAAAGATGAGATAACTACTAATCCCAATTCAAAACTAAATTTTTCAACAGATACACTATTGTTTGATACTGTATTTACAACAATGAGTTCGGCAACAAAAAGATTGAAAATTTACAACAGAAATTCAGAAAAAATAAATATTTCAAGCATTTCTATAGAAAAAGGAGCTAATTCACAATTCAGAATTAATGTGGATGGAGTTTCAGGAAATTCGCACACAAATTTAGAGATTGATGGAAATGATAGCTTATTTATTTTTTTAGAAGTAACTATCGACCCCAATAGTATTTTATCACCTTTTGTAGTAGATGATAAAATTATTTTCAACACCAATGGGAACAAACAAAGTGTTCAGCTAATGGCTTGGGGACAAAATGCACATTATTTTACTCCAAAAAGATTTATTTCGGGATTACCACCATTTTCTTGTTTAGATGGTAATTGTGATGGAAATCTTCCTCCAGCAAATGTAAATTGGATAAACGACAAGCCTTATGTAATTGTTGGATATTTGGTTGTAGATTCGTTGGATATTTTAACCATAGACCCAGGTGTTAGAATACATCTGCATAATAATTCAGGATTATGGGTATATAAAGATGGGAATATTAGAATTAATGGAACAACAGCCGAACCTGTAACTTTTCAAGGGACACGTTTGGAGTTTTCTTGGCAAGATGTTCCAGGTCAATGGGATAGAATTTGGATAAATGAAGGAAGCACCGATAATGTGTTCAATAATGTAATTATTAAAAATGCGTTTATTGGCATACAAGCAGAAACACTCCCTTTTAACCCTAACTCACCAACCAGCTCAAACAAACTGAGGTTAACTAATTGTGAAATTAAAAATTCAGCAGTAGTTGGACTTTTGGCAACCAATTATCAAATTACAGACACCAATTCAGTAATTACCAATTCAGGGCAAATGAATGTTTTTATTAGGGGAGGAGGAAATTATAGGTTTTACCATACTACAATTGCCAATTACTGGAGTCAAAGTAGTCGCTCCACGCCAGCACTTTTCCTTCAAAATTATTATCAAGATGGGAATGGAAATACGCAAGTAAGAGATATTGATTCAGCAATTTTTATCAATACCATAATTGAAGGAAACTTAGAAATTGAATTTGATGTTGATGAATTAGCTTCAGGAAGTATTAATTACAAAATAGACCATGCCATAGTAAGAACATCAAATGCAACACCTTCAACTCATTTTTTCAATATTATAAAAAATCCGCTCATTCCTGTATTTTTAAATACTCAAAACAATGATTATACATTAGCACCTTCTTCTCAAGCCATAAATGCTGGAAAATTTACAGGCGTTTTGTTTGATCATGCAGGGAAAACACGTAATCCACCTCCAGATTTAGGTGCTTTTGAAAATTAAAGTGGATTATAGAATTTCGTGGTTTTCAACATGAAAAAAGTTTGTGTTTCATCAAAATAGAAATTAACTTTGCGACCTAAATTTATGCCAATGACTTGTAAATCTGTTTGTTTTAAATTGTTTTTTTTAGTGTTTATAAGCACAATAAATACATCTTTATTTGCTCTAGATAAAACCACAATTAAATTAGCTAATACGCTTTTTGATAAAGAAAATTTTGAGGAAGCTCTTCCTGAATACTTAGAATTAATCAAGAGTGACGAAGAAAATATGATTTACAATTATCGTATTGGAGTATGTTATTTGAATACGAATATAGATAAATCAAACGCTGTAGCTTATTTAGAAAAAGTAGTAAACTCAGAAAAACCAAACGTAAAAGCCTATTATTTATTGGGAAGAGCGTATCATTTCGCCTATCGCTTTAATGATGCCATTGCTATGTATCAAAAATTTAGAGAACTAAATGGTACAGGAATAGATTTAAACGATCTTGAAAAACAAATTGAATATTGCTATAATGCTATAGAAATAATGAAATTTCAGTTGGATGTAACTTTCAAAAATTTAGGTCCTCAAATTAATTCAAATGGGCCAGATTATTACCCTTTTGTGCCTCAAGACGAATCTTTTTTGGTTTTTAACTCAAAACGAGATGATGGAAGTGCTAAAATGCCAAATGGTAGTTATTTTTCCGAAATCTATTTTTCAAGAACAAAAAACGGAGAACTCTCTAAAGCAAGAAAATTAGATCAAAATATCAATACCTTAAATGGATCTGAAGAAGTAGTGGGATTATCATCTGATGGAAAATATATTTTATTTTACTTTGAAAATGAAAAATACTATGGCGATTTATTTATTGCAGAATTAGAAAATGACAAAGTTATCAATTTAGAAAAACTACCTGTTGAAGTAAATTCATCAAGCCATGAAATTGCAGCATCTATTTCTTCCGAAGGTGATGAAATTTATTTTGCCAGCGACAGAGATGGAGGGTATGGTGGAGTTGATATTTATGTTACCAAGAAATTACCTAATGGCAAATGGGGACTTCCACAAAATTTAGGAGCAACTATCAACACAAAATTTGATGAAGATTTTCCAAATA
>JAHYJH010000117.1 GCA_019429185.1 Vicingaceae bacterium
CTTTCGTATCGCACAATTTTAGCTGCTATAAATCGTTTTACAGCCATATTATCATTAAACTATGTTGTGGAAACAAAAAATTGTACTTATTTGTTGTGCCGTAATGCAACTTTCTCAGCAAACCCTAGTTAGTAAACTTATTGAAGGTTTTGACTCTTGGTCAACTTTAGATAAAGTTAAATTCTGTGTGGGTATATTAGGTGTTGGAATTGGAATTTATCAAATAGTAAAAAAATGAAAAACTTCTTTACCATATTGATTGTAGTTATGTTAACTCCGCTGTTGTGAGCGTCCCGCTTGGAATTTAAATGCTAACCCACCTAAGCGTATCATTTGCTACGCTTTACTATCCTTTTTAGATTTTATCTACAAAACAAACGACCCTCTCTGTCTATAAAAAAACAAGTGAAAAGCAGAACTAAATGAATCTGTTTTTGTTGTGATACATTAATCGTTTAAAAAAAACCACAAAAAAAAGCTGACTAAATAAATTTAGTCAGCTTTTTAAACTATTAAATGTCAAATTATTTACTAATCAACACATTGAATGCTTTAGAAGTATTGTCTTCAAATTTCATTTTGAAAACATACGTACCAGCATCAATATTGGCAACATTTACACTTACTACATCATTTTTTCCGAAGCGTAAATTTTGTGAAAGAACTAATTTTCCAGCTATATCAAAAATATCTAATTGAGCAGTTCCTGAAAAATTTCCAACAGGAATACCTATAACATCTTTAGCAGGATTTGGGAAAGGAACAATGTTAGTTGTATTATCGTTTTCATTAACACTTGACAATATGTCAAAAGTAACAGAAATAGCAGGAACTAAATCTAATCCAAAACCATTTGTGAAGATTGTTCCATCAACATTTATAGGTGCGGTAGGTTGTAAAATTGTTGCCTGAGTAGTTGTATAGTCTGTTTGATTGTCAAAACCCATAAACAAAGTTGTACTTTGGGTTGCTGCACAAAATAAATAACGTTTATTGTCTAATAATGAGATTGAATTTGTAAAAGGAACAAAAGTGTTAATATCCTGATCATCACTTGTATAAATAAAAAATACATTGTCAAGAGAATTTAAATTAGCAAAATTAAAATTTGGGTCATTAATATCAGTAAAAACATCATCCCATTGATAAGCTCTTATTTCTAAAAATTCATTAGTTAGAACATCAGGAGCATTAGTTACAGCAGAAAATGTTAAACCTTGAGCTTTCATTCTACTCGCATTTGGGTCATCAAAAGCTAAACATAACTCATATTCTGTAAAAGTGCCTGGTCTAAAACCAGCAGGGCTTAATAATTCGTTTGTTTGATCATCAATTCTTCCATAAGAATAATCATTGGCACTAATCATAAAATTGGCATTAATAATATTATCATTAGGATCTCCATCAGTATTTGCAGTGGCAATAGTATAAGTCATTTCATACAATCCAACAGGGTAATTTGCTTGTGAAAAAGTACCTAGAGGAACAAAAATTGAATCACCAGGAAGAAGTCCGTTTACTGCTACAGAATTTGAATATACAGAATTTCCGCCAAAATCAATGTTAACAGAAGCAGATGCTCCATTTTGGGTTTGATTACCAAAATTCCTAACCCAAGTACCTGTTTGCACACTAAATTCGCTTGCATTTGCTGATAAAGGTGCAAGGTTAGAAAATCTTCTAGCTCTAATAACATCACCTTTGAAAGCTCCTAAATCATCAGCAAATAAGCCAACTTTACTTCCAATAAAACCTGTGATATTACCTGCAATAATGTCATTTCTTAGTAAAGCCCCATCAACATTAGAAATCATAATTACAGGAATAGTTACAGAAAGTCCGCTTGCTCCTCCACCCATACCTACTGGTGGTCCAGCTATATTATTTATAATAATAACAGCTATAGCCCCTGCATTTTGAGCAGCTAAAGCTTTTGCTCCAAATTCGCAACTAGCTCTATACACAACAGCAATATTACCAGTAAGGTTTGCAGTTAAAGGTGGAGCACAAGCAATGGTATCTCCCCCAGGTACATCCACAAATTTTAAAATTCCAGTAACTGCATTTGCTGGATTTAATAAATCGGGAGTTGCCCAATCGTTTCCTCCTGGATCAGCCCATGTTAAAGTGTAATTTCCAGCTAAAGGTGCTGGCGTTTGAACTTGAAAAATAACCTGAGCAAATGCAAAAGCACTCACAAGGGTCATTGTTAGAAATAGTGAAAGTTTTTTCATAGTTTTTAATTTTTTAGTTAATAATTAGATTAATTTTTAAGAAGCAAATGTAATGTTTATTTTAAAAATAACAAAAAAAAAAATAACTAAACTATTATAAATCTTATTCTTAAGAATCCAAGAATTAAAAAAAAGTGTTCACCTCCTTATCTTACACTAGCATTAAACTCATTGGTATAAGTAAAAATGAGCTTTTGCATCACTTTATCCACTTCATTATCAGTCAATGTTTTGTTTTCATCCTGAAAAATAAAACTCATAGCATACGATTTTTTTCCTTTTTCAAGGTTTTTTCCTTCGTAAACATCAAATAAGTTTACCTTTTTAAGTAATCTTTTTTCTTGTTTCAATGCTGCTATTTTTAATGCTTCGTATGTTGTTGGAGTATCTAACAATAAAGACAAATCTCTTCTTACAGGAGGAAACTTGCTTATTGGACGATAAATTACATTGTGTTTTTTGATGATTTTAATAAACTCATCTAAATTGAGTTGTGCAAAATAGACAGGCTGATTAATTTCAAACTGTTTTTGAAGCTCAGAACTAACTTCACCCAATTGAACCAATGCTTTATTATTAATAGAAAAAGTTAATCCGTAGGTAAAATTATTAGAAGTTGATATATCGCTTACGCTTCTATCTTCTTCAATTCCAAATCGTTCAAACAAAGCTATTACAACTCCTTTTAAGTGATAAAAATTACTATTTTCTTTAGTCGTGTTCCAATTTTCAGGATGTTGCTTTCCTGTAACAAACAAGCTCAAACAGTTCGTTTCTTTAAACTTTCCATCAGTTGTTGAATAAACCTTACCTATTTCAAACAAACTTAAATCAGGACTTTTTCTGTTTTGATTAAATACTATTGTTTCTAATCCGTTATACAACAATGTTTTTCGCATTACGCCTAATTCATTACTCAACGGGTTAAGCAATTCTACCAAATCTTCTGTTTGATTGTTGTAATACGATTTTTTAGTTAATGAATTAGAAAATAATTCATTAAACCCTTTGTTTACAAGCAAATCAGATATCGTATTAACAATTTTTTCTTTATCAGGCACAGGTTTTTGAGTGATGGATGTGGTCATTTTTGAAGGGATTTCCACATTATTATAACCATAAACACGTAAAATTTCTTCTATCACATCTACTTCTCGGGTAACATCTACTTTAAATGGAGGAACACTAAGCTCTAACTCATTCTCATTTTCTTTTATAATAGTTATTCCTAAAGATGTAATAATATTTTTAATAAGAGCTCTGTCTAGTTGCTTTCCAATTAATTTATCGCAATTGTTATAATTAAAAACAAATTCAACATCATTAATTTTTTCAGGATAAACATCACTCACTTCTGAAGCTATTGTTCCGCCTGCAATTTGCTGAATAAGTTGAGCTGCTCTTTTCAATGCATAAATGGTAATATTTGGGTCAGCTCCTCTTTCATATCTAAAAGAAGCATCTGTATTTAATCCATGTCTTTTAGAGGTTTTTCTGATAGTAACCGGATTGAAATAAGCACTTTCTAAAAACACTTGCTTAGTGTTGTTAGTTACTCCAGCAGTTGCTCCGCCAAAAACCCCTGCAATACAAAGTGGTTTTTCGGCATCACAAATCATTAAATCTTGGTCGGAGAGTGTTCTTTCGACTCCATCTAATGTAACAAACTTTGTTTTGTCGGCTATTGTTTTTACGATAATTTTTTTATCCGCTATTTTATCTGCATCAAAAGCATGAAGTGGTTGACCTGTTTCGTGCAACACAAAATTGGTAATATCAACCACATTATTAATTGGATTTAAACCTATGCTCAATAATTTATTTTTCAACCAATTGGGAGATTCTTTTACCTCAACATTAGTTATTGAAATAGAAGAATAACGCGGACATCTTTCTTTATCTTCTACTTTTACATCAACAACCAAATCGTTATTAGTAGTTTTTACATCATCTACAATTGGAAAGTTAACCGCTAATTTTTCTGTGGCGGTTTGGTTTAAAACTGCTACAATATCTCTTGCTACACCAATATGGCTGGTAGCATCTGCTCTATTTGGAGTTAATCCTATCTCAAAAATTACATCTGTTTCTACTCCAAAAAAATCGCTTGCTAGTTTACCAATAGTTGCATTTCCATTAAGCACCATAATTCCATCGTGCGATTTTCCTAATCCTATTTCATCTTCAGCACAAATCATACCCTCAGAAAGCTGACCTCTTATTTTAGATTTATTGATCTTAAAAGGTTTTCCCTCCAACGGATAAATAGTACAACCAACTGGGGCAACAACTACTTTTTGACCTTCAGCAACATTTGGTGCTCCACAAACAATATGCAACAAAGGCTCATTTTCACTGACTTTCACTTTAGTAACACTCAACCTATCCGCATCAGGATGTTTTTCTTTGGCAACAACCTCTCCTATCACCAACCCTTTTAACCCACCTTTAATACTTTCTGTTGTTTCATAACCTTCTACTTCTAATCCACAATTAGTTAATAGTTCCGAAAGTTGCTCAATAGAAAGGTGTCCAATATTTATGTAGTCTTTAAGCCAGTTGTAAGAAATTTTCATTATTAAATCAATTTTTGAGCGTCAAAGATAATTATTTTTATAGCAGAATTTAGCATTAAAATAAGAACTCTTGTTCTACATTTCCAATCTCCTTCGGTAAATTACTTGAAATTATAAAAAAAATGTATTTTTGCTTCATAATAAAGCAGTTATATCAAACATTCTCAATCAACTAAACCTGTGAAAAAATCTAAATTCCTTTTTTTATTCTTGATGTTAACCTGTATTTATAGTGTTGGATATACTCAAAATAAAGCCATAGCATTAAATGTTAAAACTTTTGAAAAATAAGATAAAACAAATTTAGACAAAGCAGAGGCGTTTTACATAGAAGAAAATTACGCCCAAGCTCTTCCCATTTATGAAGAATTAATTGAAAAATATCCTAACGAAACGTATCTTCAATATCGTTTAGGAATGTGCTATTTAAAAAAACAAGATGCTTATGACAAAGCCGTACTCTATTTAAAGCCAATAGCAGAAAGTAATCCAGATGCTGCTGATATAAAGTTTTTTTTGGGAATAGCCTACCATTTAACCTATCAATTTGATGAAGCTATTAAAGAATTTAATGACTATTTGAATCAAAAAATTGATAAAAGTCAACAACAACTTACAGCACGATTAATTGAAAATTGCATAAACGGAAAAGAACTGATGGCAAATCCTACAGAAGCGACTATAGCTAACTTAGGAGCCCCCATAAATACAGAAGCATCTGAGTACGTTCCTGTAATTTCTTCAGACGAACAAACCATGTTATTTACTTATATGGGGAAAAGATCAAAAGGTGGTTTTGAAGATATTTTTATTGCTGAAAAATCTGCTAATGGAGAATGGAAAAAACCACAGCCATTGGGAGATAATATTAATGGTTATAACCATGATGCTTGCATTGCTCTTTCTCCCGATGGACAAACTCTTTTTATTTATAAAGACAGTAAAGATAAAAAAGGAGAGATTTATTATAGCAACTTAGAAGGAAATGATTGGAGTAATCCTAAGCCCCTCTTGGGAGAGGTAAATACCAGTCATTGGGAAGGAAGTGTTTCATTATCAGCCGATGGAAAAACACTTTATTTTACCAGTGATAAACCTGCTGGACTTGGTGGTAGAGATATTTATAAAGCAACTTTAATCAACGATAGTATTTGGGGAAACATAGAAAACTTGGGACCAACTATCAACACTCCTTATAATGATGATGCTCCTTTTATTCATCCGGATGGCAGAACATTAGTTTTTAGTTCTGAAGGGCATAATAGTATGGGCGGGTATGATATTTTCCACACCCAACTTCAACCAGATGGAACATGGTTACCCCCAACAAATATTGGATTTCCAATTAATAGCCCTGATAGAGATACCTATTATGTATTGTCTGCGGATGGAAAAACAGGCTATTTTTCTTCTGGAAGACCTGGTGGTTATGGATTACAAGATATTTATAGTGTAGTGCCAGGGTTGGTAGGTTTTATTCCGTCTATTGCCGTTGTTAAAGGAATCGTAACCCTTAATAACCAACCTGCTGAAGCAGAGATAATAGTTACCATACAGAGTTCAGAAGAAGCACATAGTAAGTTGGGTTCTAACTCTGTTACAGGAGAATATCTAACTAATTTGCCCAAAGGAGAGATCTATGAAATAGCTTATAAATTAAAGGATGCTTCCTTTTTAAAATTAACAGGAGACGATGTTGTTATGGAATTATTAGTGATTGAAAATAGTGATGAGTTCTCTGAAATTAATAAAGATGTAGCTTTTTACACTGTTGATTTTGAATCTGATGTAATTGTTGAAGAAGAAAATATAGAAGAAATTTATGGAGATAAAAGTTCTGAAGGTTTAATATTCAAAGTACAAATAGCTGCTTACAATATGCCCGAAAATTATAGTTACGACAGGTTGAAAGGATTAGGAGAAGTTGAAAAAAACTTACTGGATGATGGTATTACACGATTTACTATTGGAGGAAATTTTACTACCCTAAATTTAGCCAACGAACATAGAGACAAAGTAGTAGCAAGAGGACAAGATGACGCATTTGTAACAGCTATCTATAAAGGAAAAAGAGTATATTTAGAAGAACTTATCGAGCAAGGAATTTTAAAGGAAGAATAGATTTTATCTATTATGCTTATCCGTTTGTTTACCTATTTTGGTAATTGATTTCTTTCCATTACCCCATCCCTAAAGGGTGTAAAGAAAATCAATTTGCTCCCTTTAGGGTTTGGGGTAATCAAATTGATTTTCAAACCATTGGAACTTATTTAGGTAAGCAAACGGATAAGCATATTATCTATTTATTATACACTCTTTTTAGCCAATGAGGCAACACAAAAATGCCTATGAAAAGATAAGGATAATAACTAATTAACCTCCATAAAACTGCCAACAAACCAGCCAAACCTACAGGAATAAAATCTTTTAAAAATCCATTAAAAGCAAATTCTGCAATACCTGCTCCACCGGGTGTAGGACTAATCAACATGATTACCCACATTACCAATTGTCGTCCGTAAATTAATAAATGGTCATCTACTGCAACAAAAGCCAAAATAAGAAAATTAACTACCCAAAACCTGGCTGTCCAAGCCAAAAAAGTAGCCACAAATGCTTTAACCCAAAACCAAAAAGATTCTTGTTTCATTTGTTTGGAAGTTAAAATAATATCATCCCCTACTTGTATAGCACTGTATCTCCACTTTTTCAAAATTTTTATTTTAAACACATTTAAAATAATTGCTTTAAACCCTTTTGGATTCAACAAAATCCCATAAGTAATAATGCTTAAAAGCAAGAGCATAAAGCCATATCCTACCCAAAACAATCCTTCAGTTGAAAAAGTTATTCCAAGAATTTTCTTTTGCAGTTCTACTGGAAATAAGTTGGATGTGCCAATAAAAATAAGTACAAAAGGTACTGTTAATACATAAAAAAGCTCATCAAAAAATGCGGTAATCATTACTATAGCCGTACTTTTTCCTGCACTAACTCCTTCTTTATTAATAATGTATAATGCTGCTCCTGTTCCGCCCACTACCGAAGGAGTTACTGCTGAAACAAACTCCCAAAGCATAATTACATCAAAACTATTTCGCCAACTAATTTTATTGTGGGTAAGCACTCTAATTCTGTACATGTAACCAAAATCTCTGCAAGCCATCATTAAAAGGGCAACAAACATCCAAAAGAAAAATTCTACGTTCCAATCTATGTTTTGAAATTCATACCAATCGGTATTTTTCCATAGTAAATAGCTAGAAACCAATAAGCCAATAACTATTGGTATCGCAATTTTTTTTGCGGTAAATAATTCGGTTACTTTGCTACTATTTTCTGACATTAATTTACTGATTCAAAAAATGAAAAAAATCTACTATCTATCCACATGTTCAACATGTAAAAAAATTATTCAAGATCTTAACTTGAGTAATGATTTTGAATTTCAAGATATCAAAACTACAAAAATTACTGATGTACAACTGCAAGAAATGGCAAAATTGAGCGGTTCCTACGAAAGTTTATTTAGCAGAAGAGCCATTAAGTACAAAACAATGGGCTTAAAAGACAAAGAATTAACAGAAAATGACATCAAAAAATTAATTTTAGAAGAATATACTTTTTTGAAACGCCCTGTTATCCTTATTGATGATGCTATTTTTGTAGGCAATTCGGCAAAAACTGTTGATGCTGCTAAAAAACTTTTATGAGTAACAACCTAAAACCTCATTTAGCTCTTTTTGGTGCTAATCTTATCTATGGGGCAAACTATTCTATAGCCAAAGATTTGATGCCCAACTTTATACAACCTTTTGGTTTGGTACTTTGTAGAGTAATTGGTGCCGTTATCATGTTTTGGTTTATTTATGCTTTTTCGTATGAAAAAGTAGCTAAAAAAGACTTCTTGCTGTTGGGGTTATGTGGATTGTTTGGAGTGGCTGCCAATCAATTAATGTTTTTATACGGATTAGACAACACCACTCCCATTAATGCAGGGATTATTATGGTTTCCAATCCAATTATGGTATTAATTGCTTCTGCTATTATTCTTAAAAATAGAATTACATTAACCAAAGTATCCGGAATTGCACTGGGTATTATTGGAGCCTTGTTGCTCTTGTTGTTTAAAGGAGATTTTTCATTTGGTTCGGAAAATTTAAAAGGCAATATCTTCATCTTTTTAAATGCCCTATCGTATGGAATTTATTTGGTAATTGCTGTACCGCTAATGCGAAAATACAAGCCAATTACTGTAATGTCGTGGGTTTTTGCTTTTGGGCTAATCATGGTTTTTCCATTTGGTTTTGAAGAATTTAAACAAATTGAATGGACCACTTTTACCCCAACCATTTGGTGGGAGTTTCTGTTTGTGGTTATCGCTACTACCTTCTTAGCTTATTTATTTAATATTTACGGACTAAAAAGACTTTCGCCCTCGGTGGTTTCTACTTATATTTACCTCCAGCCGCTATTAGCAACATTAATTGCTATTTGGGCAGGAAAAGACAGTTTGGATATGATTAAAATTAGTGCAGCTTTGTTTATTTTTACAGGCGTTTATTTGGTGAGTAAAAGCCCCCTAATCCCCCGAAGGGGGACTTAGACGGCTGAAAAAAATTAAATATGATAATTGAAAATAACTATAAACAAAAATATCGTTCAGAAAGACAGTCTTAATTGGCTTTGTGCGGTTGGAAACTCCTCTCCTTTGGGGCGGACAAAGTCCAGTGGACTTTGGAGCGAGCAAGTGTGAAAGAAAGGGGCTAACTTTTAAACTAAATTAGAATGAATTCAATATTAATAATATATACAGGCGGAACCATAGGAATGGTTCAGGATAAAATTACGGGAGCATTGATTTCTTTTAACTTTGATGCTTTACTGTATGAAATTCCTGAGCTAAAGAAAATTAACGCCACTATCAATACCATTTCTTTTGAACACCCTATAGATTCATCAGACATTAATCCGCAACATTGGATGAAGCTATGTAAGATTATTGAAGAAAATTATAACACCTATGATGGTTTTGTGGTGCTACATGGTTCAGACACCATGGCTTACACTGCTTCTGCATTAAGTTTTATGACAGAGAATCTTACCAAACCTATTATTCTTACCGGCTCTCAATTACCTATTGGTGCGGTAAGAACCGATGCTAAAGAAAATTTGCTTTCGGCTATAGAAATTGCTGCTTCCAAATTTAACGGAAAAATGTTAGTGCCTGAAGTGGCTATTTATTTTGAATACAATTTATACCGAGGAAACCGATCTACCAAAGTAAGTGCCGAGCAATTTGAAGCTTTTCAATCGCCCAACTATCCTTTTTTAGCTGAAGCCGGAGTAAACCTAAAGTTTAACTCACAACATCTTTTACAACCTGATTTTGATGCTCCCACACAGTTTCATTATGAGTTGGATACCAATATCGCTACTTTAAAGATGTTTCCAGGCATTAACCAACATATTGTAGAAGCCATTGTTTCCATTCCGAATTTAAAAGCCTTGGTAATAGAAACTTTTGGAGCAGGAAACACTACCACCGCTGATTGGTTTATTGAGTGTTTACAAAAAGCAATCAAAAAAGATGTGTTAGTAGTAAATATTTCGCAGTGCATTAGCGGAAGCGTAGAGCAAGGCAAATACGAAACAAGCTCGGCTCTTAAAAGAATTGGCATTGTAGGCGGCAAAGACTTAACTTTTGAAGCAACAATTACCAAGTTGATGTACTTGTTAGGTAAAAACCTACCACTTGATGAAACGAAATCATTCATGCAGCAATCACTAAGGGGTGAGTTGGTGGAGTAGTATTTCTAGCTGTCATTCAGAAGGAATACGAAGTATCATCAATACATTATCAAATCAATATTAAAGACATTGATAAATCTGTTAAGTAGTGGCAAAAATGCTTCAACTTATTTATTGAAGAAAACTTGAAAGGAAAACTTAACCCTTGTTGTCATTCAGGAGGAACCTTGTTGAGTAAAGTATAACCTTTTATTGCATCCATATTAACCCAAGTTGCAGCTAATTAACCCGAACTTCCTTTATTTAAAGCATATTGGTAATTTTTAATTTCCAGTTTGTGTACTACGGATTTTTTTGTAAAAGGTTGTTTTTTTATTTTTAGGGTGGT
>JAHYJH010000118.1 GCA_019429185.1 Vicingaceae bacterium
TATTTTTGTTTTTTAGATTAACAAATATAAACAAGGTTTCATTCTTTTTCTTACTTCATTTCGCTACGCTCCATTTCGTAAGAAAAAGAATGAAAATAGGGAACAACGTAGTGAAACTAATCAATTATGAGCCTGACCAAATTGTTCTGTACATAATTTCAATATTTCAGTATATTTTTTCTTTGATATATTTTTATAGAATTTCATAGCTCAATATCTTCAAAGGTATCCCAATAAATTTTTAAGAAATTTCTGTTTAATTCCATAATTAAATGTTCTTTACTTATTTCAAAATCATGTGATTCTTTCTTGATATAACATTCTATAGTTCCAGCATGATAACCCTTTATACATATAAGTTGGAAAATAAAGTTAGATTTATATGTGTTTGCTAAAATAAACCAATGATTTTTTTCTATAACACCATCATGTTCATAATCAAATTTAAAAGTACTGCCAAATCTATACATAATTTAAATATTTATTACTATTCAGCAACGAATATAGAATTTTTATCATTATAACTAACAAGACAGTATTTTATACTAATTTGCTCTATAAGTTAATTTATATGTCCCTTTAATCAATTCCATTTGATAAAATTGAACATTACTTTTTTCAAAATAATTCAGTATTAAATCTTTTTGTTCTTCACCCATTCTAATTCCAAAATATATTGCCTTTAAAGCAGATACATGATAATTATTTCTTCCAATTTTGTCTGTAATGATTCCCACACTGCACGTAGTTTGAAGCGAGGGCAATAGGGTTGGGAATTACGGGCTTTAACTACCTGCTTGAAACAATCTTTTGC
Organism: Vicingaceae bacterium; assembly: GCA_019429185.1. Classification (GTDB taxonomy): domain Bacteria; phylum Bacteroidota; class Bacteroidia; order Flavobacteriales_E; family Vicingaceae; genus BRH-c54. The sequence continues at coordinate 815 of JAHYJH010000118.1, forward strand.
TTATCTTTTTTCACTAACTAAAATTAATAATGTCCTTTAAGCGAGTAGATATATAATTTTTGGTTTTGTATGGAGTAAATTAGTCGGTGTTCTTTATCGATTCTTCGAGACCATTTACCGGCAAGTTGATGTTTTAGGGCTTCTGGTTTGCCAATATCATCAAAAGGAGTTTCTAAGATAGCTTTAATAAGAGCAGTAATTCTTTTCTGAATAATTTGATTACCCGATTTCTTCCAGAATTTTAGATGTCTTTCAGCTTCAGGCAATAAAACTACTTCCATAAATCATCAATATTATCAATAGTTTTACCCTTACCATTTTTAATATCCTCATCGCCCTTTAAAATCATTTTTACAAAATCTTCATTGTAGGTTTCTTCGTTAGCCACTTCAAATTTAATTTTCAAAGCCTTTAAAAATGCTTTTAAAGACTCTAATTTGTCTTTGCTAACTGGATGAGCTATTATAATATTTGATGCACTCATAACGATTTTTTTAAGAAAGCTGGTTGATTTTTTTTTAATACTACAAATATACTAAAATTATACTCAAAAACCCCACCTGTTTGTTGTAGTAATTTATCCAAAATACCTTAAACTATTACTGCTTTATTAATTTTTTGGAAATAACTTCCTCTGTAAGTTCTAAGCTGTAAAAGTACGAGCTAAGTTTTGCGAGGGCAAAGTGGGTAGTTACTTAGGGTCTGTAATGAAATAAAGTGTACATTATAAAAAAAGTATATCTGAGCAATTAGGAATAAATATTCATACCGTTAAAAACACATTAGTAAATTCAAATAAAAAGATTAAAGAAATATATCATACCTTTGTGATATAATACCAATGTTAGAGATATATGTGTTGAGTATATATGATTAAAAGTGTTAAATTTACCTTATGAATGCTCCAGTACAAAATAAAATTAATCTTTTACAATTGTTACAAGAACATAGATCAGAAATATTGGTTTTTGGAGTAGAACGGATAGGATTATTTGGATCATTTGTTAGAAATCAAGCACACGAAAAAAGCGATATTGATTTTGTAGTAGAATTTAAACAAGGACAAAAAAACTATGATAATTTTATAGGGTTAGCTTATTACTTAGAAGATTTACTAGGCAGAAAAATAGAATTGTTGACCCCGAAATCAATGAGCCCATACATAGGTCCAGAAATAATGAAAGAAGTAGAATATGTTATCGCTGCGTAACTTTTTACAACACATATTAGATGAGGTTAATTATGTGCTAACACACACAGAAGAATTAACAGAAGAAGCTTTTATAAAAGATGAAACGCTGACTAGAGCAAGTTATTAGAAGTTTAGAAGTAATAGGAGAAGCAACCAAAAATTACCACAAGACTTTAAATCAGAACATTCACATGTAGAATAGAAAAAGATGGCAGGAACACGAGATGTTCTTATACACGATTATTTTGGAGTAGATTGGGAAATAGTTTGGAACGTAATTACTACTAAACTCCCTCAATTAAAAGAAGATATTGAAAACATCTTAAAAGAACTCTAACAATAACCTCCACACTGCACGTTTGAAGCGAGGTGTAAAAAACAGCTTTAACGGAGATAATTTTTTTAGGTTCATTAATTGTAAAATGACCCACGCTGCCTATCTGCCGCAAGTTTAAAGTAGTGTAACTTGTAGTAAGATCAGATAAATTTACTAAATTTCCAATTCTAAACTTACATTGAATAGAAAACAGAATATACATAACACTAATTTTACATATAAATAAAGAAACCTCTGTGTCTTCAGAATCTCAGTGGTAAAAAAATAACAAAATACTATTCCCCCATATTCTTATAAAATAATAGTAAGTTTGCATCAATTATAAATTAAACTAAAAATACTATGGCAGAATATCAACAAATGGAAATGCCCGAATTTCCGGCAAACGGCAAACGAATTATCATAAGTGTAATAATTGGAATTTTCGTGTTAATTTTTTTATGGAAAAGCTCTGTAACAATTGGAGCTGGTGAAGCAGGCGTTTTGTTTAAAACTTTTGGTGAAGGAGTTGAAAACAGGACATATACTGAGGGTTTCCACCTAATAGCTCCTTGGAACAAAATGATAACCATGGAAGTTCGTCAGCAACAAGTGATGGAGAAAATGGCAGTATTATCTTCCAACGGATTGGAAATTTCAGTAGATGTTTCAGTTTGGCATCAACCTGATTTTGTTAAATTACCTTTATTATACCAAGAAAAAGGAATTGACTATGTAGAAAGAGTTGTTCGTCCAGCCATACGTTCTGCAACAAGAAGTGTAATTGGTAGATATACACCTGAAGAAATATACTCTTCTAAAAGAGATGTTATTCAGGAAGAAATCAACATTGAAACTAAAAAAGTGTTAGATAAACAACATGTTCAACTAAATGAAGTATTGGTAAGAGACATTATGTTGCCTCCTACCATTAAAACGGCAATAGAAAACAAATTGAAACAAGAGCAAGAATCGTTGGAGTATGAGTTTAAATTAGAAAAAGCCAAAAAAGAAGCTGAACGTCAACGAATTGATGCCGAAGGTAAAGCAAAAGCCAATCAAATTTTAAGTGCATCTTTAACAGATAAAATTTTGCAAGAAAAAGGAATTGAAGCTACCTTAGAATTAGCAAAATCGCCAAACACCAAAGTTGTAGTTGTTGGTGGGGGTAAAGATGGTTTGCCTTTAATTTTAGGAAATAACTAATTAGAGTTTGTCCATAATGTCCGATTTCTTCGTTTTTCTCGACCTTCAAATCAGTCATGTACGAAAGTACACTTCTGATTTTCAGTTCATCGAAACCTCGAACTCGAACATTCTGACTCAAACTCTCGAGTTTATTGACATCAAACTTTAAACTTTGAACATTGAACTTTTTCTACTGTCCTAATATTGATGAGCAGCAATCTTCTTTTACCTTAGATGAAGCTGAATCAAAACACATTTTTCGTGTGTTAAGATTAGCTATTGGCAACGAAATAATGCTACTTAATGGCAAAGGCTTGGTTTTTCATTGCGAAATTATTTCCGTTGGCAAACACTGTACGGTTAATGTTATTCATTTCACAAAAGCAGATGATGAACAACCCCACATTCATATTGCCATTGCTCCCACCAAAAACAACGACAGATTAGAATGGTTTATAGAAAAAACCACAGAAATAGGCATCAATGAAATCACCCCAATTATCTGCTCTAATTCTGAGCGAAAAGTGGTAAAACAAGAGCGTTTGCTAAAAACAGCTGTTGCAGCTATGAAACAGTCTGGCAGGGCTTTTTTACCTCAAATTAATGAAGCTATTAAACTAAAAGATTTTCTAAAAGAATATAAAACTGAGCAAAAATTTATTGCTCACTGTTATGAAGAAAATCAACAACACCTAAAGGAACTTTATAACTTGGGTAAAGATGTTGTCCTTTTAATTGGTCCTGAAGGAGATTTTAGTTTAGAAGAAGTAGAAATTACCATAAAAAAACATAATTTTATCCCTATAAGTTTAGGTAAAAACAGACTCCGAACAGAAACTGCCGGAGTTTATGCTTGTACCACAATAAAATTATTGAATGAATAGAGGTGACGCCACAGATTCACAGATTAAATAATTATGATTTATTCAGAAAAAGACTATCCTTTTCAAAAAGAAACCTATAAAATTATTGGAATATGTATGGAAGTCCATCGTATTTTGGGAAAAGGCTTATTAGAGATTGTTTATAAAGATGCTATAGAGTATGAATTTAAAAGTCAAAATATTTTATACCAACGTGAAAAAAAATATGAGGTTGAATACAAAGGAATAATTCTGCCTCATTATTTTTTTGCTTATTTTGTAGTATATGATAATGTTATTTTAGAAGTCAAATCCAAGAAAGGAATAGTTGATGAGCACTATAGTTGGGTTTTAAATTACTTAGGAATATCTAAATGTCCATTAGGTTTAATTGTTAATTTTGGAGAAAATTCATTAGCAACAAAAAGAGTTATTTTATAATCTGTGAATCTGTGGCAAATTTAAGTATGAAATATCTGTTAAAATATAGCATAAATTCTGTAATAACCCTATTTTTTTTATTTTCTTCTTTTTCTGGAAAAACGCAACCTTATTCCTACCAAATAGCATTAGCAAAATACAATGGTGGTGGCGATTGGTATGCTAATTTAGAAACCTCACTCCCTAATTTAATAACCTTTTGCAACAAAAACTTAAAAACCAACATCAATCCCGAACAAGCCATTGTTGAAGTAGGCAGTAAAGAAATTTTTAACTACCCTTTTGTTCACCTAACCGGACATGGTAACATTATTTTTTCTAATGACGAAGCTCAAAACATTAGAAATTATCTTATTGGCGGAGGTTTTTTACACATTTCAGATAATTATGGATTAGATAAATTTATCCGACCGCAATTAAAAAAAATTTTTCCTGAATTGGAATTAGTAGAAATTCCTTATAACCACCCTATTTATCATCAAAAATATAATTTTAATGGGCTTCCAAAAATTCACGAACACGATAACAAACCCGCACAAGGTTTTGGGCTAATTTACGAAGGTAGGTTAGTTTGTTTTTATGATTATGAATGCGATTTAGGTGATGGTTGGGAAGATGCTGTAATTCACAACAATTCCGAGGAAAAAAGATTGAAAGCACTGCAAATGGGAGCTAATATTATTCAGTATGCACTAATACAATAAAATAAAAATACACCTATGAAAAGAAAACTACCTTTTTTGCTATTATTAGCATTAATAACTTCAGGAGCTTACGCTCAAAAAGTTTATTTTAAATTAAATCCTTCATACAGTTTCGGAATGAAAGATCAGATATTAAGTTATAATTATTCGCTTCGCTATTCTGCAGCCGCAAATACTGTAATAGAGGAATATTCTAATGTAAGAACCTCTTTAGGAAAAGGATATATGGGAAGTTTTGCCATTGGTTTTAAACACAATGAAAATGTAAGTTCAGAATATACTTTTTCTTATTTAAGCGGAAAGCCATCCTCATTTAGTGAGACTGTTCACTATTATAATGGAGATGAGGTATATACAATAACAGTAAAGGCTAAGGTGATGTCTTTAACACCAACATTGGTTTTCTCAGCAACAGAAAAAGATTGGACACCTTATTTAGCAGCAGGTCTTTCTATTAATCGTATTACTGTAAAAGAAAATACAGAATTTTCCAGTTTTTTTATAAAAGGAAATACCGTTATAGATGCTGAGTATAAAGGTAATTATTCCATTGGATTCACTACCAAAATAGGAATTATTAACAAGATTAATGACCTGTTTTCTGTATTTGGAGAGTTCACTTATGCTCACCTAAATTTTTCTCCGACTACTAAAGAAGTTACAAGCTACACTATTAATAAACAAGACTCTCTTTCAACTTTAAAAGAATATGAAATTCATACAGAATATGAGAATGAAATTTCTATTATGTATGAAGATAACGGAAATGGTTTTGAAGAAAAACGCAATATGAACAAACCTAGAGAAGCAAGGAAATTCAATATGCCATTATCCTATTTTTCATTTTCTATTGGAGTTAAAATGAACATTGTGAGTAGAAAAAAAAACAATAACGCAGCTATTAAAATAGAAAATTAAACCCAACACAATTTTTATTAATAATCAACTCTAAAATGGAAGCAATATTTTTCAATATGCTTTTGGATTTTCATTTTCACTTTTTCAGTTAAAAAGTAGTGTTAAAAAAAACTGTATTATTTTAGAATTAAATCTGAAATAATATGGTATTTTTGCGATTTAATGCTAATTTAAACCATAAATAAAATGCCAATTATAAGACAAATAGCTAATGATATTCAAAAAGATTGTTTCAAAGGTAAAGTGATTGTGCTATTAGGGGCAAGGCAAATAGGTAAAAGCACACTAATAAAAATGCTTCCTTTTGAAAAAGAAATGGAAGTTTTATGGCTTGATGGCGAAAATGCGGATGTAAATTTATTGCTTCATAATGCCAATAGCGAACGATTGAAACAAATTGCAGGAAACAGTAAAGTAATTATAATTGACGAAGCTCAAAAAGTAAATGAAATTGGAAGTATCTTAAAACTTTTTGCAGATTACCACAAAGAAATTCAAATAATAGCAAGTGGTTCAAGTTCTTTTGAACTTCGAAATTCATTAAATGAACCTTTAACAGGTAGAAAATTTGAATTTAACTTGTACCCACTATCTTTTCAAGAAATGATAAATCACACCAATTTACTCCATGAAATAAGACAACTACCCCATAGATTATGTTATGGTTATTACCCAGAAATTGTAACTCATGTAGGAAGTGAAGAAAGATTGCTTAAGTTTTTATCAGAAAGTTATCTTTATAAAGATATTTTTTTATTTAAAGGAATTAAAAAGCCTGAAAAAATATTAGAATTACTAAAACTACTCGCATGGCAAATTGGTAGCGAAGTAAATTATAACGAACTATCAAAAATGCTCAAAATTGATAATCAAACTATTGAAAGCTATGTTAATATGCTTGAACAGGCTTTTGTTATTTATAAATTAAATTCTTACAATACTAACCATAGAAAAGAACTTAAGAAATCTAAAAAAATCTATTTTAATGATTTAGGGATTCGCAATGCGTTAATCAATGATTTTAGACCTATTGAAATTAGAAATGATAACGGAGCAATCTTTGAAAATTTTATTATTAATGAATTTCGAAAACAAAACGATTATTTACAGATATATGCTAATTTGTTTTTTTGGAGAACAACAGATCAAAAAGAAATAGATTTAATTATAGAAAAAAACGGAATGTTACACACTTTTGAAATCAAATGGAATCCTAACAAGAAAGCGGTGTTAACCAAGAGTTTTAGCAATATTTATCCAAATTATACTTTTGATGTTATAAACAACACTAATTTTTTTGAATTTGTCAACTCTGAATTTTTACTCAAAAAATTAAATAATTAGTTTTTTGAATAGATGCTTGTCTCAACTCCAAAATAGAAAATAAAAAAACTTAAAACAAACTCATTCACTTTGTAATTGCATCTGTAATTTGTAATTTTGGATACTTAATTTTTAATACAACAATATATGACAACAACTATGGAAAACCAACTTACATCACAACAGGCAATTGAATTAGAAAACAACTATGGAGCACACAATTATCACCCGCTTCCCGTAGTGTTAGCAAAAGGAGAAGGCGTTTATGTTTGGGATGTTGATGGAAAACGATATTACGATTTTTTGTCAGCATATTCTGCTGTAAACCAAGGGCATTGTCATCCAAAAATTACAAATGCGTTAATCAATCAAGCAAAAGAACTAACCTTAACTTCACGAGCTTTTTATAATGATTCCCTAGGATTATATGAAAAATTTGTAACCGAATATTTTGGTTTCGATAAGGTATTACCTATGAACACAGGAGCTGAAGCAGTGGAAACAGCTATAAAATTATGCAGAAAATGGGCGTATGAGAAAAAAGGAATTGCCGAAAATGAAGCACAAATTATAGTGTGCAACAACAATTTTCATGGAAGAACAACCACCATCATTTCTTTTTCTAACGACCCAGACGCACGTAAAAATTTTGGTCCTTATACCAGTGGTTTTATTTGTGTGGAATATGATGATTTAAGTGCATTAGAAAAAGCCATTCAACAAAAAAACATTGCAGGATTTTTAGTAGAACCCATACAAGGAGAAGCTGGTGTTTATGTTCCTTCGGAAGGTTATTTAAGCAAAGCAAAAGCATTGTGTGAAGCAAATAACGTACTTTTTATTGCCGATGAAGTGCAAACAGGCATTGCCCGAACAGGAAAATTGTTGGCTTGCGATTATGAAAACGTACATCCCGATATTTTAATTTTAGGAAAAGCACTTTCTGGCGGAGTTTATCCTGTTTCAGCGGTGCTTGCAAGCAATGAAATTATGGAAGTAATTAAACCAGGGCAACACGGTTCTACTTTTGGTGGAAATCCATTAGCTGCAAAAGTTGCCATTGCTGCCTTAGAAGTAATTGAAGAAGAAAATTTAGCCGAAAATACGTATCGCTTAGGAGAAATCTTTAGAAAAGAAATCAATAAATTAGTTAATGAATTCGATTTAGTGAAAGCAGTTAGAGGAAAAGGCTTATTAAATGCCATTTTAATTAACGATACCGAAGATAGTTCAACCGCTTGGGATATTTGCATAAAACTACGTGATAACGGATTGTTGGCAAAACCAACACACGGAAACATTATCCGCTTTGCACCTCCTTTGGTAATGAACGAAGAGCAACTGTTAGATTGTGTTAGCATCATACGAAAAACAATTTTAGAATTTTAACAGAAATTCCACACTCCTGAGTATTTTAAATTTTGACGATTACATACACAAATTTAATTTTTTTTTCATTAAAACCAATCTGCGAAAGAAATCTGTGTGAATTAGTGTAATCTGTGGCTGAAAGAAAAAATAGCTATCTGAGTAATAACAAAAAGATTAAATTTGTCTAAAAAATAATTTTATATTATGTTTAATAGTTTATCCGATAAGTTAGAAAGAGCCTTTAAAGTACTCAAAGGACAAGGACAAGTAACAGAAATTAATGTTGCCGAAACCGTAAAAGAAATTAGAAAAGCACTATTAGATGCCGATGTTAGCTACAAAATAGCCAAACAATTTACCGATGAGGTAAAACAAAAAGCATTAGGAGCAAACGTAATTAATTCACTTTCTCCCAATCAATTAATGGTAAAAATAACCCACGATTCGTTAGTTGAATTAATGGGAGGAGGAAAAGAAGAAATAAACCTCAAAGGAAATCCTACTGTTATTTTAATTGCTGGTTTGCAAGGTTCTGGTAAAACTACTTTTTCTGGTAAGTTAGCACATTATTTAAAAACAAAAAAAGGAAAAAACCCAATGTTGGTCGCTGGAGATGTTTATCGCCCAGCAGCAATAGATCAATTGCACGTGTTGGGAGAACAAATAGGCGTTCATGTTTGGTCGGATAAAGAAAATAAAAGCCCTGTTGACATTGCCAAAAAAGCAATTGCCGAAGCAAAATCAAAAGGCTACAATACCGTAATTATAGATACGGCTGGGCGTTTGGCGGTTGATGAGCAAATGATGAACGAAATTGAGCAAGTTAAAAATGCGGTTGCTCCCAATGAAATTTTATTTGTGGTTGATTCCATGACAGGGCAAGATGCTGTGAACACAGCAAAAGCTTTTAACGACAAGTTAAATTTTGATGGTGTTGTTTTAACTAAACTTGATGGAGACACAAGAGGAGGAGCAGCACTTTCAATTCGATCGGTAGTAAATAAACCCATTAAATTTTTAGGAACAGGCGAAAAAATGGATGCCTTGGATATGTTCTATCCCGAAAGAATGGCTGACCGAATTTTGGGAATGGGTGATGTGGTTAGTTTAGTAGAAAGAGCCCAAGAACAATATGACGAAGAAAAAGCTCGAGCCTTACAAAAGAAAATAGCTAAAAATCAATTTGATTTTAATGATTTTATGGAGCAAATCAATCAAATTAAAAAAATGGGAAATGTAAAGGATTTAATAGGAATGGTTCCGGGCATGAGTAAAATGACCAAAGGTTTAGATATTGATGATGATGCGTTTAAAGGCACCGAAGCTATAATACAATCAATGACACCTTTAGAACGTGCTCAACCAAAAGTGATTAATGGAAGCCGAAGAAAAAGAATTGCCAAAGGAAGCGGTACGGATATTCAAGATGTAAATAAACTCATCAAACAATTTGAACAAACCAGTAAAATGATGAAAATGATGGGCGATAAAAATAAAATGGCTCAACTCATGAAAGCAATGCCCAATTTGAAACGGTAAAAATTAGGTGTTAGTAGTTAGTAGTTAGTAGTTAGTAGTTAACGTCATTCCGAACGAAATTTTATAAACTGAGGCACGAAATTTAATAAAATAAAGTGAAGGAATCTCTAATGACTAATCTCTAATGACTAATCTCTAATGACTAATCTCTAATTGTTAAGTTTCACAAGGTTGTTCCTTAAAGTCTTGTTTACTATTACTCTTCAAAAGTAGTATTTTTTCTTTAAACACTGCTGGCTTTTCCTTAAAAATTTTAGGTTCGAGTTCAAACCACTT
>JAHYJH010000006.1 GCA_019429185.1 Vicingaceae bacterium
ATGCCTCCAATTGTGAGGTTTTCATGCCATCTACTCCTGCACTACCTTTGTTGGCTATTACTTGTTGTAATGCTTTTTGCAGGTTGTAAGGGTGTACTACTTGTTCAATCATAATTGGTTTACTTTTGGTTCTAACTTGTTTTCGTTTCGGGTGGCTATCTTTTGAATTCCATTCCGAATTGAAAACCATTTTACGTTCAGTCCTTCCTTTGTTTGTGAGTCCTCCAACTTTCTTTTTTCTTTTGTTGGCTCGTTACTACTAAGTACTATGACCTCTGCTGACTTCTCAATTCTGCTAGCTCGTAACTATTGAGAGCTCCCTCGGTAAGCGTGTTTTCTTTCCCCGAATTACTGGCACATCTACATAATAACGATATTGGTATGCTTTGGACGTTACGTTGCTGTGGACGCTTATCCTCGTTATTATGCCTCTTATGTACTTTCTGTTCGTCAGTACCCGGTTTTGCAGTCTTGCTTCCTTCAGTTCCAACTTCGCAGTTGACAACCTTGCAACTTGCTAATGGTTAGAGGCGTTACCCTCCCCCACAGAGGATTTCCACCTCCTAGAAAATTTTGCTCCACTCCTTTGCTTACTATTAAATAAATTTGCATTTTTGCAATTTATTCTGTAGCTTCGCTATGGTGTGGTGCAGCACGCATGCAAGGCACACACAGCGTGTATAAGAAATAGCGGTTTTAGTGGTAAATCAAAGGTTAGTGCCAAAATGAAAGTGAAGTGCTTTTTAATCCGCTACTTCTCATACACGCAAAACGTTATAGCCAATGGTAGGACGACCGTTCCAAAGACGACCGACCGACCAAAATTTGAACATAAAACCCAAGACAAACCATTTTGACAGGTGACCAACATACAGACCATATTCTAACTGGACAGCGAGTAAGCCGACACTCAACCCGACCCGATGTTTTTTATTTTTTTTCCCACCGCACTTTTTTTAAAACAATTTTAGACAGCCGCACAAGTGGCACATTTGGTTTTGCCCGACACACAAGCCAACGCTTCGCAAAACCAAAAGAGCCACTTTTTAGCCAACGCACCAAAAAAGGTAATATTGATAGCACAGTAAATATATCTTGAAAATGCTTTAAATGAAAGTAAATGAATCCACATACATAAAAGAAATAATCCAAACTGAGACTTTAAAAATTAGAGATACATTTTCAGGGCCAAGTTACCACGCAATTCAACATATTCTCAGACGGCTAGACTTCGTAATGCTTTTCTATAATGATGCTCCCGGAAAGACAAAACAAGAAGTAGAAAAACTCCGAGAATTTTACAATTTCGGTTGGGCACCAGCTTTAAAACCATTTTATAATGACTTGGACATAAACACCCATGAACCTTTCCCTGAAGTGTACAAGGAGGCGATGAATTGGGCAGATGGTATAATTCAATTTTTTGGACACATTGCCTTTTTAACCCAATTAGTTGAATATGAAAAAGCTGACTTAATTAAACTATCAATCCCAAAAGAGAATGAAATTTCGTTTTCATATGTTGTCGAAAAAGCAGGCTTAGAATATTATGATCGTAAAAGTCGTGATTTTTTTAGTGATATGATTGTTCAACGAATCATTGAACAGAAAAAGAATAAAGACAATTTAAATGAAGATGAAATAAAAATTAAACTTAGAGAAATAATCCGTAACCCTAAAGGTAAATACATAAGTTATGATGCTACCCCAGAAATTGACGATTACTATAAGAAAAAAGGACACTATTTTATTCTTGGACTGCAAGGATATGATGAATTTGGAGAAAATGATGTATTTGGAGGTATTGAGTATTGGAAATACTTAGACCTAGTTGAAACAATTGTAGGGGTTGCGATAATGCACACAGAAGCCTGTTTAGAGCTAACTAAAATAAACCCTAAAGTAGATTTACATAATCTATTGACATATACTTATTTTAAAGACAAAACTCTTGAGATATATAAAAATCATTTTGGAGCCTCGCAAAGTGAAATTGAGCAAATATTCTCTTGTATAACTCTTAATAAAGAAAATTTCAATTACTATTTAGAATATCCTGCCGCTTCATTACCAATGTATGTTCAAGTATCAGACAATATGCTTGTTAGGCTTATTTCTGGATGCTTAGGAAATCCTTTTGAATTATTAAATAGAGAACTCAAACGAAAATTTGAAAAGGATTATTTTGAAGCCGTAAACAAAAGAGAAGAAAGATTTAGAAATGAATTGTTCCACTTGTTTCCGTATCCTAATATGATAAAAATACCTAAGGGAGTTGATATAAAAATAGACGGCAGAAAAACAGATATTGATGCAGTTATTTTCGATACAAAGACTATGACCCTAGGTCTTTTTCAGTTAAAGTGGCAAGACCCATTTAGAAAATCAATGAGGGAAAGATTTAGCAGAATTTCAAATTTATTTAAAAAGGCAAGTGAATGGGTTGAAAAAGTTGAATATTGGTTAACAAACACAGACCCCAACAATATCCTTGATACTCTTGATATAAAGAAATACTATAAAGGTGAAATTAATATCAGTGAAGTTCATTTATTCGTGCTATCACGTAACAATATAAACTTCACTAATGTTGATGGAATGGATGACAGAGTTGCTTGGGGAACTTGGTATCAGATGATAGAATCACAAGCAATCGTTAAAAGTTCATCTGACAATCCAATAAGAGACGCATTCGTAAAATTAAAAACATTAAGCCCCGAAAATAGAATGAAATATGAAAAAATTCCTGAAATACCAAGTTTTGAAACAATGTTTGGAAAATATCGAATTTACTATGATAAAGAGAATAAAAATAATGGTTATCAAGTATGACTTCAGCAGAATATGAAAAGTGATTAAAAAATCCTAAAATGACCCCAAAATACTATGTTTCATATCCTATATGACAGGTTTGTCCTGACAATTAAACTATAAAATATAATTTTTTAAGCCTAAAAGGTGAAACATTAAATTATCTTTCGTATCATTGCAGTCAGGTTTATCCTGACATTGTTACTATGAAAAATAAATACATATCAACACAGTCAAATGAACTTCTATCCTATTTCAATGGACAGAACAAGGCTTGCTTTGATTATAGTGAAGCTTTCAACGCATTACCTGATTCAAAGGAAAGCACACTTCGGGAACTCCTAAGCGACATGACAAAGCGAGGACTTTTAATGAGATTGAAGGATGGAATTTATTACATCATACCATACGAAGCAAATACTGAAACCTTCATGCCCGACTGGCATTTGATAGCAGAATATTTAGTCAATGATGCCGAACACTACATCGGTTATTATTCAGCACTACAAATTCATAACCTTATTACACAACCTTCTTTGAAAGAGCAAATTGTCGTTTCAAAGCAAATCCGACCATCAGAAATAAAAATCAAGAATATTCCTTTCCAATTTATTTACCACAACGACAAACATTTTTTCGGTGCAAAGAAAATATGGATTGACAGTTTCAATAAAGTGCTTTGCTCTGATTTAGAAAAAACTTTTATTGACTGCCTATTTAAACCAAACTACGCAGGCGGAATAGTAGAAATTGCAAAAGCTATTTATATGTCAAAAGAAAAAATTAAGTACAATCAGATATATGATTACGCCATTAAATTTAACTCTCAGGCAGTAATAAAAAGACTTGGTTTTTTATTGGAGTTTCTTGAAATCAATACAGAAATAATCGAAAAACTTCAAGAAAAGAAAACGAACTCTTATGTCCTTTTGGACACCGAATTACCAAAACAAGGCAAACGATTAAGCCGTTGGGGCATTCAACAAAATTTGGAATTAGAAACCATTAAATCTGCCATTTACACATGATTAAGCCCGGGGAAATACAGCAAAAAGCAAGAGCGGTTGGCGTTCGTGACCAGCAGATTGAAAAAGATTATATTCTTTCATGGATATTAAAAGGCATTGCACAACATGAACAACTTTCAAAAATTATTGTGTTTAAAGGGGGAACTGTTTTAAAGAAAATCTATTTTGAAGATTACCGATTTTCGGAAGACTTGGATTTCACGCTAATCAATAATGAGATTTCTAATGAACAAATCTTTGAATGGTTCAGAGAAACATTTGAATACATAAAGGAAGAGGCTAATATTCCACTCGAAATCATTGATAACAACGAACACGAAGATGGGGGCATTAACTTTTACATTAGTTATATCGGCCCTCTTGGTGGACAAGGCAATAACAAAAGAGTAAAGATTGATATTTCCCGAAGCGAACAACTGGTTTTTGAACCCGTAATGAAAAATGTTTTCGTTGGCTATTCCGACATGGAAGAACATCAACTTTTGTGTTACCCATTGGAAGAAGTATTGGTAGAAAAAATGCGTTCGGTAATGCAGCGAATGCAAGCAAGAGATTTTTACGACATCTGGTATTTACTCGAAGAACATGGAATGGATGCGGATTTTTATCTGAATGAGTTTGAAGCAAAGTGTAAAAGCAAAGATTTACTGTACACAGATTTTCCAAAGAAATTAACTGAACGATTACCTCAATATAAAGGCAGATGGCAAAGTTCCATGAGCGAACAAATACAAGATTTGCCAGACTTTGACAAAGTAGAACGTGAAGTGCAACGACATTTTAAAAAATTAGATATAAAATGAAGAAATTGAAATTCATAGATTTGTTCGCAGGACTTGGTGGGTTTCATCTTGCCTTAGCAGACTTGGGACACAAATGCGTTTTTGCGAGTGAATTAAATGAAGAACTTAGAGAACTTTACGAAAAAAATCATCAGACAAAAATTCAAGGAGACATCAACGAAGTTGATATAAATTCAATTCCTCCTCACGATATTTTGTGTGCTGGTTTTCCTTGTCAGCCATTTTCAAAAGCAGGAGCGCAATTAGGTCTTAATGACCCAAACAACGGAAATCTGTTTTATAAAATTATGGAAATTATAGAACAGCACGAACCTGAATTTGTGTTTTTAGAAAATGTTTCAAATCTTAAAGGACACGATGAAGGAAACACTTGGAAAGTTATTCATAAAGAATTATCAAAACTTTATGATGTTAGAGAAGAAATTTTGTCGCCTCATCATTTCGGAATACCGCAGCACCGTTCAAGATTTTACATTGTAGGACGACTTAAAAAGAAAGGTGGGTTAGACGATTTTAAATTCCCTGAGAAAGAAGTAAACGAAAATATCAGCATTCATAATATCATCATAGAAGATGATACAGACTTTATGACTTTGCGTGAAAATACAAAAAATCATTTAGACGTTTGGCAAGAATTCTTAAATAATTTGGGCGTTCCCCTATCGGGTCGGGCTTTACATTTCAATCTTTTTGTTCGTTCCTCACAAAAAGGATTTCCACTACAATCCCTAACGCAACGAACTTCAACAACAAATCATAAATTAGCTGCATAACAATATGGAATATCAATTAGTATATCAACTTTTTCCTCGTTCATTTGGAATAACAGACGAAATAAGATCAGTAATTTCTTGTTTTGAAAAGCATTATGAAGAAATAAAATCACCTGAAAATAATTTGAGTAGCGATGGAGTCTTGCGAATTATTGCCGATGATTTGGAAGAATTGAATTTTAAAGTTGAAAAAAGCAAAGCAAGTATTGATAAAATAAAAGTTCCCGTTTTATTCAGTATAAACAATCGGATAGATAAGTTCTTTGATGCCGATGCAGTTAGTACAGACGGAAAAATTGTGATTGAAGTTGAAGCAGGAAGAGGTTATCGAAATAATCAATTTTTGAAAGATATTTTTCAGGCTTGTATGATGCCAAATGTAGAATACTTAGTTATAGCAGTTAGAAATCACTATCATAATACAGATGACTTCAAATCAATTTTTCAATTTTTAGAAACACTTTATATAAGTGGAAGACTTCAACTTCCTTTAAAAGGAATTGTCCTTATTGGTTACTAATTGCGTGAGGGATAGAAGCGAAAAGCCCACAGCGAGGAACGAGCGAGGACTTGCAGCGAATAGCCCGACCCGATAGGGGGCACGCCCAAGAAAAAACAGCAAATCGGAAGACTGGGAAGACGATGAATTCAGTTCAACATATTCAAGTATTTTAGATTTGAGGGCTTCTCTTTCCAATCATTCTTACATTCAATATACAGCAACACCACAAGCACCGTTGCTCATAAATATTATGGATTTGCTTTCGCCAACGTT
Organism: Vicingaceae bacterium; assembly: GCA_019429185.1. Taxonomy (GTDB): domain Bacteria; phylum Bacteroidota; class Bacteroidia; order Flavobacteriales_E; family Vicingaceae; genus BRH-c54. Next base: position 6,191 of record JAHYJH010000006.1, read on the forward strand.
TCACGTTGTCCTTACACCGGGCAAATCATATACTGGTGGAAGAACCTTTTTTGAGGAAAATACAGACCTGATTTTTACTATTCCAGACAAAGAAGTATATCACCACAAATACAATCAACTACCCGAATGTCCACAAAGTTTGATTGACGCCTTGCAATTATTTTTAATGGGCGTTGCCATTAATGTAAATATTAAACAGAAAGAGAATTTTCTTTCCATGATGATCCATGCAGATAGAGAACAAGACGCAAGTAAAACATTTTATGATTGGGTAAAAAGACTAATCGGAATTTGGTCTGATATACTCGCTTTACCAGATAATGACCCAAGTAAAATAGAACTGGCAGCGGAGTTTTTTAAAAATTATGATGAAGCAATAAGACGAATTACTAATCCTCCAAGTTTTAATGCAGTGCTTGAGGAAGTGTTACAAGTAATACTTGACACAAACATAGAATTAGTTATCAGTAAAAATTCTACTGGAAAGCAAAAAAAGAATAATGAAATAAACTGGGCAAATTACTCTTCTCATATTTTAGTTGGTGCTGAAATGTTGAATAGAGGCTATACAGTTGAAGGATTGGCTGTTTCTTATATGCCACGATATAGCATTGGAAAATCAAATGCTGATACCATACAGCAACGATGCAGATTTTTCGGATATAAACTTAACTATCTCGATTCTTGTCGTGTATTTCTTCCTACCGATTCTATTTTAGAATATCGGGATTACGTAGAACACGAAGAAATTATGCGTACAATGCTGAAGGAAAACACTCTTGAAAGAGTTGAACAGTTGCTAATTCTTAAAAGCACGATGAACCCAACAAGAAACAATGTGCTTTCAGCCGATTTAGTAAAACATAAATTGAACGGTTGGCGACAAATGAATGCCTTACAGCATATTGATGAAAACATTTCATTTGTTTCAAGTTTTCTTTCTTCACAAACATTTAAGAATTTCGAAAACTTCGGCACCGCTGATAGAAATCATCGTTATGTAAAACTTGAAATTGAAAAGGTTATTGAATTTTTGAAAGACTTCAAAATAATGAATATGCCTGATGCTTTACGTAAATCTTCAACCATTCAGTATTTACGCTATTTAGCAGACAAAATGGATATAAAATATGCTTATGTTTTTGAAATGAGTTACGGAGTAGTCAATGGTCGTGAAAGAAGTTTAGTTACTGAAAAAGAAATCTTAAAAATCAGCAACATCTTTTCTGGTCGCTCAACATCAGGGTCTCAAACTTACCCAGGCGATAAGGGTATTCGTTTTGAAGATTCTCTTTGTATTCAAATTCACAAAGTAAAACTGAAACATAATTCAATGCAATGGGATAAAAAACTTGTTTACACTTTGGGTATTTACTATCCAGTAGATTTTGCTCATTCATTTGTAGGTATAGAAAAATAATATGAAGTCCGTATTTAAAATATTCCAAGAACTTAAAAATGAGTCGCCCAAAAATGGCGACAGTTTTGCTATTGCTTCATTACCTTCAATCAAAAATCACAAAATTGGAATTTCACAAAACGGACAGCCAATGTTCTTTATCAAATGTGACAATAGCACAAGTTCAAAATCATTAGATAGTAATCTTGAATTTATTTCTGTTCAGTTCAACCGCCAATGCCAATTGATTAACAAAAAAATGAAAATTGAAGAAGACATTTATACAATTATTTCACTCAAAACAGATTCCGACTATTTACAGGAATATTTCTTGAAAATTGTTTTTGTACTCGTAAACAAGATTCCCGAGAAACCACTCCTTAAAGATTTGAAAATTGAAATAGAAAAGTTGATAAACTTATTTACCAAATTTTCAAAACCACCTTTAAAAACAATTCAAGGTCTTTGGGCAGAACTATTAGTTATTGAACAATCAAAACACCCCGACTACTTAATTCAATCTTGGCATAATTCAGCATATGATAAATACGATTTTAATGACGGCATTGACAAAGTTGAAGTAAAAAGTACAGCAAAAAGCAGAAGGATTCATAGTTTTTCATTGGAGCAATTAACGCCAAACACAAACTCTAAACTTATTGTTACCTCTATTTTTTCAATCGAAACGGGAACAGGTACTAATATCTTTGATTTAATTGACAGAATAGAAGCCAAAATCAACGATAAAAATTTAAGTTTTCGTGTTAATGAAATGGTTGGTTTAACACTTGGTAAGGACTTTGAAAAATCATTAGATGTTTTCTTTGACTATCAATTTGCGATTGATTCTATAAAGCATTACAATAGTGATGATATTCCTATTATTAGTGATATTCACATTCCCTCAAATATTATGAATGTTAGATTTGATTGTGATTTAACAGATGTAAAAACAGTTTCAAAAAGGAAATCTAAGTCAAAACTTCATAACTCAATATTTAACGTGTAGTATGAGAAAATTAATTGCAAAAGACCTAAAGATAAAGTTCACTGAAACTTTAAATGAATTAGATGAATTCTCGTATGAAGATGGAAATCCGTTTTTAATTAAAATAGGAAAAAAACAATACTTTGTATTTCTAAAAAATTTGTCTCCAGCGTATTTTAAAAATTCTCCAGACGTTACAAGAGTTCAATTGCCTTACAGCAATCATTTTTCAAAAATTTTCAAAGCAGATATTCCATTTATTATTCTTGGCTACGATGTGGATAACGACACAGTTGTTTCATGGAATCCTAAGAAAATAAAGGAGCGTTTAAATGCTAAAAACAATGTGTCGTTGTATTCTCGTTCATCGCTACAAGAGCAAGTTAAAGACCATGAGTTTAAGTTTGGCTATTTATCAAATGGGGAAAAAATCGTATTGTTCAAACGAGACAACCTCACTAACTTCTTTAATCAAATTAAAGACTTGTTTAAAGAACGTCAAGAAAAAGATACAACTACTTCTGTAAAAATAGCAATTGAACCGACAATTGAATATTCATCAAATAAACTACTAGAAATTACTGACAAAGCGTTGCTGCAAGACTTAAAACCATTACTTAGAAAAAACCAAGTTTTACAGGCAGTTGAAATAACTTCAAACTATTTTGATGGCAAGTTTAAAGATATGACATTTAAAGACTGGTATCAACTTGTCAATCAACTTTATAAAAAAATGAATTCAAAAGAATAAACCCAACGCAATTTGCAAGCACAATTAAAAACCGCACAAACCGACACACGACCAAAGTTTTTAATAGAGCTTGCAAAACCGATCCCACAAGAAAAATTGTTTTTAAAAATTTCCATCGCTTCAAAAAAAATAAAAAACGCAACGCACAGCCGACACGATAATGACACAGAAACTCAATACTGACAATGGTTTGCAAGGACGGAGGGCAATAACCACTGGCTATAACACGGGTTTGGCGCAAGTGGCGGTTCAGTGCTTCTATGACAGTTTTGTTGGTAAACAATCTGTAGTGCATTTAATAAACATTTGTGGTGTAAATCGCCACCTTCGGGTAGCTGCAAACCGTTACCTGCAAGCTTGCAAAACGACTTTGATTGAACCATGTTGATAAATATTTAAAAAAACGATTTGGACATTCAAAAAATTAGACTACTTTTGTCCAAACAATAATTGTCTAATGAAAACTTTTGGAGAAATCATTAAAGCGAAACGAGAAGAACAAAATCTGTTGCTTCGAGAAATTTCAGCCTTGACTAATATTGATCAATCAATTATTAGCAAATTAGAAAAAGGTAAAAGAAAAGCTTCACGAGAGCAAGTATTGAAATTTGCTGCAGTTTATAAGTTACCACCAAGTGATTTAATTATTTCATGGCAAAGCGACAAAGTCGCTTATGATTTAATACTTGAAAATGATGCAGAAAAAATTTTAAAAGCTGCTGAATCAAAAGTTAAATATCTTAAAACCATAAAAAAATGAAAAAAAATTTATTGTCACTATTTACTGGTTGTGGCGGAATGGATATTGGTTTTGAAGGTGGTTTTAAAATTCCTAAAGCAACAATTAATGCTAACATACACAATGAATGGATTCAAGAAGAGGATGAAATATATTATTATTTAAAAGAAACTTTTTTTGAAACCAAATTTGCAAATGACATTAGCGAACACGCTAAAATTGCATGGAACGATTACTTTTCAAAGAAGCGAGGGCAAGACCTAAATGGAACTTTTCGAGTTGGAAGCATTGTAGATATTGTAAAGGAATATCAAAATGGAAACAAAAATGTATTTCCAAAAAATATAGAAATTGTTACTGGCGGCTTCCCATGCCAAGATTTTAGCGTAGCTGGTAAACGTAATGGATTTAATTCACACAAAGACCATCACGGAAGAATAATAAACTCAGATATTCCAACCGAAGAGACAAGGGGTAAACTTTATATGTGGATGAAGCAAGTTGTTGAAATTACTTTACCTAAAATATTTATCGCAGAAAATGTAAAAGGTTTAGCAAATTTAGGACAAGTAAAAGAAATTATCCAATCAGATTTTTCAAATATAAATGGAGATAGTTACTTAGTTTTATCGCCTAAAATTTTACATTCAGGGCATTACGGGATTCCTCAATCAAGAGAAAGAATAATATTTATAGGATTTAAAAAATCTGCTCTTACAGAAGAAGCTTTAAAAGAATTATCGAAAAACGATATTTCAGAAAAATATGACCCTTATCCAATTGCGACACACCGGTTAAATGGAGAAATGCATTATTCATCCGTTGAAAATTTGATGACATCATTTACAAAATGCAAAGAAGTATTGTTGGATTTGAAAGAACCAGAAGAAGCATCTGACCTATCACAAATGCACTATTCTAAAGCAAAGTTTATGGGTACTCATTGCCAAGGTCAAAAAGAAATTGAATTAGAAAAACTTGCTCCAACAATCCGTTCTGAGCATCACGGAAATATTGAATACCGAAGACTTACGGTTGCAAACGGTGGTAAAATCATCAATGAATTACAAAATGGGCTTAAAGAAAGACGCTTAACTTTAAGAGAATGTGCAAGAATTCAAACATTTCCAGACGATTTTAATTTTGTAATCCCTAATAATAAAAAGAATACTAAATTTTCTGTCAGCCCATCGGTTGGTTATAAATTAGTGGGTAATGCTGTTCCTCCTTTATTAGCATACCACATTGCAAAAAAGTTAGAATCAAACTGGACATTATATTTTAAGCCTTTGTAATTTCGCCTAAATTTTTAATTTAGGTATAATGTCAAAGAAAATACTTAAAATATTCAACGAGAAATTATTAATTAATAAAATTCAAGAAAAACTCCCCTTTCTTTTTCAATTAGCTGAAATTGATAATTCTCGTGATGGAAAATTAGGAATGGAAATTGGTTCTGCTAGAGAAAGAATAGTAATTGCACTACTGATTTACAAATTTGGAGAGAAAAACGTAAAAACTGATATAGCAATAACTGAAAGTGAGATAGATGTGATTGTTTATGATGAGCCAATTTCAATAAAAACAGTAACAAATAAAAAAGTAGTAGGAGTAAAATTGATTTGGACAGTTGATGCACAAAAGGCTTTAGCTTTTATTAATAACTATTCTCCTGAATGTGATATTTTATTTGTTCATATTAATTGGGGTGGAAAAGGTGCATTATATCTATTATCTAAAGAAGGTCAAAAAGAAATTTTAAATAAATATGGAAAGGCTTTCTATTTCAAATTACCAAAACCAGGGACGAATCCTATAGGAGTTGAAATTACGAATGAAGCAATAAACAAACTTGTAGAACATGCTTCAACGAAAAAGGTCGAAATTGATTGGAGTAGAGATGATTCAGTAGAATACAATTCTTATGCAAGGTGGGTGGAGCATTGGAAAGAAAAATAATAATTTACAGTTGTAAAGCACTTGAAATATTTAACAAAATAACGAGAATATAAAAAAGCCAGCAGGTAATCGAGTAGATGGCTCCGCCAGATAACCTGACGGAGTGCACCTCTCACACCACTGGTCCTTCGGCTACGCTCAGGATAAACCAAGCGGGTCACGTACTTAGCGGTTCGCAAGTCATCAGATAGAATGCTCTTTACACCAACCTACCTTATTCGGTTACTTTAATCAGGAGCTATACACCTTTAAGTGTATTCTCAAGTTCATTTCCCGAAAACTTGCGTTCAGTCCTTCCTTTGTTTGTGAGTCCTCCAACTTTCTTTTTCTTTTGTTGGCTCGTTACTACTAAGTACTATGACCTCTGCTGACTTCTCAATTCTGCTAGCTCGTAACTGTCAGCCCTGCAAGCTGGCTCGTTCGCTAAAAATGTCCACTGGACATTTTTTTTACGCTCCGCCCTCTCGGTAAGCGTGTTTTCTTTCCCCGAATTACTGGCACATCTACATAATGTCTCGTCCTAAAATATTTTATTTACTTTTGTAGTGGTGGACAGTGAAGTAGTTTCTAATGCCGCCAACCGTTATTAACATAATCAAATGAATAACTAAAGTTTGTTAAAAAAGTGAACAGTCATTATTTTTTAATTATTTTTACAAATAAATTTATAACTGTGAAAGCATTTCAACTCTTTTTCCTTATAATTTTTGCCCCTTGCTTTTTGTTTAGTCAAACAGATGATTCGGATATTTATGTTAATCCAGATGAAGAATATGTTATTCCTTTTGACTCATTAAGTGTTAAAGACAAATTACATTATAATTTTCAAATGGGTGTAACAGCTTCTTCAAATGGGAGTTTTGGTACTTTTTATAAACCATCATTGGTTTATCAGGTTTCGCCAAAATTTTCAGTAAGTACAGGATTCATGTATCAAAACATTCACGCCAATAACTTGCCCATTTTGAATGATTTTCAATACCAATCATTTTCTGGTAACATTGCTCAATACTATGCTTTCGTAGCAGGAAAATATCAACTTAATGAACGATGGGCTGTTGGTGGTTCTGTTTTTTATGATTTTACTCAATTTAATGATGTAAACGGATTTAGTTTAAATCAAAACACTTCAGGTTTTGATAGAGTAGGTTATGCTGGTTTTTTTGAATATAAAGCACCAAGTGGGTTTGTTATCAGTGGCGAAATTAGAATGAATGATCAATACAATCCTTTCAACAGATATGGAAATGGTTTTAACACTTCTTTTGGAACTGGTTTCGATAGAAGTTTTGGTTCACCGTTCCGAACTTGGTAATTAATTTTCTTTCAGAATGTTTTGTCTAATACACTCAATCTAACAATCTTTTTTAATGAAAAGCTACTAATTTTGAGTATATTATTAAAATTATACATTAAACCTAAAGTGCATAATATCGCCATCTTGCACAATGTATTCCTTGCCTTCTACTGACATTTTTCCGGCTTCTTTCACTGCGGCTTCAGAACCAAAAGAAATAAAATCGTTGTACTTGATTACTTCTGCTCGGATAAACCCTTTTTCAAAATCGGTATGAATAACACCAGCCGCTTGAGGTGCTGTTGTGTTTTTACATATAGTCCATGCTCTTACTTCTTTTACTCCAGCCGTAAAATAAGTTTCTAAATTCAATAACTTATAAGCTGCTTTTATGAGTTTATTTACCCCAGCTTCTTCTAATCCTATATCTTGTAAAAATTCTTGACGTTCTTCATAGGTTTCTAATTCTGCAATATCAGTCTCTATTTGGGCTCCTATCATAATTACTTCTGCATTTTCATCTTTCACGGCTTCTTTAATTTGCTCAACGTATTTATTTCCAGTTACAACAGACGCTTCATCAACATTGCAAACATATAAAACGGGTTTGTTGGTGAGTAGGTGAGCGTCTTTTATAAAAAGGTATTCGTCTTTCGTAACATCAACAGTTCTTGCTGATTTACCAGAATTTAAAGCATCAACATAGCGTTGCAATACTTCGGCTTCTTTCACAGCACTTTTATCTCCTGTTTGTACTTTTCTTTTCATCCCATCTAATTTTTTCTGAACAGTTTCTAAGTCTTTCAATTGCAATTCAATATCAATAATTTCTTTATCTCTTACAGGATTTACTGAGCCATCAACATGAACCACATTTCCATCGTCAAAACAACGTAACACATGAATAATGGCATCAGTTTCTCTAATATTTGCTAAAAATTTATTACCTAATCCTTCGCCTTTACTAGCTCCTTTTACTAAACCAGCAATATCAACAATTTCAATAGTGGTTGGTTGCACGCGTTCAGGTTTAACAATAGCTTCTAATTGTTCTAACCGTTCATCAGGAACAGTTATAACACCAACATTTGGTTCAATAGTACAAAAAGGAAAATTTGCCGATTGAGCCTTAGCATTTGATAAACAATTAAACAAAGTTGATTTTCCTACATTTGGTAAACCTACTATTCCACATTTTAACGCCATATTCTTCTTATAAAATTTTTGAGCTGCAAATGTAACAGATTAATCTATTTTATACTCAAACTAACTATCTTTTCTATCGAAAAGCCACTAAGGGTCTGTAATGAAATAAACTATACATTTAGCCTTGCTCTTTTGCTCGCTAATTGCGTTGAAAATATTCGCCATAGCGTTGCTATGTCTGTGTTTTTCGTCTTATTAGCAAACAAAATAACTTCGCCTATTCTGTACACTTTATTTCATTACAGACCCTAAGTTTGAGTGTGCTTGAGAAAATACCATAGGGGTATTAAGAAGATAAATGGGATAACACAAATTTTGTTTTTGTATTTTTGTAAGTGCAAACAACATAAAATTGAACATTTCTAAACATAATTTTTCGTTATTTCCTAGCTCAACTTTTTTAATAGTAGTTATTCCCTGTTTTAATGAACCAAATCTAATAAAATCGCTCCAAAGCCTTTTAAACTGTGAAACAACAATAAACCATGTTGAAGTTATCACAGTTATAAACGCACCAGAAAATGAAAAACCAGAAGTGTTGCAACAAAACAGCAAAACATTAACAGAAGCATTAAATTGGGCTGCAACTAACCAACGAAAAAACATCCACTTTTCATTTATTGAAGCAACCAATTTACCAGAAAAAGATGCAGGTGTAGGATTGGCAAGAAAAATAGGTATGGACGAAGCTTACAGCCAATTTTTAGCAATAAAAAATTCGGATGGCGTTATTGTTTGTTTTGATGCTGATGCCACTTGCTCCGCAAATTATTTAGTAGAAATAGAAAATCATTTTAAAAAACAGCTTAAAACAACAGGTTGTTCTATTCATTTTGAACATCCGATTGAAGGAAACGAATTTTTACAAGCAATTTATAATGGGATTGCTCAGTACGAATTGCATTTGCGTTACTATAAAGAAGCGCTTCATTTTATTGGGTTGCCTTATGCTTTTCACACAGTTGGTTCAAGCATGGCTGTTCGGGCTAGTGTTTATCAAAAACAAGGCGGAATGAACAAGAAAAAAGCAGGCGAAGATTTTTATTTTTTACAAAAAGTAATTCCACTTGGAAATTTTTCTGAAATTAATTCAGCAACTGTTTTTCCATCACCTCGAATTTCTAATAGAGTTCCTTTTGGTACTGGGAGAGCCATGCAACAATGGATAGACAATAAGCAGAAAGAATTTCTAACTTATAATTTTACTTCGTTTTTAGATTTAAAAGCGTTGGTTGATAAAAGTGAGCGGTTTTTTACTGAAGATGATGTTGAACTTCCTGAGAGTATCCAGTTATTTTTGTACGAAATTAATTTCAACGAAAACTTGATTAAAATCAGAGCAAATTCCAAAAACGAAAAACACTTTAAGTTATTGTTTTTTAAATGGTTTAATGCTTTTAAAACATTAAAATATTTGCATTTTTCCAAAGCTAATTTTTATGAAAATGAATCCATATTAATTGCATCAACTAAATTAGCAACTAAAATTGGAGTAACTCCTCAAAACGAAGTTAAAAGTATGTTGTCTGTGTATCGTAATTTTCAACAAAAAAGAAACATGAATTATGCATAGAACAGATTTGATAGTAATTTTAGGAGTAACCGCCACAGGAAAAACGAAGTTAGCTACGCATTTGGCTGAAAAGTTAAATGGAGAAATTATTAGTGCCGATTCTCGCCAGGTTTATAAAGGTATGGATATTGGAACTGGCAAAGATCTGAATGATTTTGTGGTAAACAATAAACAAGTTCCTTATCATTTAATTGACATTAAAAAAGCAGGAGAAGAATACAATGTATTTGAATTTCAACAAGATTTTTTAGAGGCATACCAAGCTATAATTAATAGGAATAAACAAGCTATTTTGTGTGGAGGAACAGGTTTGTATATTGAAGCAGTGTTGAAAGGGTATCGAATGTTACAAATTCCAAAAAATATCGAACTCAGAAAAGAATTGGAAACGAAAAGCAACCAAGAATTAGTAGGGCTACTAAAAAAACACAAAAAACTTCATAATAATACCGACACCAAAGACAAAGAAAGATTAATTAAAGCCATTGAAATAGCTGTTTATCAAAAAGAAAATGAGCATTTAATCAATGATTTTCCTAAATTTAATTACCAATTGTTTGGAATTCATTTTGAAAGAGCAACAATAAAACAACGCATTACCGAACGCTTAAAACATCGATTAGAAAATGAAGATATGATAGGAGAGGTTGAACTGCTTTTAAAAAAAGGCGTTCAACCCGAAAAACTTAAATTTTATGGATTGGAATATAAATTCGTTACCGCTTATTTGTTGAATGAAATAACTAAAGAAGAACTATTTACGAAGCTAAACATTGCCATACATCAATTTTCAAAACGCCAAGCTACATGGTACAGAAAAATGGAAAAAAACGGATTCAACATTAACTGGATAGATGGAAACTTGAGTTTAGAGGAAAAAGTGAATGAAGTGATAGCTAGTCTATAAGGTCAGAATGTTATAGGTTTTAGGTATTTTTTAAACTTTGCCGTGATGTTAAAAGATGTTGAAAAAACACATCTTTACCACATCATCTGGTTTTGAACAAAGTCGGAACTATCGGAATCGGTACAAGAGGAGATAATTACAATTTTGATTGGCTTTGTGTGCTGGAAAAGTCCCCTTTCGGGGGATTAGGGGGCTACCTTAGATTCCAAACTTTTCCAACCGCCTCCATTATAAACCTGTGTGTAGCCCTGAGATTTTAAATATCTTTTTGCCATTCCACTTCGAGCACCAGAGGCACAACAAGTTAAGATTGGACGGTTTTTATCTTTTAATTTACTTATATTTTTGTGCAACACATCCACAGGAATATTTATCGATTTTTTTATATTTCCTGCTCTAAATTCGTTGTTGGTTCTAACATCAAGAATAAGTGCATTTTGCTTGAGTAGTTCCTTGTAATCTATTTTTGGACCAATTCCAAACAATTGTTTTAGTGTAGATAACATCGTTATTTTATTGATTTAGATTGATAAAAATTAACATCCAACCATGAGCCTGCATTGCAACATTCAATGCCATTTTGAGTTAAAAACTGTTCAACCATACCACTTCTAGCACCAGAAGCACAACATAAAATCAGTGGTTGTTGAAATGATTTTACTTCTTCTATTCTGTTTGCAATTTCTTGTAAAGGGATGTTTAGAGAATCAACAGCATTTCCAGCCATAAATTCATCAGGAGTTCTAACATCAACGATAGTTCCTTTTTTTTGAGTAATTAATTGTTCTATGTTCATTTTTATATTTGATAATTGGAGGGTGTTTATAAAGTCGAGAGTTTGAGTCATAATGTTCGAGCTCGATAGCTATCGGGGTCGGACATTATGGACAAACTCTAATTGAAAACAAAATTAGCTTAATTATGAAATGTAATCTGTTACTTATGTTACACAAGTGTAATTTTATTTCTTCCAAGCAAAACAATGCCTTCAATCTCTAATTGTTTCAATAATCTTGAAATTACAACTCTTGCTGTGCCTAATTCATTTGCCAATTGTTCGTGTGTGATAGAAATAGAATGTGTTTTGTTTAATTCAGCTTTCTTTTTAATGAAATTGAGCATCCTTTCATCCATTTTTTTAAAAGCAATTGCATTAACAACTTCCAACAACTCTTCAAACCGCTTGTGATAAAGCCTAAAAATGTAATCTAACCATTCAGGATACTCTCTAATCAGCATACTGATTTTATCTGTAGGGATAAATAAAATCTCCGTTTCTTCTTCTGCTATAGCTTTCACTTTGCTCGTGTCTTGGTGAAGTCCTCCCAGAAAAGACATGATACAACTTTCTCCTGCTTTGATGTAATACAGTAAAATTTCTCTACCATCATCATCTGTTCTTAAAATTTTAATACTTCCACTTGTAACAATAGGGATTGATTTAATATATGCGTGGTCATTTATTATAACATCTCCTTCTTTAAAAACCTTAGAAGTTCCAATTTCTTTAAGTTTTTCACTCATTCTCAAAGAAGTTGTAAACTCAACAATATCATTTAATTCCATAGTTAATTTTTTTAATTTGATTATCCTGTGTTTTTGAAAGCAACACCAACATACAAATAGCACCAACAGTTGCATATAGCATATCCGATTGTGTGTCCCATACATATCCTTGAGTTCCCAAAAAAGCGTCTGCCGATTCTCCAGAAAAAACAGCGACAAACCATTCTAAAAACTCGTAAACAGCACTAAAACTCAAGCATACACAAACCACAATAAAATTAAGCCATTTTTTAGAGCAAATAATTTGCTTTCTTACAAAAAGCTCTCTCACTATCATTGCGGGAATAAATCCTTGTGCAAAATGCCCCACCTTATCATAATTATTTCTTGATAAATCGAACAACTCTTTAATCCAATCAAACAAAGGTACTTCTGCATACGTATAATGACCTCCAACAAATAGTATCAATGCATGAAGTAAAATAAAACAATAGGTAAGAAATGTAAATTGAAATTTTTTAGATGTAGTTGTCAATACAATAAAACCAATCACTGCAGGAAATACTTCTAATGCCCAAGTGAAAAAATCATTAGGCTGAATACCAGACCAAATTAGTCCGGTTGTAAATAAAAAAATTAGAATAATGTGTTTGTTCATAGTGCGAAACGAATTGTTCAAAGATAACAAATGTTAGGGCTTGAAACCTGATTATACAATAGAAAATCTATCGATGAAACTCTTCAAAGGTATTATCGGAGTAAAAAACCACTATTTTCTGTATTTTTTTATCCCCTTCATGTTGATTGGTTGGTGTAGGAGGGGAGTGGTAAGTCGGATTAGGTTCACTTTCTACCTGATTGGAAGGGATAGTTTCATTAACAACAGTATTTCCTGTCAGTAACCATTCAGAACTTACTTTAGGAAAAGCGACCAATACTTTCTGAATAAATTCCAAACTGGGTTTATTTCGCCCGGAAAGGATGTGGGAAATACTTGATCGTTGCACTTCAATTTTGTCGGCAAAAGCAGAAGCCGATAAATTATTTAGCTTCATAATGTATTGCAATCTTTCGGTAATGTTCATGGTATTTTAGTGTGTTACAATTGTAAATTAATTAATTTGTTACAAATGTAACCATAAGATTTGAAACAGCCACGTTACAAATGTAAATTATTTCTAAAAGCTCTATTTTTGCCAGTACTTTTACTTTATATAATTATATTTAACTAACTGATTATTAATGATTATGATTTTGCAATATAGGGTTAGACTTAGTTGTATTACAATTGTAATGTTATTGATTGGTTTTTATTTGTTTTGATACGAATTTACTGTTTACATTTGTAGTGTTTCGATTTATTTTGCCACGAATGCACGAATGTTTTGCTTGACAAAATGCAGTGTTATAAGTTCAGAATTTGGTTAGTATTTTTATCCTTTTGAGAGAAAAAAAATGTTGTTCGAAACCACATGAAGTGGTGAGATTACAACATCAAAGGTGTGTTTTAAATTTATCCTTTTTGGTTAAACACACCCCTAACTCCTCTCAAAAGGGGAATTTTCCAATCTGCAAAGCCAATTCTAATCGTCATCAGCCTGAGGCAGACAGGTTTCTGAAATTTTTAAAGCACGAAAAAAATTGTCAGGAATATCTTTCGTTTGCAATAATAAAGATTCCTGTTAGAGTTTACCTTGAAGTATCGAAGGGTTGCTCTTCACAGGGATGACGGTAAAAGGGAAAGGAATGACGTACAGAAAGAGCAGCGCTAAATTGAAAAATAAAGAATGTTACTTATAGTTTGATGCACTACACAATTTCATCTTCAATTATTTTCTTCTCTTTTTTGTTGGTAATTAATCCCAACATCATTATCAAAGACGTTAAGATTATTACTTGTATTATTAGTGATTTATTTACTAATTCAATGGATTGAGAAGGATCTATGGCCAAAAACAACAAAATTGTTATTAACCCCCTAGGGGCAATTAGTAATAAGGGGCTTAAAGGAAGCCTTGATAATTTTAACTGAATGAGCCTAAAAAAGAAAATAGCAGCCACAATACTTCCAGACCATATAAGCGATGCTTGATTAACAATTTCAGCAGTATTTATCAGATAGCCGAAAAGCATAAAAAAGATAGTGCGTATCAAAAAAGTACCCTCCATAACTATTTCCTTAAATTTTATTATTTCTAGATTAAGTTTGTCGGGCTTAACTTTTTCAACCCATTTTATTTTTTTTAACTCATCTAAATTGCCCAACAAAATTCCAAACAACAAAATAAAAATTAAGGCAGGGAGATGAAATAGCTTAGAAATAGCATAAATAGTGATGATGATAATGATGATAGGTACAAATTTAGTATGGTTTTTTATTTTACTTAATAAGTATGCTAATCCAATGGTGGCTATAAATGAAATAGCTAAAATTATTAAAATTTGTAGTGCAAAATTGCCAAAAGCTGCTACATTAATAGTCTCGTTTAGTGCAATAAAATCGAAAAAAATTACACCAAAAATATCTGAAAAACTACTTTCATAAATAATAAATTCTTTACTTGATTTGGAAATGTTTCTAACACTGGGAATGGCTATTGCACTGCTTATTATTGAAAGAGGAATAGCATTTAACAAGCTATCTTTGTAGGAATAATTCCCCAAATAATAAAACGCATAGCCAACTAAAAAGCTAAGCCCAACGGTTTGTATTAATGACGCAATAACAGACTTTCTTATAAGAGAATAGTTCGATTTTTTTAATTCCAATTCAAGAGAGCCTTCTAATACAATCAAAATCAATCCAATTGTTCCAAAAATAGGGAGTAATACGTCTAAATCTGGAATTTTAATTCCAAGAAAATCAACTATTTGTTTTGCTAACCACCCAGAAGTTAATAGCAATATTACAGAAGGAATTCTAGTTTTAGGAGCCGTTAGGTCGAATAAATAAGCTATAATGATTAAAGCACAAATTGTTATTATAATAGGAATAGCCATAGTTTGTCTAAAACGAAATTAAATATTTCGCAAGTTTTCAAAGATAATTAATATAACGTGTGCTTTTCTTCAACAAGCAAAATTACTTTTCAAAAAAAAAACAATCGGTATAAAAACACAACGACTTAATAAAACCTATTTCTATCGGCTTTCCAATATTTTATTAAGATAAAACCAAACAACATACCTCCTAAATGAGCAAAATGAGCAACATTATCGTTTGGGTTGTTGGAAAACCCTGCGTAAAGTTCAAAAACACCATACATTATCACAAACCATTTTGCTTTAATGGGAATAGGAGGGAAGAGCAACATTAATTCGGTGTTGGGAAACAACATTCCAAAAGCCAATAAAATACCAAAAACAGCTCCCGAAGCTCCAACCGTACTCACATTAATTAGAATATTTAATTGCCCAGAAATGGGGTCGGAGTAATTTCGATTTGTTTGCAAAAGTTCGTAACCATTGGAAACAATATAATCCATTTGTTCAGGTGTAACAAGTTCATTCAGAGGTATAATTCTGATATAAGCTACCAAGAGTTGAATTAATCCTGCACCAATTCCAGTTGCCATATAGTAAATTAAAAATCGTTTTGGACCCCAAACCTGTTCCAGCACTTTTCCAAACATCCAAACGGCAAACATATTAAAGAATATATGTGAAATACCACCGTGCATAAACATATAAGTAACGAGTTGATGCGGATAAAAATTATCACTTGTAAAATAGTGTAAGGCTAAATACTGCGTTACATTTATTCCTTGTCCAGCTAAAAATTCGGTACCCAGAAACACTAACAAATTAATGATGAGTATATTTTTTACAACAGGTGGTATGTTTCTAAATATATTTTCTAACATATTAATAATTAAATTGTTGGTTTAGATTTTCAATGTCTAACGAAATAATTATGGGTTTTCCATTTGGTAAGCTATAAGGCATTTGGCAGGCAAAAAGTTGTTCTACTAAATGAAGCATCTCTTCCTGACTAAGCACTTGTCCTGATTTTATGCTTGCACTTCTTGCCATTGCTATGGCAATGCGTTCTTGTTGAGCCAATTTAAGCTCAGGCTGGTGGTTTTTAAATTGTTCCAATAAATTTTCGAAACTACGCTGAATAGGTTGGTTCGATAATTCAACAGGAACGCCATTAATGATAAATGCCGTTCTGCCAATAGCATTAAAACTAAAACCTAATTTTTTAATATCGGGTTCAATTTCTTTAATTAGTTCAGCATCAGCATTACTAAGTTCTATGGTTTCAGGAAAAAGAAGTTGTTGCGAATGTCCGTTTCCGTTTTCTAAATGGGTTAAAAATTGTTCAAATAACACCCTTTCGTGTCCTCTTTGTTGGTCTATAAACAAGTGTTTGTTATTCAGTTGTGTAAGTATAAATTTTTGATGAATTTGAACAACTGTTTTTGATTTAACTACCGTATCTTCATCAAAATTTGAAGCAAAAAGGTGTTCGGTTTTTTCTGTTGTATTTTCATTTATAGCAGATTGGGCTTCAAGTATAGAAGTAGTATTTTGTTCAAAATTATCGTATAAATTTTCCCAACTCGTTGCATTTTTATTAATGGTTTTTTGGGAGGGTGAAAAAGGCTGTTTTTCTTTGTCAAAAGGATTAAAATTAGGATTAACTCGTATGGTTGGAATTTTCACTTCTTCTTTGTATTTAGATAGGGGAATATCAAAACTTTTTTCTTGCTCAAAATCGAGTGTAGGAGCAATGTTAAATTTTCCCAAGGCTTGTTTTACGGCTGTTCGTATTATAGCATAAATAGCCCGTTCATCTTCAAATTTAATTTCGGTTTTTGTAGGATGAATGTTAATGTCAATTTTTGAAGGATTTACCGAAAGGTTAAGAAAGTAAGATGGAAATTGTTCTTTGTTTAATAATTGATCAAACGCATTTTGCACGGCATGGTTGAGGTAAGCATTTTTGATAAAGCGACTGTTTACAAAGAAATATTGCTCGCCCCTGGTTTTTTTTGCAAACTCGGGTTTAGTAACAAAACCTTCGATGGTTACAATGTCGGTTTGCTCAGCAACAGGAACTAATTTTGTGTTGTATTTCTCGCCAAAAACAGCTACAATTCGCTGACGGAAACTTCCAGAATTAAGGTTGAATACCTCATTTCCATCATTATACATACTGAAAGCAATGTTGTGATGAATTAAAGCCACCCTTAAAAATTCATCAATAATATGTTTAGATTCAACGCTGTTCGATTTTAAAAAATTTCTTCGGGCAGGCACATTGTAAAATAAATTTTTGATAGAAAAAGTAGTTCCTTTAGCACAACTACATGCTTCTTGAGCTTTAATTTCGCTTCCTTCGATGGAAATTTTTGAACCTAACTCAGCATTTTCTTTTTTTGTTTTAAGTTCTACCTGAGCAATGGCAGCAATGGAAGCCAATGCTTCACCTCTAAACCCTTTGGTGTGCAAGTTAAATAAATCATCGGCAGTTTTTATTTTTGATGTTGCGTGGCGTTCAAAACTCAATCGGGCATCAGTATCCGACATTCCTTGTCCGTTATCAATAACCTGAATGAGGGTTTTTCCGGCATCTTTTATGGAAAGCGAAATGGAAGTTGCTCCGGCATCTATGGCATTTTCCAAAAGTTCTTTTACAGCCGAAGCAGGGCGTTGCACCACTTCACCCGCAGCAATTTGATTAGCAACCGCATCTGGTAAAAGTTTTATAATATCTGCCATTAAAAAAATATTTTTTAAGAACACAAATTTACTAAGAACTATTGAGAAATAAAGGTGCAACCTTTTAAGTTTTTATTATAACAAAACTCACTATGCTGCCATTTTTATAATTTCCACAACTTTCTCCCACCGATTACTTTTTTGATACGCTCTTAGATTAACAATCCGTTGTGCCTCCTTTATCCTCCAACCAGTGGGGGAGAGCTGTTTGCAAACTTCAATTCTTTTTGCTACATTTGGAAAAAATTGAAACAGAGAAGCAATGAAACCCCACCTGTTCTTAGTAGCGGAATGTTATGGTGCATTGAAAAAACTGACCGTTTCAAATGACAAATTATGAATAATTCAGAGCAATCAGGTAAAATAAAAAAGTTTATACAAATAGCTTTGCTTGTCTCGTCCTTTTACGCAGACAGCATTTCCTAAAAAATTATTAATATGTTACCATAAATTAAAACTAATTTGAACAAGCAACTTAAAAGTTATTTAATAATACTCGGGCACTTAATTATCTGCCTGACAATTTTTGTTTCTATTCAGCAACTGAAATTACCGACTTGGTTAAGTGCTTCTGTCTTAATTTTACTGGCTTTTATTTTTCTTAACCTCATACATTTTTACTTCTTCAAACTAAAAAATGAAATCAGAGAGTTTTGGTCAATAAGAAAAATCACTTATTTGCCCATTGGAATTATTGGCGGTGGACTAATTGCCATAAGCCCAACATTCTTAGGCTTAATTTCAGGGCAATTATCTGCTTCCGACATTTCTTTCAATACGGACTTCTCTATTTCTTCAATTGGTCTAACATTCGTAATAATTGCTTGGGAAGAATTATGGTTCAGAGGTATTTTTTTAAACTATTGCAATAGATATTTATCGTCAATTAACCTTTCACTAACCATAGGGTTATTGTTTATGTTGGTTCATCTTTTAAACCCAAAAATTGATTTACTTAAAACCGGTCTGACACTATTTTTTGCAGGGGCGTTGCTGACCATTTTATATTTTTACTTTAAAACAATTTGGCTGCCAATCGGACTTCATTTTGGTAACAATTATTTAAACTCAGCCATAAACACAAAATTTGAAACTGACATACTATTTGGGGATGATGGGTATGTAGGAACAATTATTTTAGCGGGATTATTTCTTATATTCGTTAAAATGACTATTGACAAAAATAAAAGTGAAAACCAAAAATACTTACCGTAAATGTGCATAAAAAAGATACTTTTATTTTTAATATTATCATCTAACTTATTTGCTTTTGGTCAAAAATTAGTTTATCAGGGAGATAGAAAATATAGCTCTAATCAAATCCAACATGATTTCAGCATTTTAGTTTCTACCATTAAAGAATATCATCCATCTGTTTACAATTACATCACAACAGATAGCTTAGAAAATTACATTACAAAAACAACTGCAAAATTGAACGACAGTTTAACGGAAAGCGAATTTCATATTATTGTTAGAGAATTTTTGATGCAAATACGTTGCGGTCATACCGTAGCCAAACCATCAGAAGAATGGTATTCTTATCATAAATCAAATCCCAAATTATTGCCTTTTGAAATATTCCTTTTTAATGACAGCGTATTTATTAAAACATCCTTAACCGAAAATACAGATTTACAGCAAGGTATTGAACTAATTTCAATAGATAATATCCCGATAAAAACTATTATAGACCAAATGAAATCTATTCAGCCAAGAGATGGATTTTCTGAATCTTTTGTAAATTAGGTATTACAAGATTTAGAGTGAAGTTCTTTTATAAAAACAAATATACTCTTAAACACAAATTGACATAAAAAATCACTACATACATACTAATGTGGCTAAAGCTAAATGAGTTGATTACGATTTATTACCCCGACCTTAAGGTCGGGGCTTTTAAAACCAAATAACAAAAGGGCTTTAGCCACATTATATTATTTTACTTTATTATTAATAGGAGACGTTAAGGAAATTAAGGATTTACTCCCTCCGCTACCCCCGACCCCTAAAGGGGAGTGCCAACACACACTACCACGTGCGTAGACTCCCTTTAGGGATTAAGGGTGTGCCTGAGCCTTTAAATTTTCGGAACTGCCAAGATTAAGAGTGAAATTCTTTCAAGGTAATTTAAAAATGTTTCACTCTTAATCTTGTAATTCCGTTTTTTCTAAACTACTTTTTATCATTGCTAAGGCTCTATCTATAGTTGAAAGTTTGGTTCTAAAAGATAAAATAGCCATTCGTATTACAAACTGCTCATTTATAAGTGAAGAACTCAAAAACACACTTCCATCTTTATGAATAGCATCAATTAATAGTTTGTTTTGCTCATTTTCATTTTCCTTAAAAGGATACCAAAAATAGCTGACGGATAAATCAGGAGTTGGTCCAACTTTAAAACCCATTTCAACCAATTTTTTTCTAAAATATGTTGTAAGCAATAACTTTTCTTCCAAACAAGCAATAAAAGGTTCTATTCCATGCAACTGCAAAGGCAACCACAACCGTAATCCTCTAAAATGCTTAGTCAGTTCAGGAGAAACATTGGCAGGACTATAACTTAAATCGTCATTCTGAGCATCTTGCATATAATTAGCTAAATAATGATTGGAGTGAAAAACAGCTTCTTTGTCTTTAATTAATACAGCTCCTAATCCATAAGGCAAAAACATTCCTTTGTGAGGGTCAATTACCAACGAATCGGCTTTTTCAATCCCTTTAAACAATGCTTTTTTGGACGTTAAAATAAAAAAACCGCCATACGCAGCATCAACATGAAACCACATCTTATTTTTTGTTGTAATTGTTGCAATTTCGACTAACGGATCAATAGCACCTGTATCTGTTGTTCCTGCTGAAGCTACGACTAAAAAAGGGTTTAAATTGTTTGCTTTGTCGTTTTCTATTAATAGTTCTAAAACATCAATTTTCATTTTGTGTTTTTCATCTAGCTCCACATATCTAATAATTACATCTTCCAACCCTATTATCCGAAGTGCTTTTTGTATGCAATGATGCACTTGAACACTCAAATAAATTACGCTTTTAGTGATTTTTTCGTTTTTAATTTGATGTTTATCTCGAGCTGCTGTTAACGCAATTAAGTTTGAAATGGAGCCTCCCGAAGCCAAATTTCCTACGGCACTTTTGGGAAAATCAAAAACATTTTTTAACCAATCAATCACTTCATTTTCAATGGTAACAGCTCCTGGAGATGCGTAAAAAATTCCAGCATAAGGGTTGGTAACTGCTGCAAGAAAATCGGCTATAGAAGCATTAAAAATTCCACCGCCAGGAATATATCCTAAATGCCCTCCTGAAGCGGCAATTATTCCTTTTTCAACTACTTCTTTTTGATAAATTTCTAACAGTTTATTGAGTGATTTTTTAATATTGTTTATTTCAAGACCACAAGAAGGTTGATTGGCTTCATTAAAAGCTTTAACGACAGGTAATTGGTTGATAAATTGATTGGTATAGGCTGAAACTTGCTTTAAGGTATTTTCTCGTTCAAATTCAGAAACTTCTAATTGATTACTCAACTCCTCAAGTTGTTTTATTTGTTGTACTAATTCTTGCATAAATTAACTTTTGTGAGAACAAAAATAAGCATAAGGAAATAGGTTTCTCTTGTAACTGCAACAAAAAAAAAGCAGTAAATCCAATCGACTTACTGCTATTCATTAAAAATGAAAAATGAAAAAAAAAATTAATTTAAGACCATTTCAAATACATGCATATATTTTGATTTTCTAATACTTAGGGATTTAGAATAATTCAAAAGTGCTGCAACTGTAGTTTTTTTTGGAGAAAACTCTTTTTGATTTTTTTTACAGAAAAGAAGGCTTTTTAGCTCTTTTTCTTCTTGTTTTAATGCTTGATAATTAAAAATAGTAATTTGATTCATAGGCTAGTTTTGTTTTTTTTATTTTTTCATCAATGTAAACTATAAATTAAATTAAATATTGTTTCGAGGATAAAAAAAAAATTAATTGTAAATTTTACGTCTGTTGAGTTCTTTTTGAAAATTCCTTGCATTTACCAAATGCTCATTATAATTAATTGCAAAAGCATGATAACCAGAAAAATCAGCCTTCGCACACATATAAATATAATTGTGTTTTTCGTAATTCAATACTGCATCTAACGATGAAATTTCTGGTAAATTAATAGGTCCAGGAGGCAACCCTTGGTGAAGGTAAGTATTATAAGGTGTGTTTGTGTTTATATGTTTGGTAAGCACCCTGTTAATATTGAAATCGCCAATTCCATAAACCACAGTTGGATCAGATTGCAACAACATTCCTTTTTTTAATCTGTTGATATATAAACCTGCAATTTTAGGTCGTTCATCTCTATAAACAGATTGTTCTGCCTGAACAATAGAAGCTAAAATAGAAACTTCCGATTGCGTTAAATTAATTGCTTTTGCTTTTGCTTTTCGTTCTTCTGTCCAAAATTTTTTATACTCGTCAGCCATACGTTTTACAAATTGCTCTGCAGAAGTGTTCCAGTAAAACTCATAGGTATCAGGTAAAAAAAGTGTTAGGATAGTGATGGTGTTAAATCCATAGTTTGATGTAAATGTTTTATCTGTTAATAAATTATAAAGCGACAAACTATCACATTCTAAGTTCTTTGATACAACCCCAGAAAGCTCATTAATTGTTCTAACATTGGAAAAAGTAACCTTTACGGGTGTTTGATTTCCTGAGCGTAACAAATCTATTAATTGGTTGTTGCTCATTCCTTCTTTGAGTTTATATCGCCCTGGTTTTACATTATTAATGAAGTTAGATTTTTTTTCAGAAACCCATTTAAAAGAAACTCTATCAATTATATAGCCTTGTTCATATAAACTATTGATTAAATCATCATAAGTAAAATGACTATACACATAAAAATAGTCGGAATTGGTGTTTTTTAAGGTTACGTTTGGTTGATAAACACGTTGATACATCTCATAAACATAATAACCTCCCGCAAGAATTACAATTAAAAGTAAGGATATGAATATTTTTTTAAGCATAGATAGTTTTAAAGTTATTTGTTACATTTAATTTCGTAGTACCGCATTATTTTCTCATTTCTAAAGTTATCCTTAACAAATTTAAAATTACACTTTTCAAATAAACAAATACTTGAACTATTATTTTTATCAATTTCGGCAAAAACAGTAACCAAGTTGAATTTATTGAATGAAAGTTGAAGTAATAAATTCAACGCTTGTGTAGCAAACCCTTTATTTCTAAGTTCTTTTTCACCGATTAAAATACCTACTCCGGCTTTTTTTAATTCTGCATCATAATCAAATAAATCGATGCAACCGATAGGCTTATGATTGCCTTCTAAACAAATCATAAACCGCATTTGACTGTGTGTGAAAATATGTTGGTTTGATGCTGCAAAAAACACAATTTCTTCTTTTGAAAAAGGAGCTGTTGTGCTGCTTACCTCCCAATTTTCGACATCATTTTCCCAATCTAAAAGAATTGGTACATCGGTTAAAATTACTTCTCTTAAAAAGATTTTTTGATTAGCTAACATATTACTTCTTTACGGTTTAATGCCTCTAAGCAATTTAGTATATCCTCTTTGGTGTAGGTTTTTAATAAAAATTCATTTTGATTTATATTTCTTTCTAAATTTAGGTGATAGGTATTGATAATTAATTGGTTTTCTATTAACAATGGAATTAAATCAAAAATAAAATTTACTTGAGAAGTATTGAGCTGGTAAGTTTCATTAAAAAAAAATTTAAGCGGAGAAATACAACTTGTTGTTTCCGAAATTTTCTGAAACTGTTTAATTGCATTTTTTAAGCTCTGAATAAGATTTTCTTCCTCACTTTCTTTAGGTTGATGTATTTCAAAAAAAATTGTTTTAGTGAATTTTTTAATGATAGAAGTTAAAAATTCAGAAGCATCAACACCTAAATTAGGTTCTTGCAAGGTAATGTCATAGAGTTTGCCATTAAAAATAATTCCTAAATGTGGTGGAATTCGAGTTGCTCTATACATAAACACAAAAAGCCCTTTTTCTAGCTTATTTATTGGTAGTTCTGCATGAATTTTTATGGGATATTGAGTGTTAGACATAATGTATTTGTTGTGTCTTTTTTTATTCGTGTATTGGTTATTTTAAATAAATTTCATCTCTTACATACGTGTTGTTTAGCCAAAAACAGTGTTTTGTATATTCTTTCGCTTTTGTCAATTTGTCTTTGGTTGGTAAAGGATAAGTGTCTGCTGCGTTTGTGGCGTGTGGTCTAACGTGGGATACAGAGTTGAAAGATTTGTTCGGAAAATTAGTATAACGTGTTGTTCCTTTAACTTCTCTAACAATATTGCCTTTTGAAACAATGTTTTTCGTTTTAGCCCATACTTTCTCTGCTTCAAGAATGTCTGCATAAGGCATATTCCAAAATTTCACTTTTCTCAAAATTAATTGCTCATTTTCAAATTGGAAGAACACAAACAAAAATTTATGCTCTAAAATGTCTTTGAAATTAGAGTCTTCCCATTCTTCATTTACAATTTCTTCGTATTTGAAATTTGGAAAGGAAATATCCTCTTTCGGTAAATTGTTTTCCTTTAGTCTTACTGTTTTTACTATGATTTCAGCCTTTTCAAATTCTTCTATTTCTTTATCAAGTTCAATTCCTAGAATTGCTTTTGTAAGGTTAGCGTAGAAACTTTTTGCCGTTGTGTTTATTTTAACTCCTGTAATAGCTAATATTTGCTCAATTGTTTTTCCATAATAAGGTTTGAATTTAGCAATTACAACTTCTTCAATTGTTTGCTTTTTTGCAACTGCCACTGATGGAATCAGTTTACCGTAAATTCCTATTGTTTCATTGGCAATTGAGGCAATGATATGATTTACATAACCTTGTTTTAGTGAGTATGCTCTTTGTTTTGCCGGAATGTCACAAAAAGGTTGTCTTCTAGTTGAATTTGCGTTTGCTCCTTTTGTGCAAGCACCAAGATAAAATGTGTCTCCTTCTGAAAGTTCGTGTGCTTTTCCGTCAGCAATCTTTTGTTTGATGAGTTCCCAATCCTTTTTGATAATTTCTAAATCGGTGCTTGGAAAGTTCCATTCGTCAACAATTTTTATAAGGTAATCAAGAATGTCATAGCCTGCCTGATGCAAATAGAAAATCAAAAGAATATTTGCATTCTTTTTCCAAAAATCACTCTTCTCAAATTGTTGATTTACAACTTCAATGTAATTGATAATGTTTAATACCAATCGTTCTTTTGAACGATATTCATTATTTTTCAGCTGTTTTAAAGGAGAGGTTTTGAGTTCCATTCCTATTTCAAAAAAATCAGCTTCTGATTTGGAATTTGGGCTATAACCAAAATAGAACTTTTCAAGTATTTGCCCGAAGTTTCCTTTTCCTGTATAATTGTGTTCTAAAATACTAGGGTCGCAAATTTGTCTTAAAGTTTTTCCTTTAAGTAATTTAGCATAATCAATTACTGACTTTTTATTTTTCTGGTTATAAGGTAATTTCATTCTTCTATTTGTTTTGTAATCCAATTTATCCAACTTAAAATAGTCGAAGATCTCCTGAGAAAAGTAATATCAGAATTAATATTATATAAATTTGAAACTTTCATTATTTCAACTATTCCTTTTTTAGTTGGCATTTCTCCATTTTCAAAATACTTTTTCAAAACTTCGTTATATACTTTATGTGAAAGAATAGCCTTTATAAATTCAATTTGTCTTTCTTTAATTGAAAGTTCAAATATATTTTTCCCTTTTTCAGTAAGTATTCCACCTAAATCACCATCCCTTTTTTCATCACAAATTAAGCCTAAATATTTTCCAGCATTAAGATAATAATCGGTTTGCCTTGAATTAAAATCATAATTTTGAGTGATGTTTTCTTTTGAAATAAATTCATTGTCATATAATAATTCACATAAGTTAATTATTCTTTCCATTGAATTTGCTTGTGGAAATGGCAATTTAGGGTCATCAATAATCAAGGTAGAATTTAAGATAGTTTCAATAAATTCAACATTTAAAACAATTTCGTTTACTGTTTCATCTTGCAAAAGATATTTTTTGTGTTTTATTAATCGTAAAGAATTATAATGTTTAGGATTTGTAAATTCATACTCTCGTAAATCAAAAAAGCCATTAGAATATGTTAAAAATATTGGGCGAACTTTTTTACTTATTTTGTTATTCCATAATTGATAAGGATAAAAGAGTTGTCTTATTATAAAATCATCAGAAATATAATTTTTAGCCTCTATTAAACTTAAAGAATTATCACCTTCATAACCACCATCTATTTCAATTTGAGAATTTTCGACATTTATTGATAATTGATTATCGTTAGAATTAATAATAAAATCAAAAGATTTTGAACTCATTCTGCCACTAACTGTGGGTTGCAAATTATTTTCTCCTGTAAAATCCTGTAAAATCTTTGAAACATACGCACAATTTATAGCTGTTGCTTCGCTTGTTATTTCTTTATGGTTAATGCTCTCAATAGATGATGGAAAAGTAATTTTTGTAATTTCAACATCATCATCATTTAAATTGTGAAATATATCAAAATTACCTATTATGTAACTTCCTCTAGAAATTGGTAAAATGGATAAGTTATATTTAATAAATAATTCGGGTCTTTGAGCTTGATGATCAAATTTTGTCATCAAGCGTGCTTCTCTATATTTATTTATTTGTGCCGAAGTAATTATAAAACAACCTTGAATTTCGATTATTTTAATAATATTAAAATCGTCAAAAATCAATTCCCATTTGGCATCATTTTTTGTCATTCCCATAATTTCTTATTAAAACTTCTTCTACTTCACCTCTTTTCTCTCCATTTGAATTTATAGACCTATTTGCTTTGACAATATTTATTTCATAAGCACTATACTGATCTTTGATAAAATCAGTAGATGAATTTGATAATAAAAATTTAATTCCTTTTTTATCTAATTCATCGCAAACTTCTCTCAATCTAATTTGATCATAAATATTCCAACCTCCTTGAACGTATCCAGTAAAACTTGAACCTTCTGTTAAAGGATGATAAGGCGGATCTAAATATATAAATGAACTTTTAGTTGTATTATTTAAAATATCTGCATAATCTCCTGTTATTAAATCTATTTTATTTGAATTCAAATATTTGTTTACGGCTTTTAAAGTTGGTGCATTTACAATATTTGGGTTTTTATATCTACCAAAAGGGGCATTAAATTCTCCTGCATTATTTACTCGATACAAACCATTAAAACAAGTTTTGTTTAAATAAATTATCCTAGAAGCTCTTTGAATATTTGATAACTTTTGATATTCCTCTGTTCTATCTAAACTTCTTAATTTATAAAAATATTCGGCTTCATTTTTATGTTTTTGTAAATCAATAATTAATTCATCTAAATTATTTTTTATCACTTTATAAACATTTATTAATTCAGCATTAAAATCATTAATGACAGCTTTTTTAGGTTGAAGATGAAACAATAAAGCACCTCCTCCGATAAAAGGTTCAACATAATTTAATTTATTAATATCTTTTGGTAATAGATCAACTATTGAAGACATTATTTGTCTTTTACCACCAACCCATTTTAAAAAAGGTGTTACTAAATTATTTTTTGCCATATTTAATTTTTTCTTTTAAAGCAATTCCAATTTTTTCAATTACACCAACAACCAAAGCATTTCCCATAAAGAAAGCTCTTTTTGTATCTGATACTCCTTCCAATTTTGTATGGTCATCTGGAAACATATTTAATCGTTCCAATTCAACAGGAGAAAGCCTTCTATGTCCATTTGGAGTTTGAATAACGTGCTTAAATCTCGATGGAGATTTTCCACCTTCACCCGTAATAATTGTTCTTGAAGGTTTGTCTAGTGAATCAGGGAAACTCATACCTCCCTCACTGTAATTATATTCAAACCCTTGGGCATTGGTTTTTATTAGCTTTTTCGGACCTTTTAAATATTTCCATTTTTCGAGTTCTTGCTCATTAATGTAAAATTCTTCAGTTACTTCTCCATTTTGTATAAGGTCTCTCAAGATTGTGAACTTTCCATCATAGTTTGGTTGCGTTTTTATAGTAGTTACCAAACCGTTTATCATTACTCCTGTATTTTCAAAAAGTCCAGTTGAACCACCTTTGTTAAAGTTTTCGGAAATTGAAACTATATCTCCTTTGAGTTTAAATTCTGTTGGAAATAAAGTATTTTCTGATGTTACAGGAAAAGCTTCGGCTAAAGTTCCTTTTTTTAAAATCCATTCTGTTGGTGTAACTTCTTTCAAACTTTCGTGAATAGTCGTTCCTTTTAGGTATGCTAAAATGAAAATTCTTCTTCTTCTTTGTGGCATTCCAAATTCGGCTGCGTTTATAACTCTCCACTCTACAGCATAACCTAATTCGTTCAAACTTTGTAATATAATTGCAAAATCTCGTCCTCTTTGTCCTGATGGAGAAATTAAAAGTCTGTCAACATTTTCAAGAAATAGATATTTTGGTTTTTTCTGCTTCTCCGTAAGTATTTTGTGAATACTCCACCATAAAACTCCCTTTTTTCCAATAAGTCCTTTTGAATTTTTCAAAGTTGTTGCTACAGAGTAGTCTTGGCATGGAAAACCACCAACCAATAAATCGTGGTCGGGAACTTCTGAAACATTAACTTGCGAAATATCTTCATTTGAATGTCCGTTTTTTCCAAAACGGTTTTCATAAACTAATGAAGCGTGTTGCATTTTTGTTGATGGCTCCCATTGGTTACTCCAAACAACTTTGTATGGTGATTTTATTCCTTTTTTATATCCTGATGTTGCCGATTTTCCATTCCAGCCCTCAAGTCCAAGACGAAAGCCTCCAACACCTGCAAATAATTCTACGACTTTAATTTCATTTTCCATAGTAAACCGTTTTTAAGTATTTAACTTTTTCTTCTGCAACTTTTAAAATGCTTAAATCTGCTTCTTCGTCAAGGATTTTGTAAGCGATTTGGTCACTTAAAAAATCATTTTGCAACTCTTTTTCATCAACCTTAAAAAAATCAGCAACTTGCTTAATAATTTGTTTGGTTGGTTGTCTTTCGTTGCGTTCTATTTTAGCAAGTAGAGAAGTGTCAATACTAATTTGTTCTGAAACAAATTTTAGCGTTAAGCCAGCTTCCTCTCTCAGATTTCTAAGATGTTCTCCGATAGATTTTGTTTTTTTAACTGTTGCCATATTGGTCAAATTATGTCCAAATTTAAGAACAATAATTTAATGGACAAAAAAAGTCCAAAGAAGTTTTTAACAATGTTTGGGTGGTAAATTGCGAAATGGGAGTAGCTTTTATATTTTTAGCATGTTTAAACTAAAAATCAACGTGTAACTTTAAGTTTAACTGTCTTGATGTAAGATAATTTGGTACTGCGAAATTTCTCCCTGTAACATCTTCAACCCAAAGATAGGAAATAACATTATTAACTTGTAATAAATTAAAGACTTCCACACTTAGCCATATATTTTTAAATGTGTTTAGTGGGTTTTTGCCTTTAAACTTTTTTTCTTCTTTTTTTATCACATAAGAAAACCCGATATCTACTCTTCGGTAAGGAGGAATTCTGAATGTTGCTAAATGTCTTTCTCTGGATTGAGGAGGGCCGAAAGGCAATCCTGTTGCATAGTGCAACGAAATGTTCATCTTAAAATCGGGCAATTTTGGAATATAATCTTGAAAAAACAAACTAAATGCAAAGCGTTGGTCTGTTGGTCGTGGAATGTAGCCAGGCTCAATTCTTTTTGTTTCCACAACTACATCATTTTCCGTAAATCCTGAAATAATTTCTTCACCATCGCTGTTGAAGTTTTTGAAGAAAAAATCATCTTTTAGATTTTCTTCGGTTTTCATAAAAGACATACTAAACCAAGATTCAACACCTTTTACAAATTCGCCATTTACTTTTAAATCTAACCCTGTAGCATAAGCATCAGCATTATTTGTAGCAAAATAACGTACCCTAACATTGTCTATTTGATAGGGAATTACATTTTTCATGTGTTTGTAGTATATTTCTGAAGTAAACTTAAAAGGTCTTTCCCAAGCTTTAAAATTATAATCGGAAGAGAGTACTACTTGGTAGGAAAGTTGAGATTTTATATTTTCATTAAGAACACCATCAAAATCACGCATTTCTCTATAAAAAGGAGGTTGATAATAAACTCCTCCTGCTAAACGAAACAGATAATTTCTTTTCCAGTTTGGTTTAATAGAAAAGGAAGTTCTAGGACTAAAAATAAATTCGTCATTAAAATCCCAATAAGCTCCTCTTCCTCCAATCGTGAACGTGTATGCAACGGTATCTCTGCTCCATTGCCAAGAACGCTGCAAATAAGCACTGTATCTATTACTGGCTAATGAAATACGAGTTTTTAGCACTTCTTTTAGCTCCAATAGTTGGTCGGGTTGTGCATTTGGATTAACATAACCTATTGAATCTGCAGGACGAGGGGTGAAAAAATCGGCTGAATCAACAAAAGACCATTCGCTCAATTTATCTTTGATGAGTTCTCTTTGGTATTTTACACCCCAAAAGGTGGTGTGTTTTTCTTTCACAACTTTCCCTTTATGCTCGGCATTAAAAACAGTTGCGTCAAGTGTATTTCTTGAGTGGTCGAAAAATGTACCTACGCCCCTATTAAACTTAACATCTCCAAAATTATCGCTTCCTAAATCTCGTTCAAGTTCATTGATTCTATAAGCTCCTTCAATGTCAAATTTTTCGTATTCTAATGAAGAAAATGTGGATGTAATAAATTTTAACTCAATGTTCTCACGAGGTTTGAAGGTATTAGAAATAGCACCAAAATAAGTTTGAAATTGATCAACTTCTTGCCCGTCAAAAAAAACAGTAAGTTGAAGGGCTTCGTTGATAGTCCCAAATTCTGTTTGACGGGTTTGAGGAATAAATTTATACCTGTTTAATGCCATGTTTCCCAACACTCCAATTTCCCATTTTTCACTAATATCGTAGGTTAGATACGTTTGAAAATCGAAAAAAACTGGTTTAAAGTCACCATCCGTATCTAAACTTCTTAATACATACTGATTGCTTTTGAAACGAGCTCCTGTAATATAAGTAAACCGATGATTTTTACTTGCACCCTCAATATGAGCATCTGCACCTAACAAACTCATACCTACAGAACCAGAAAATCCTTCAGGTTCTTTATATTTTACATCCAATACAGAAGCCATTTTATCGCCATATTTAGCTTCAAAACCTCCAGCAGAAAAATGAATGTCTGAAACCATTTTTGAATTTATAAAACTTAATCCTTCTTGTTGTCCCGAACGAATTAGAAATGGACGATAGATTTCTATATCATTTACATACACTAAATTTTCATCAAAATTACCTCCACGAACAGAATATTGAGAACTAAGCTCATTGTTTGAATTTACACCTGGAAATGTTTTAAGTATAGCTTCAATAGAGTTGTTGGGTCCAGCCATTTGAGTAGCTAAATTCGGATTAATTTTAGTTAATGTTGACGAACGATTTCCCTCTTCGGCTAATTCAAATTCTTTCATATCAACAACATCAATTTCCATTTTAATTGAAAATTCTAATTTTTCATTCGGCTCAAGAAAAACAACTTTTTTAATGGTCTTTAATCCAACATAGGAATAAGCGATAACAACATTTTTGTTTGCTTCAACAGTAATAGCGTATTTGCCGTCAGAACTTGTTTTCGCTCCTCCTACCACTCCTTCAACAGCAATATTCACATTTTCAATAGGCTCACCATTCTCGTTATTTATGGTTCCATATACAGAAGCCGTTTCCTGTGAGAAAACCAACTTACTAATAGTTACTATAAATAGTGTGAAATATATGTGTTTTAAACTCAAAAGCTGTAATTGACCGTTGATAAAAAAGAAGACAAAACTACTCAAAAAAGTAGTATCGTTACAAACAGAAAAATGGATAGATTATTGTGGTATATGAATGATTTAAAAATATTAACAAAACGGTGTTTAAAATAGAACATTTTAGGTAACAAGTTTTATATTTCTTCGTATTAATTTAACCATATGAAAATCATTAACACATCAATGCTATTTTTTCTTATTCTATTCAGTACTTATTTGTCTGGGCAGGGAAACAATTATACGTACAACCTTATTGAGGCTGTGAACTTTAATAAAACAGATAACTATCGTTTTGTTCAAACTCAAGCTCTTTATAATGAAAAATGGGATGAACTGCCTCAACCAAACTTTTGGCGAACATTAATGACCATGGAGGAAGATTCTGCATTAATAAATGTTGGATTTAACAGACAAATCATAAAAAAAGTGGCTGTAAACGATTGGAATAAAAAATCAGACATTGAAAAAAATAGCTTTAGAGATAGTGTTAGAACTTTTTTTGGTTATCCTCAAGGTACTCGAATTTTTCTGACTTCGGGGAAAAAGTCTTTTTATGATTTTGAAAAAGTAATACCTACAATTGAAAAAGGTATTGATGTTTTTCAATATAATAATGTTGATCCATTTTATGCTCAAGCAATTTTATTAATTGAAAGTCCGAATAAATTACAAAAATCGCCAGTTGGAGCTTATGGCTCTTTTCAACTAATGAAAAAAGTAGCTACTCAAATGGGGTTAACCGTCAATAATGTTATTGATGACCGTAAAGATTTTGATAAATCGGCTTGGGCTGCAGCAAAATTAATTCGTACAATTTGCATACCTGAAACTAACCGAATTTTAGATGAAAAATGCATCGCTTATGAACCTACCGATTTGTGGTATAGGTTATTAGTTCTGCATGTTTATCATGCTGGAGCGGGTAATGTAAAAAAAGTGCTTGATGTTATTAATCCTGAAAAAGGTAACATGGAGTTAATTACAACCATGTGGCAAACCGAAGCTGGTGGTTTTAGAAATGCTTCTCAAAATTATTCTCAACTTGCTTTAGCTTCCATTTTAGAGTTAAATGCAATCATCTATAATAAATGTGATTTTATTTACCCTTGTGCTGAAGAAGAATCTATGATAGAATAAGTAGAGTTTGTCCATAATGTCCGATATCTTCGTTATTCTCGACTTTCAAATCAGTCATGTACTTTAGTACACTCCTGATTCTCAATTCATCGAAACCTCAATCTCGAACATTCTGAACCAAACTCTCGACTTTATAGACAGACACTAAGTAGAGTCTGTTTCTAAAGTCGAGTGTTGCATTTTACAAAAAATTCACTTCCATTCAAAGGTTTCAAAAAGATGTTGAATGTCTTTTTCTATGTATTCCAATACAGGTTGAATAGAATCTTGATTCGGAACATTATTAAAATATAATGAACCTCTCACAAAATGATGGATACTATCCGTTAAGTGAAATTGATAAGCTGATGCCGCATTTCCTTCAATAACATAAACCAATCCATATACTTTTTTTTCTGGAAATGAAATGGTATTCTGCTCAATATCAAACGCTTTTACAGTGTGTTTAAACGCCAATGTTCGGGAATCTTCTAAAAATTGATTGATGTTGTTTTCCACTGGTTTATAACTAAAATAGATACTTGCGTTCATTCCGTTAAAAACGATATCAAACCAACAGGGTTTATCTATATTGTTTTTATTGGGTTGAATAGATGCGTAAGTTGGAATTTCAAAAGAAAACGAACAGTCAGTTTCAATGATTTTATATGATTTCTCAGGCAATTCAATCCTGAAATATCCTGTTGGTTTTGGTGTATATGTTGGCGATTCACAAGCAGTGAGCAGAAAAATTATAGTTATTAAAACGATATTTTTTGTTTTCATTTTAAAAATTGTTTTTGTTCGAGGTAGCTTTGTAAAATTAGTGTTGCACTAATTTGATCAACTAAGGCTTTATTTTGACGTGCTTTTTTGTTCAATCCAGCATCTATCATTGTTTGAAAAGCCATTTTAGAAGTAAATCGTTCGTCTATTCGCTCAATCTTTATGGTTGGAAATTTCCTTGAAAAATGTTTTACAAAAGGTTCAATAAATCGGGCTGATTCGGCTGGATTATTTTTTAAATCTTTTGCTTCTCCAATTACTACAAGTTCAACCTGATGTTTTATTAAATAGTTTTCGAGAAAAGGAATTACTTCGGTTACGTGAAGCGTTGTTAATCCTGAAGCAATAATCTGCAAATCGTCTGTTTCAGCTATTCCAACTCTTTTTTGACCGTAGTCTATGGCTAAAATTCTTGACATTGATTTAGTTTACAATATTCAATTCTCACAAAATCACATTTTCAACTCATGTCCCATTTTATCTTTTTTTGTTTGAAGATAAAGTTTATTAAACTTGTTTGATTGAATTTCCAACGGCACATTTTCAACTATTTCTAGTCCATACCCCATTAATCCTGTTCTTTTCTTTGGATTGTTGCTTAATAATTTAATTTTGGAAACACCTAACGCTCTTAAGATTTGAGCTCCAATTCCGTAATCACGTTCATCAGCTTTAAAACCTAATTCTAGGTTTGCCTGCACAGTATCTCTGCCTTCCTCTTGTAGTTTGTATGCTTTCAACTTATTTATTAATCCAATACCTCTACCTTCTTGATTCATGTAAACAATAACTCCTTTTCCTGCTTTTTCTATCAACTCCATAGATTTTTGTAGTTGAGGACCGCAATCGCAACGGCAAGAGCCAAAAATATCGCCAGTCATGCAAGAGGAGTGAACTCGAACTAAAACAGGTTCATCAGGTTTCCATTCTCCTTTTATCAAAGCCAAATGATCCATATCATTGGTAGTTTGTTTAAAGGCTACCATATTAAAATCACCATATTCTGTAGGTAGTTGAACGGTTACAATTTTATTTATTAATGTTTCGTGCTGTAAACGATAAGCTATCAAATCTTTTATGGAAACAATAACCAAATTATGTTTTTCTGCAATTTTCAATAATTGAGGTAAACGAGCCATTGTTCCATCTTCGTTCATAATTTCAACAATTACGCCTGCTGGTTCAAAACCTGCCATTCGAGCAAAGTCTATTGCTGCTTCGGTATGTCCTGCTCTTCTCAACACACCACCTCTTTTGGCTTTTAAAGGGAAAATATGTCCAGGTTTTCCTATTTGTTCTTTTTTTGTTGAGGGATTTATTAATGCCAAAATGGTTTTTGCTCGATCACTTGCAGAAATACCTGTTGTACACCCATCACCAATTAAATCAACCGAAACTGTAAAAGGTGTTTCATAAGCTGCATTGTTTGTTTGAACCATTAAGTCTAATCCTAATTCTTCACACCTATCTTCAATAATTGGAGCACAAATTAAACCCCTTCCGTGGGTTGCCATAAAATTTATCATTTCGGGAGTAACAGCACGAGCTGCGGCAATAAAATCACCTTCATTCTCTCTTTCCTCATCATCTACTACTATAATAACTTTTCCTGCTTTTATAGCTTCAATCGCTTCTTCGATTGTATTTAATTTTGTTTCCATCTACTATATTTTATACAAAATTAAGAAAATTGAAGTTGTAAGCTATGTTGTTTTTGAGAAACTTTTTAGCCATCGTTTGGTTTGTATCGCACAAACGATATTTCTTTTGTTTGTGAGGATGCAAACAAAGGCGAAAAATTTATAGTTTAACTCAAACTCCTTTCTAAAAATAATGCTACTTTTAACCAAAATTTTAAAATTATAGAACTATGGGATTTCCTTCTGATATTGAGATAGCTCAAAAAAATGTAATGAAACACATTACAAAAATTTCTTCTTATTTAAACATCAATGAAGATGATATAGAAATGTATGGTAAATACAAAGCGAAACTTCCGTTATCATTAATTAACAATAATAATATTGAAAAAAGCAACTTGGTTTTAGTTACAGCATTAACACCAACTCCTGCTGGAGAGGGAAAAACAACTACTTCTATTGGGCTAACAGAAGGATTAAACAAAATAGGAAAAAAAGCAACTGTAGTGTTAAGAGAACCTTCATTAGGTCCTGTTTTTGGAATTAAAGGTGGTGCTGCTGGTGGTGGATATGCTCAGGTTGTTCCTATGGAAGATATTAATTTACATTTTACAGGAGATTTTTCAGCCATTGAAAAAGCAAATAATTTATTAGCTGCTCTTATTGATAATAACATTCAAAACAAAAATAGCACCTTAAATATAGACCCTCGAACCATCGTTTGGAAAAGAGTGATGGATATGAACGACAGGGCATTAAGAGAAATTGTGATTGGTTTAGGTGGCACAGGAAATGGAGTTCCTCGTCAAGATGGTTTCAACATTACACCTGCTTCCGAAGTAATGGCTATTCTTTGTATGTCGGAAAGTTTTAGCGATTTAAAAACTAAACTTGGAAACATTTTTATTGGATTTTCTTTTGATAAAAAACCTATTTATGCCCGTGATTTAAAAGCAGAAAATGCGATGGCTATTTTATTGAAAGATGCCATAAAACCTAATTTAGTTCAAACCTTAGAAGGAAATCCTGCTATTATTCATGGTGGTCCTTTTGCCAACATTGCTCAAGGTACAAACAGCATTCTCGCAACAAAAATGGGATTGTCTTTGTCTGAATATGTAATTACTGAAGCTGGTTTTGGAGCCGATTTAGGTGCTGAAAAGTTTTTAGATATAAAATGCGTTTCTGGTGGATTAAAACCAAAAGCACTGGTGTTGGTAGCAACAATAAGAGCATTGCGTCATCATGGAGGAGCAACAAAAGAACAATACAACGATGCTAATCTTGAACGTGTTGAAAAAGGTTTTGCCAACCTAGAAAAACATATAGAAAATTGTAAGAAATTTGGTTTAAACCCTGTTGTAGCAATAAATGCCTTCCCAAGTGATTCTGATGCAGAAGTGAAGTTAATACAAGAAAAATGTGCTAAACTAAATGTGAAAGCTGTTGTTGCCGAAGGTTTTGCAAAAGGTGGTGATGGAATGATAAATTTAGCTAAGGCAGTTGTTACAGAGGTTGAAACTGGTAAAAATAATTTCAAACCGCTTTATGACTGGAATTTACCCATCAAAGAAAAAATTGAAAAAATAGCTAAAGAAATTTATGGTGCAGATGGGGTAGAATATTCAAAAAAAGCACTTATTGATTTACGAAAAATTGAAGCTTTAGGAATGCAAAGTCTGCCTATTTGTATGGCAAAAACTCAAAAATCTTTTTCAGATAATGAAGCGTTGATTGGGCGACCGACAGGTTTTATGGTTAATGTTAGAGAATTTGAATTTGCTGCTGGTGCTGGATTTATTATTCCTATTTTAGGAAACATGATGCGTATGCCAGGCTTACCAGCTATTCCTGCATCAGAAGGAATGGATATTGATGATAATGGTAAAATTAGTGGGTTGTCGTAAACACTGAAACAATTATCGAAAATTTGGTTTAATCTGTGGCAAAGAAAAAAATAGATGGCTAAGGGTCTGTAATGAAATAAACTAAAACCGAACCAACGAATACTTTTTTTTTCTTAATCGAAAAAAGCTAATTTTACATCTTATGTTAGCTACTTTTCAATTCTATATCAATACGAATAAACTTTTTCAATCTACAGATAAAATATTGCTAACCGTTAGTGGCGGAAAAGATTCTATGGCAATGCTGCATTTATTTGTAGCTGCAAAATATACTTTTGGCGTGGCTCATTGTAATTTTCAACTTAGAGGAAAAGAAGCCGACAAAGACGAACTTTTTGTTCAACAGACGTGCAAACAACTCAACATTCCTTTTCATTCCATTAAATTTGAAACTACAGCTTTTTCCGAAAAAAATAAGGTTTCTACCCAAATGGCTGCCAGAACACTGCGTTATCAATGGTTTGAAGAATTAAGAATCACACATAATTACAACTATATTGCAACAGCTCACCATCAAAACGATGTTGCTGAAACGATGCTTATTAACCTTGTTAAAGGAACTGGTTTAAGTGGGTTGCATGGTATTAAAAATAAAAACAACACACTTATTCGTCCGCTACTTTGTTTTGATAGTGCTGCTATTCAACAATACATTGAAAGCAACAACATTTCTTTCAGAGAAGATCAAAGCAATGCTTCAACAAAATATGTACGCAATAAAATTAGGCATCAAATTTTACCTAAACTTGCAGAAATTAATCCTACAATTATTAAAACACTCAATCAGTCGGCACTTCATTTTTCGGCTGTTGAACGTATTTTAACTCAAAAAATTGAAGAAGAAAAAAACCGATGTTTTAGTTCTGAAAAGGCATGTATTAAAATAAATATTGAACAACTCAAAAAACTAACTCCTCGCTCAACTTACCTCTATTATTTTTTATTACCCTATCATTTTAATTTTGATGATTGTGACCAAATTGCAAATTCACTTCACGCAATTTCTGGTAAGCAATTTTTATCTTCTTCGCACCAACTTATTAAAGACAGAGAATTTTTATTGCTTACTTCTCGTCATTCAAACAAGGAAAAAAGTGTAACTATAAACACGTTGGAGGATTTTAAAAATAGCCCTGTTCCTATGAAAACAAGCGTTATTGGTGCTAAAAACATACAATTCCTCAATAATAAAAAATTTGCTTATTTAGATGCTGATAAAATTACTTATCCACTTTTTTTTAGAAAATGGAACGAAGGCGATATCTTTTCCCCTTTTGGGTTAAAAGGCAAAAAAAAAGTGAGTGATTTTTTTATTGACGAAAAATTTTCCATGCCCGAGAAAAAGGAATGTTGGTTACTAACCGATAAAAATGATGCTATTATTTGGATAGTCAACTCCAGAATCGATAATTTTTTCAGCGTAACCTCAAATACAAAAAAAATACTATTACTGGAAACTTTATAAAATGATTTTTAAAGATCAACTTAATCATACCATTGAACTTACAACCGTTCCAAAACGAATTATAAGCGTTGTGCCATCGCAAACAGAATTACTTTTTGAGTTGGGTTTGGATGAAGAGGTGATAGGTATCACTAAATTCTGTGTTCATCCCAACAAATGGAAGTTGGGGAAAACTAAAATTGGTGGAACAAAAAACCTAAATATTAAAAAAATTGAAGCCTTACAGCCCGATTTAATTATTGCCAACAAAGAAGAAAACAACGCTGAACAAATTAAGTTTTTGCAACAAAAATTTTCTGTTTGGACAAGCAATATTTCAACACTTGATGAGAGTTTAGCTATGGTTAAATCTATTGGTGAACTTTTTGGGAAAACTAAAAATGCTACCACACTTTGCTCAGCCATTCTTTGCGAGTTTGAAACATACAAACCTAAATTTAATAAACAATACAGCGTATTGTATTTAATTTGGAAAACACCTTACATGAGTATTGGAAACGATACTATCATTCATTATTTATTGAATTATTGTGGTTTTAAGAATGTATTGAGCAACAAAAAACGCTATCCTGAAATTAGTGAAACAGAAATTGCTATGCTTCAACCTGAATTCATTTTCCTTTCTTCCGAGCCTTATCCTTTTAAAGAAAAACACATCAACGAATTGCATGAAATTTCTCCTACAAGCAAAATTATATTGGTTGATGGAGAAATGTTTTCTTGGTATGGCTCTCGTTTAAAACTTGCACCTTCTTATTTTTTAAGATTACATAAGCTATTAAATTTATCTTAATTTTACACTTCTTTATAAAAAACATAACTTTTGTTAGTAGCTATAGAAATTACAACTTCTTATTCCTTTTGGTTTATTCCATTTTGCTTGCTGCTTGGAGTAGTTTATGCTGGTATTTTTTACTACAAAGAAAATAAGTTTGAAGGCACATCGGTTTGGCTGAAAAGAACAATGCTATCGCTTCGTTTTTTATTAATAAGCTTACTTGCTTTTTTATTACTTTCGCCTTTTATAAAAACCATTTTCAATAAGGTTGAAAAGCCTATTATAATTATTGCTCAAGACAATTCTATTTCAATTATTTCAGCTCAAAATACTGCTTTTAACAAAACTACTTACTTAGAAAATTTAGCCAATTTAAAAACCACTTTATCAGAAAATTACGAGGTACGTAGTTTTACTTTTGGTGAAAAAATTACCGAGCAACCAACCATCAATTTTTCTGAAAAAACCACCAACATTTCCCAAGTTTTTGAGGAAATCAACACCAAGTTTTACAATCGAAACATTGGAGCGTTAATTTTAGCTTCCGATGGAATTTACAATGAAGGAGCGAACCCTGTTTTTAGTGCCGAAAAAACTGTTTTTCCTGTTTATAGCATTGCTTTGGGCGACACAACCATACATCCTGATATTATTTTAAAAGAAATAAAATCAAATAAAATCACTTTTCTTAACAACCAATTTCCACTTGAAATAAACGGCTTTGCTCAATCTTGCAACAATAAAAAAACCACATTAACGGTAACTCATAAAGGAAAAACAATTTTCACGAACGAATTTTCTATTTCAACCCAACAGCAACTGCTCGAAGAAAATATTTTTATAAAAGCCACCGAAGTTGGCGTGCAACGCTATACGATATCTTTTTCTGTTGTTGATGGAGAAATTTCTACTACTAATAATACTAAAGATATTTATGTGGAAGTGCTTGATGGCAGACAAAACATTCTCATTCTCGCCAATGCACCTCATCCCGATATAAAAGCACTAAAAAATAGCATTGAATTTAATGAAAACTACAACGTAACCACTTCCTTTTTTAGTGATTTTGATGGCAATGTTTCTCCTTATAATTTAATTATTTTTCATCAAATTCCAGCTACCAAAACTGCTTGGATGACTTCCATTGAGAACGAAGAAATAGCAACCCTCTATATTTTAGGAAATCAAACACTTTTTAATCAGTTTAATACTTTGAACACGGGGTTGATTGTACAAAAAACAAACAACCGCTTCAATAGTGTTTTACCTTCGTTTTATGAAAATTTTCCACTATTCACTATTTCTGAAGAAACAAAAAAACAACTGCAACAGTTTCCTCCACTCGAAAGTGCTTTTGGCGAATACCGACTCAAAGAAAATGGATACACCTTGCTTCAACAAAAAATTGGAAGCGTAATTAGTAATAATCCACTTTTGGTTTTTTTCCAAAAAGACAAACAAAAAACAGCCATTCTATGTGGAGAAGGTATTTGGAGATGGCGAATGACCGATTTTTTAAAAAATAATAATCCTAACGCATTTAATGAATTCATCAATAAAACAGTACAATTTTTGGCAGTTAAAGCCGATAAAAGTAAGTTCAGAATTATCTCTAAAAATAGTTTTAACGAAAACGAAGAAATTACTTTTAATGCTGAACTATATAATAACAGTTATGAACTGATTAACGAGCCCGAAATGGCAATTGAACTAAAAAACGAAGAAGGTAAAAAGTATAATTTTGTATTCAATAAAACCATCAAAAGCTATTTTTTAAATGCAGGTATGTTGCCTGTTGGAAGTTATGAATATGTGGCAACTGTAAAACTAAGTGATAAAACCTTTACCGAAAAAGGGCAATTTCAGGTAAATGCACTTTTGCTAGAAGCCAACAATACGGTTGCTAATCATCAATTGCTTCAAAACTTATCCGAAAAACTAAATGGAGCTATGCTCTATCCTAATCAGCTCAATCAATTGGTAGGAATGATTAACAAAGACAACAACATTGCTTCTATAATTTATGAAGAAACTGATTTAAAAGAACTTATTAACTTGCGTTGGATATTCTTTGTTTTACTTGCACTTCTTAGTTTAGAATGGTTTTTAAGAAAACGAAATGGAGCGTATTAAATAATGAAAAAGTACTTATAAACCTGAGTTCTGGTTGAGGAAAATACTGACAGTCAGAGCTAATAGTCAAAAAAATATGAGTATAATAGAAGATTTAAAACATCAATTTAAACAAGGAACAGCATTGATAAAGCTCATATTTATTAATGTAGCTGTTTTTGTGTTGGTGCATTTAATTGGATTGTTCATTTTCTTTTTCACAGGTAGTTCAGGAGCCAATTTAGTGGTTAGCTGGTTGGCACTTCCTTCTGAATTAAGTCAATTAATATTCCAACCATGGACATTTATAACCTATATGTTTTTACATCAAGGGTTTATGCACCTTATGTTTAATATGTTAGTACTCTATTTTGGAGGTCAAATTTTCTTACAATTTTTAGATGAAAAAAAACTTGTTGCTACATATCTACTTGGTGGTTTTGCTGGAGGTTTAATTTATATTATTACGTTTAATGTGTTTCCTGTATTCAATCAATTAGCTCCTATTTCCATTTTATTGGGTGCTTCAGCTTCGGTTATAGCTGTTTTAATTGCAGCTGCTACCTATGTCCCTAATTTTACTGTTCGGTTGCTATTTTTAGGAAATGTTCGTTTAAAATACATTGCTATTTTCTATTTAGTATTAGATTTAATTAGTATTCCTCAAAATAATGCAGGAGGACATATTTCTCATCTTGGAGGAGCTATTTTTGGGTTTCTATTTATCACTCAACTAAAAAAGGGAAAAGACATTACCTTAGGTTTTAGCAAATGGCTAAACTATTTTAAACTTCTTTTTTCTTCTCGAAAAAATATGCGGGTAGTCTATAAAAAACCTGGTAAAACAAAAACAGACGAAGAATACAATAATCAAAAAATACTTCATCAAAAAAAAGTAGATGCTATTTTGGATAAAATAGCAAAATCGGGTTATGATAGCTTATCAAAAGATGAAAAAGCATTTTTGTTTGATGCAAGTAAGAAATAAACGTAACTACTCAGTCGATTTAAAATACTAAAAAACAAACACATGCCACAGATTCACGGATTAAATAATACATAAATAATAATTACACAGATTTAAACAACCAAAGGTTGTTTTATATGCTTATCCGTTTGCTTACCTAAATAAGTTCCAATGGTTTGAAAATCAATTTGATTACCCCAAACCCTAAAGGGAGCAAATTGATTTTCTTTACACCCTTTAGGGATGGGGTAAAGGAAAGAAATCAATTACCAAAATAGGTAAACAAACGGATAAGCATATTGTTTTATTAGCGAAAATTTAATAAAATTGTTCAAGTTTAATCTGTGAATCTGTGGCAAATAAAAGAAAAACAGTGGCTGAGTAGTAAAAAATAAACTATTGCTTCAATAAACAGAACTTTATCATACAACATTCATTTTTAGTAATTTTGTAAAAAACAATTTATTGTATGTACAAACTTTTTGTAAAGCCTCTTTTATTTGCCATGCAACCCGAAAAGGCTCATTATTTTGCTACAAAATGTTTAACAATTATCTCAATAATTCCTGGTGGAACTTGGTTGATGCGAACATTGTATGAAGTGAAAAACAAAAAACTAGAACGCAATTTATTTGGATTAACCTTTAAAAATCCTGTTGGTTTAGCTGCTGGGTTCGATAAAGATGCCCGTTGGTTCAATGAATTGGCTAACTTAGGATTTGGTTTTATTGAAATTGGAACGCTTACCCCAAAAGCTCAAGTAGGAAATCCTAAGCCTCGTTTGTTTCGGATTACTGAAGATGAAGGACTAATCAACCGAATGGGATTTAACAATTTAGGAGCTGAAGATGCTATCAATCGCTTAAAGAACCGAAAAACCAACATCATTATTGGTGGAAATATTGGTAAAAACACAGCAACGCCAAATGAACAAGC
This sequence comes from Vicingaceae bacterium, assembly GCA_019429185.1. GTDB lineage: Bacteria > Bacteroidota > Bacteroidia > Flavobacteriales_E > Vicingaceae > BRH-c54. The sequence goes on from JAHYJH010000006.1 coordinate 49,876, forward strand.
GTTGGATGATTATTTGTTCAATTTCAATACCTTACACGATTATGTAGATTATTTTGTGGTGAATGTAAGTTGCCCGAATGTGAAAGATTTAACTAAATTACAAGACACGCCATTTTTGTTAAATTTATTAGGCGAGCTTAAAAAAATAAACCAAACCAAAACAAAGCCTAAACCTATTTTATTAAAAATTGCTCCCGATTTAAACAATTCGCAGTTAGATGAAGTAATAGAAATTGTTGCTCAAACAAAAATTGATGGAATAATAGCAACCAACACTACCACTTCAAGAGAAAATTTAAAAACTTCAGCAGCAGAAATTGAAGCTATTGCCAACGGTGGTTTAAGTGGAAAAGCATTAAAAAAACGCTCAACAGAAGTAATTCGATATTTAGCCGAAAAATCAAATAAAGCGTTTCCCATTATTGGTGTGGGAGGAATACATTCAGCCGAAGATGCAATAGAAAAGATAGAAGCCGGAGCAGATTTGGTTCAAATTTATACTGGATTTATTTATGAAGGTCCGAGTTTGATAAAGGCTATTAATAAAAAAATTCTAGAGAATGACAAAACTAATTGAATATTAGGAAGATAAAAAAACTATTAATAAAATAAATCAACACTATAATAAGCAGTTTCTTTAAAAATTTTTATACCTTTGTGTATTATACCAATAAGTATAATTTTAAAATGTTTAAATGAAAAACTCACCTTTTATATATGGAACAACAGTAAGTACTTTCTCCTTTACAAATCGTGAAAAAGAGACCGACAAGCTCAAAAGTAATTTACTTAACGGCATCAATACTACGATTATATCTCCAAGAAGATGGGGTAAATCTTCCTTAGTTGAAAAAGTAATTTTTGATATAAATAAAAAAGATAAAAAATCAAAAACAATAATTATTGATTTGTTTTCTTTGAGCTGTGAGGAAGCATTTTTGGAAAATTTTGCAAAAGAAGTCATTAAAGCATCCTCTTCTAAATGGCAAGAATGGATAATTAATGGACAAGAATTTTTAAAAAAATTAACTCCTAAATTAAGTTTAGGTATAGACCCTACGCATGATTTTAGTTTAAGTTTTGATTGGAATGAACTATCTAAAAATGGAGAGGAGATTCTAAATTTACCTGAAATAATTGCCCAAAAAAAGAACATCAAGTTTATTATCTGCCTTGATGAATTTCAACACCTTGCAAGTTTTAATAATTATCAAACATTAGAAAAGAAATTTAGAGCAATCTGGCAACGTCAAAAATATGTTACTTACTGTTTGTATGGGAGTAAAAGGCACATGATGACTGATATTTTCAATAATCCATCTAAACCATTTTATAGGTTTGGCGATATTATGCTATTGCAAAAAATTGAAACTTCAAAGTGGATTTCGTTTATATGTAAAGGATTTGAAGATACGGGAAAAATGATTGATAAAGAAACAGCAGCCTTAATTCCTTTAACTATGAAAAATCACTCATGGTATGTGCAGCAATTTGCTCACTATGTTTGGAATTTAACAAAAACAAAGGCAACTACAACAGAAATAACTGTTGCTTTGCAAGAGCTTATTAACGCTAATTCACCACTTTACCAAAAAGAAGTTGAGATTATTAGCCAAACTCAGTTAAATTTACTTAAAGCAGTAATAAAAGAAGAAACTCAGTTTACAAGCATAAAAACAATGCAAAAATATGCATTAGGAACACCTCATAATGTAAGTAAAAATAAAAAAATATTGATAAACAATGACGTTATTCACGAAATAAATAATGTTTATGAATGCGTTGATCCTGCTTTTGAACTTTGGTTTAAAATGCAATTTTTTAACGAAAAAATAATTTAACTATAGTATGATAAAACTAATTGAATGTCCCAGAGATGCTATGCAAGGTTTGCATGATTTCATTCCAACCGAAAAGAAAGCAGCCTACATCAATCAACTTTTAAAAGTAGGTTTTGATACCATAGATTTTGGCAGTTTTGTTTCTCCAAAAGCCATTCCTCAATTAAAAGATACTGCAGAAGTGCTTTCTAAACTTGATTTATCGGCAACAAAAAGTAAGTTATTAGCCATTATTGCCAACACTCGTGGTGCAAATGATGCTGTTTTATTTGAAGAAATTGATTATTTGGGTTTTCCATTTTCTATTTCTGAAACTTTTCAGCAACGTAATACCAATTCTAGCATTTTACAATCCTTAAAAACAGTTGAAGAAATTCAATCGCTTTGTGTAAAACACAACAAAAAATTGGTGGTTTATATTTCTATGGCTTTTGGAAATCCTTATGGTGATGAATGGAACAGCGAAATTGTAATTAATTGGACTAAAAAAATAACCGATTTAGGCATCAATATAATTGCCTTGAGTGATACAGTTGGCGTTTCCAATAAAGAAAATATAAGCTATCTTTTTAAAAACATCATTCCAGCATTTAAAACAGTAGAGATAGGAGCCCACCTCCATACAACGCCAACCACTTGGAAAGAAAAAATTGCTGCTGCTTATGAAAACGGTTGCCGAAGATTTGATGGAGCCATTAAAGGTTTTGGCGGTTGTCCTATGGCTACCGACAAACTCACAGGTAATATGCCAACTGAAAATTTGGTTGATTTTTTTACATCTAAAAACATAAAAACAGGAATAGATAAAGAAGCGTTTGACAAAAGTATGTTAGAAGCAAATAAAGTTTTTCTAATTTAAAAAAAAATGCAAGAAATTAACTGTTCTAATTGCAATACAACCATAAATGATGCTTATTGTGCACATTGTGGTCAAAAATTTGTGCCTAAACGAGTAAACATTTTCACTATTTTTTCAGATTATGTTTCTCAAATTCTATCTTTAGAAAAATCAGGTTTTGCAACATTCATAAAACTCATTACTCATCCTAAAAAAGTAATAGAAAACTATCTTAATGGGTATCGAAATTTTTATCAATCACCCGGAAGGTTATTATTTTACTTTATAACTGTTGCTGGGCTTCATGTTTTACTTGTTGATAAAAAACTTTTTGGAACAGCAATTAATGTAGGTTCCGAATTTTTATCTCCACAAATAATACTAACAGCCTTAATTATACCTTTTTTATCATTGGTAGCCTACCTTGCTTTTATTAAACAAAATAACCATAAAAATTTTGCAGAACACCTTATTGCTCAAACGTATTTGTTTTCTGTTTTTGGTATGTTGTTTATCATTTTAGATGACATTATTAGTTTATTTACGCTCGAAATAGATTATTTTTCAATAGAATTTTTAATGCCAGCAATATTGTTTTGGACAGCATTAACTTTTTCTAAGAAACGAACATGGTATTTTATCCTATTAAATTTTTTATTATTACTTTTAGTGCTAGTTATATTTATTCTACTCCTAATACTATTAGGAAAGTTTACGGACGGAGGAATCACTTTACAAGAATATTAATTTTATACGCTATTTATTGTTCATAAACTTTTTTCTCAACATTTCTTTTTTCAATTTTTTATTTTACATTTGTTGTGTTATTGGTTTTCGAATTTAAAGTTCGGAATTAATAGGGAATCAGGTGTAACACCTGGACTGTACCCGCAACTGTAAACGCTAGTAGTTTTTACATTTTGCCACTGTCTCGATAGTTTCGATAGCTATCGGAATCGAGATGGGAAGGCGTAAAAATAAGGCGTAAGTCAGGAGACCTGCCATTTAACAGAAGTTTTTTATTTTTTAACAATGTGTTTTTAACAAGGGGTCATGACCCCTTGCTGAAAAAACGGACATGACCCCTTGCTGAAAAACACAACCCTTGTTAAAATTTAAATTCTTCAAAAGCTTTCGGGAATAAGGGCGAAGAATATTTTCTAGCAAAAATCTCTTCACTTTATTTTTTCTTTTTTGAACAATCAAATGAATGTCCTTTTGTGGATTTCATTTGCTTGAATTAATTTATTTATTAACTCATTAAAAAAAATTAAACGATGAGAAAAACAATCAAAATAGCAAGCACAGCTTTGCTCGGAGTAATGTTATCCGTAACAAACATTAACGCACAATCAGTTTCCGATTTTGAAAATTTAAACTTACCTGCTGGAGCTTTTTGGAATGGTTCTGATATGTCTGGAACACACAACAATGGTCAATTTTTTAATAATTTCACAAGTGGAGATGCTATTTTCCCTAATGTTTATGATACTACCTTTGGATTGCCTGGTTTTTGGGCTGATGGTTTTGCCTATTCTAATGTTTCGGATAGCGTTACCTCTGGTTTTGGAAACTTATACGCTTCAAGATCTGGAGTAGGTGTGAATGGTTCTGCTAATTACGTTGTAAGTCAAAACAATTCCATAATTCATTTAGCACCTGCTTTTCAAAACACCGTTGTTTCTGGAGTTTACATCACCAATGGAACTTATCCAGCATTAAGTATGGAAAATGGAGATATGTTTGCTAAAATTTTTGGTGGAGCATCGGGCAACGACCCTGATTGGTTTTTGTTGACAATAAAAGGCTACACAGGTGGAAATTTAACCACAAACAGCATTGAATTTTATTTGGCTGATTATCGTTTCTCTAATAATGCACAAGATTATATTGTAAAAAACTGGCAATGGGTCGATTTAAGTGGTTTAGGAGCTATAGACAGTGTTCAATTTTTCCTTACATCTTCCGATACAGGCTCTTTTGGGATGAACACACCCGCTTTTTTCTGTTTAGATAACTTTAATGATCAAACAGTTTTTATAAAAGAATTGGCTCAAAATAACGATATTAAAATCTATCCAAATCCTGCCAAAAACAACATTTATTTTAATGCTAAAAACAATATTGATGTCGTTGAAATAATCGATGTTACTGGAAAAGTTGTATTATCAAAAACAAATTTAGCAATTGGTAGTCAACGTATTGATATCGAATCACTATCCAATGGAATTTATTTTGTTCGGATAAAAAGTAATCAAAAAACAAGTACAAGCAGAATAATTAAAAACTAAATCAACAGATAAATAAACCGAAAGCTATTTTCTGTTGTGAATGTAAAATCATCAAACCTAACAGGTATCAAAGACCTGTTAGGTTTAAAAACTAAAATAAATGAAAATCTATTTAATTTTTACCTGCTTAACTTTTGCTATACAACTTATCGCTCAAGGTCCTTATGCTCCACCTGCCAATCAAATAGGCAGCACTGCAATTCATAAAGACTCTTCGATATTTGTGGCTTGGGCTACCAATGCAACCATTGAAAGAGGTTGGCAAAATAGAGCTGATACTTCTTTAGGAAAAACTACAGCTGGAACGGTAACTGATGTTTTAGGAAAATCAGGCACCGCAGGAGTTGTTAGTCTCGGTGATGGTGGAAGTGCTATTTTAACTTTTGCAACTCCCATTAAAAATGGATTAGGAGCCGATTTTGCTGTTTTTGAAAACTCTTTTAACGGACAGTTTTTAGAACTCGCTTTTGTGGAAGTTAGCTCCGATGGTATCAACTTTTTTAGATTTCCTGCTCATTCATTAACTCAAGATACTATTCAGTTAGATAACAATGCCAATATGGACGCTACTTATATTCATAACTTGGCTGGAAAATACCGAGCTCAATACGGAACTCCTTTCGATTTAGATGATGTAGATGGAATTTCTGGCTTAGATGTAAACAATATTACTCACGTAAAAATTATTGATGTGGTTGGCAGTATTAATCCAACTTATGGAACTTACGATGATGAAAACAATATCATAAACGACCCTTTCCCTACTTCGTTTCCTACAGGTGGTTTTGATTTAGATGCTGTTGGCGTAATTCATTCATTGAGTACTTCTGTTTCCGAAAATAAAGATATTGTACAAAAAATTTATCCTAATCCAGTTCAAGATATGTTGACAATTATTTTCACCAATGATCAAGTATCCACATATCAAATTACAGATTTAAGTGGAAAAGAAATAAGTTCAGAAAATGTAAATAAACTGCAATTAACAATTAATACTGCCTCATTTGAAAAAGGGATTTATTTTCTAACAATTGTTACAACAAACAATCAAAAATCAATACGCAAAATAGTGAAACAATAATTTAACGTGAAAATCCTTAAGAACTAACTTGTATAAATTAATTACATATATCATTTTCATATTGTTAACATCAAAATTGTTAGCTCAAGAAAAAATAGACACTATAAATTTTAAGGCATTTACTGTTGTTGATTATGCTATTTCAGAAAATTATACCACCACAAAAATTGATTCTGCTGCCGTTGCTTCTAGTGAAAACTTGTCAGATTTATTACAACATCAATCAACCGTGTTTGTAAAAACCTATGGAGCTGGTTCCTTAGCTTCGGTGTCATTTAGAGGAACAGGAGCTTCGCACACACGAGTTTTGTGGAACGATGTTGAAATTAATTCGCCTATGAACGGTCAAATTGATTTTTCACTTTTCCCTTCTTTCTTTTTTAATAGTGCTGAATTACATCATGGAGCAAGTGGTTTAATTGACGGAAATGGTGCCTTGGGTGGGAGTGTTTTAATAAATAACTTTACGCCATCATACACATCAACAGCAAAGCCGTTTTCACTATCATATCATTCCGCTGTTGGTAGTTTTGGTAAAAAAACGAATGGAATTAAAATGGCTTTCAACCAAAAAAAAGATTGGTTTTTGGAAACACATATTTATCATTCAATAGCTGAAAATAATTTTATTTATAAAAATATTTCACAAAAAAATCATCCTGAAGAAAAATTAGAAAACGGTAATTATTTTCAATATGGTTTTCAGCAAGCTATCTTTAAAAAAATAAAAAACAATACCTTAGGATTACGATTTTGGTATTTCAACAGTGATAGAAATTTAGCTAGTTCTATGGTAGTTGAAGATCATCAGGAAAATCAAAAAGATGAGTCGTTCAGAACACTATTAGAATGGAAAGGATTTACAAAAAAATGGTCTTATAAACTTAGTAGTTCCTTTATCAAAGATAATTTGGTATATGAAAATAAATCTATTGACTTGATTTCTAATAATGAATCTATATTTTTTTCTAACGCTTTAAACACAAAATACTTTATCAATAATTCTAGTTTATTAATCAATACCTTTAAAGTAAGATATGAATATGCTAATGCTGATGGTGTTGACGGTGTTAATAGTAGATTTAACAGCAGTTGGTTGAGTGGTTATACTAAAAATTTTAAAGCAATAGAAGTTAACATTTTTAATAGAATGACTATAGTAAGTAATTATCAAAACTTTATTGCTCCGAGTATTAGTGTAGGATATACACTTCCAAAAATTAAAACATTATTGTTAAAAACATCTTGGGGAATCAATTATAATTACCCCACTTTTAATGATTTATATTGGAATCCGGGAGGAAATCCTGATTTGTTGCCTGAAAAAGCTACCATGAGTGAATTTGGCATAAAATACATTCTAAAACAAAATAAAAAAATCACACTGTCATCTGAAATAAATTATTTCTATTCGTTGGTCGATAATTGGATAATGTGGCAACCTACTTCTTCTTCCATTTGGTCTCCTACAAATCTTAAAAAAGTAGAAAATAAAGGCATAGAAACTAGTTTATCTCTTTCAAAAAAGATGAATCAACTTCAATTTTCTTTTAAAGGAAAATACGCTTATACAAAATCGACCAACATTGAATTGCATCAACAAATCAATGAATCACTAAACAAACAGTTAATTTATGTTCCCAAGCATCAATTTAACTATACCATGGAAATTGGTTTAAAAAACACACAATTTACTTATAATTATAGATATACAAGCTTACGTTATATCAGTACGGACAATAATTGGTATTTACCTGCAAATTTCATTTCAGATATCGCATTGAGTCAAAAAATTAAAATATCAGGAAATACAAAATTACATCTCTCATTTAGAGTAAATAATTTATTCAACCAAACCTATCAATCCATTGCCTGGAGACCAATGCCATTGAGAAACTATTTGTTTAACCTAATTTTTCAACTATGAGATTACTATTAGGATATTCTATTTTAAGCCTATTACTTATCTTATTTTCCTGTAAAAAAGAAGAAGTAGGACCACAATGTAAAAATTGTATAGAAAATCCAATAATACCTAATTCTGACAGCAAAATACTTATTGTTAATGAAGGTAATTTTGGCTTTGGAAATGCATCTATCTCTTTATATAATCCTACTTCCAACGTATTAAACAACAATGTGTTTCAGCAAGTAAATACTTACCCGTTGGGAGATGTAGCTCAATCAGGAGTACTCTTTGAAAATAAGTTATACATAGTTGTAAATAATTCTGGAAAAATTGAAGTAGTAAATAAAGATACTTATAACTCAATAGCAACAATAACAGGTTTAATTTCTCCTCGACATATGCTGCCAATAAACAGTTCAAAGGCTTACGTAAGTAATATTTTTAGCAATCAAATTCAAATATTGAATTTATCCAATAATTCTATTTCTGGAGGCATTACAACCTCATCAAACTGGACAGAAGAAATGCTATTATTTAATGACACCGCTTATGTTTGTGATATGAAAAACAACAATTTATTGCTTATTAACACAACCAATGATTTATTAATTGATAGTGTGAAAATGGGCGTACAACCCAATAGTATTGTTATAGATAAAAATAATAAATTTTGGATTTTATGTGATGGAGGATTTAACACAGATTTCCCTAAACTGATTAAATTTAATCCCCAAACAAGAACCATAGAACAAACATTGATTTTTACTGATATAAATAGTTCTCCTTCCGACTTATCAATTGATGGAAATAAAGAAAATTTGTATTTCATTAACTACCATGTTTACAAAATAAATTGTACGGATAATGTCCTTCCAACATCAAATTGGCTTTCCAATAATAGTCAAGTTTTTTACAGCATAGGAATTGACCCTTATGCTAACAACATTTACATCTCAGATGCAAAAGATTTTGTGCAAAGCAGTTCCATTTTAAGATACTCAGAAAATGGTGTGTTACTTCATAGTTTTCAAGCTGGTATTAATGCAGGACAATTTTTATTTTTGCCATAAAATTTTAATTCAATCATTTTTTTATTTTTTCAACTCACTAAAAACTAGAGTTTCGCTTTTTGGTTATCAACAATTGTTAATAAATCTGCACGTTTCTATTTTTATTCTCTATTGAAATTTTATTTACATTTAACATCAATTTTAACTTAACACATAACTTATGAAAACAAAATTACAATTCAAAAACTCCTTTATATTAGCAGTATTAATGTTAATTTCATCGGTAATTTTTTCACAAAAAGTCTATGATAATTATCAAGATGGAAAAATTTGGTTTAGGGTAAAATCAGATCAAATTGTTCAACAACAAGCATCTCGTGAAAAAGGAGCTGAATTAATTGACAACCATAACATCAAACTATCGAGTATGCCTTTTCTTAGAGGTGTATTTTTAAATCACGTTGTTAAAAAATTATCAAGACCTTTCCCTAAAGCATATTCATCTGAAGATTTATTAAACACCTATTTAATTGAATTTGAAGACATCAATAATATAGAAGCATTTATTAATGAACTAGAGGCTTCTGGCACTGTACTTTATGCTGAGAAAGTTCCTTTAGATAAAATTAGTTTAACACCAAATGATCAATATTACAATACAACTCAGGCGTGGGGCTTATTTAAAATAAATGCAGGTCAGGCTTGGGATGTGAGTTTAGGAAGCTCAAGTGTTGTTGTAGCTACAACAGACAATGCAATACAAATTGGACATCCTGATTTAGTAAATCAATTGTGGGTAAATCCAGGCGAAATACCTGGCAATGGAATTGATGATGATGGTAATGGATACATAGACGATATCAATGGATATGATGTTGGAGATAACGATAACAATCCAAATCCTCCAAGTACAGCTTTTAACCACGGAACACACGTAGCAGGAACAACAGGAGCTCAAACAAACAACACTATTGGAGTTTCCTCTATCGGCAATGGAATTAGTATAATGGCTGTAAAATCAACAAGAAATAATGCTGGGTCTAATTCTGTAACCAATGGTTATGATGGTATTTATTATGCAGCCGTTAGTGGTGCTGATGTGATAAATTGCTCATGGGGAGGAACAGGTTTTTCAACCACTGGACAAAACATTGTAAACTTTGCATGGAACAATGGTAGTATTGTTGTTGCTGCTGCGGGTAATGATGGAACAAACAATGACAACACACCTCACTATCCTTCTAACCTTAATAATGTAATTTCTGTTGCTTCTTCAACAACAACGGATGCCAAATCTAGTTTTTCCAATTATGGAAATACTGTTGACATTACAGCACCAGGTAGTAATATTGTAAGTACAGTTCCAAACAATACGTATGCTACTATGAGTGGAACATCAATGGCTTCACCGTTGGTTTCTGGATTATTAGGATTAATGAAATCTTTAAATCCTAGTTTGTCAAATACAGCATTAATCAATTGCATGTATTCAACTGCTGATAATATTAACGCTGCAAACCCTTCTTACGTAGGCTTATTAGGTGCAGGCAGAATTAATGCTCATCAAGCCATGTTATGTGTTTCCGCAACATTAAGTAATCCTCCTGTTGCTCAATTTTCTGCTAACTATACAACAATTAATGCTGGTAGTTCTGTAATATTTACAGATTTATCCACTTTTGGACCTACAACGTGGGCATGGAATTTTGACAATCAAAGCTTAGGAGGTGTTGTTCCTTCAACCGCTGGAACGCAAGGTCCTCACACGGTAACCTATAATAACATAGGTGTTTATGAAGTTTCCTTAACCGTTACAAATTCCAACGGTAGTGATAATGAAACAAAAACTGCTTACATAAATGTTGTTGCCCCTGGTACTTGTGAAATTATTGACTTAGACACAACAGGCGTTCCTTTTCACTTTGGTTGGTCACCCACTTTATATTCTGCTGGTGCTGGAAATGGATATGTTTCTGGAACTAATAATTATGGAGACATAGCAAAAGCAAATTATTACAATGCAACTCAAACGGGTGGATATAACTTTATTATAGGTACTTATATGTGGTTTTCTAGAGCTGCAACTTCTACTCCAACAAAAACAGTGAACATAAATGTTTATGACGGAACAGGTGGAACAGTTGGTGCAATACTTGGTACAAAAACACTAACGATGGCTTATGTTATGGCAAATACTCCTGGAATGCCTTACATTAATTTTGATAATCCTATAACTCTTCCTGCTTCTGGAGAAATATTTGTTGGAATAAGTTTTCCTAACTTAAATATGTCCGTTGGAGATACTATCGCAATAGTAACAAACCTTAATAATCAATCCAACCCAAATACGGCATGGGAGCGATGGAGTAACAATACATGGAATGCCTATAACGGTACTGGAGGTTGGGGTTTAAGTGTAACCCATTATATTTTTCCTTGGCTAACCAATACTCCAACTACAGTATCTTTAGCTGCAACACCAACAACAATTTGTGCTGGCGAAGTTGTTCATTATAACGCAACAGGTTCTACAGGTCAGGATACTTTGTTATGGACATTTGCAGGTGCAAACCCTCTTAACTCTAATAATATTATTGATAGTATCATTTATAATACTGCGGGTACTTACACAACCTATTTAGAAGTAATTGGAGGTGGTTGCAGCAGATACGCAGTTGATTCGGTAACTATAACGGTTAATCCTTCTCCAAATGTTAGCATAGCTACAATAGCTGATACTATTTGCTCTGGAGCTTCTGTAACATTAACGGCAACTGGTGCAACAAGCTATTTATGGACTCCTGGTGGACAAACAACCAATGCAATTACTGTTTCTCCAACTTCTACAACTACTTATAATGTTGCAGGAACCACAGGAGGTTGTTCCGATAATGGGTTTATCACTATTTATGTAATGAATTTGCCAACTATCGCTAATGCAACATTCACTCCTTCAACAACTATTTGTCAAGGAACAAATGTTATATTTGATGGAACAAGCTCAACAAATGCTTCAACATACAGTTGGTCTTTTCCTCAAGGAAATCCATCTATCAGTACATCTACCAATCCATTTGAAACGGTTAGTTTTGGAAGTCCTGGAACACACAACTATTCATTACAAATAACAAGTGTATGTGGTACCGATACTTATAATGGAACAATTACAGTTGAAGCTCTTCCTACAGTTACAGCTAATGCATCAGCCTCCACCATTTGTGCTGGCGACCCTGTAACACTTACAGGTAATGGTACTGCAACTTCTTATTCTTGGGATAACGGAGTTACTAATGGTGTTGCTTTTACGCCTTCAGTAACCACAACTTACACGGTAACTGGAACAGGCACTAATACCTGTCAAAATACGGCTCAAGTAACAGTTACTGTTAACCCATCACCTACTGTAACGGCAAATGCCACTTCCACCTCTATCTGCACAGGAACATCTGTAACACTAACTGGTTCTGGAAATGCAACTTCTTACTCTTGGAATAATGGAGTTACCAATGGAGTTCCTTTTACGCCTTCAACAACCACTACTTATACGGTAACTGGAACTACTGGAAGTTGTAGCAATACGGATCAAATCACTATTACAGTTACACCAACCCCTACTGTAACAGCAAATGCTACTTCTACCTCTATTTGTGCTGGAGACCCTGTAACACTAACTGGATCTGGAAATGCAACTTCTTACTCTTGGAATAATGGAGTTACAAACGGTGTTCCTTTTACGCCTTCAACAACCACTACCTATACAGTAACTGGAACAACAGGAGGTTGCTCTTCAACTGATCAAATCACTATTACGGTTAATCCTGCTCCAACTGTAACAGCTACTGCAACTGCAAGTTCCATCTGTGCTGGAGACCCTGTAACACTAACTGGTTCGGGTAATGCTTCTTCTTATTCTTGGGATAATGGAGTTACCAATGGAGTTCCTTTTACGCCTTCAACAACCACTACCTATACAGTAACTGGAACAACAGGAAGTTGTAGTAATACAGACCAAATTACCATTACAGTGAATCAACAACCTTCAATAAATGTAGCATATACTCCAAATAGCAATATTTGTGAAAACATGAATGTTCAATTTGATGCTTCAAGCTCTATAGGTGCAACTTCCTACAATTGGTCTTTCCCTCAAGGTAGTCCATCAATGAGTTCATCAACAATTGCTAATCCATTGGTAAGTTTTGGAGCTGCTGGAATGCACAATTTTGCAGTAATCATTTCTAACTCATGTGGTACAGATACACACAATGGTTCTATTGTGGTTGATATTTGTAATGGAATTGAAGATTTAGAATTATCCCATTCATTTACTTCTTATTACGATAATGTTAACAACAACATCATACTTTCTTTTGTTAATTTTAAACAAGGGACTTATAATTTCAACATTGTAAATGCCTTAGGACAAATTATCATTAACGATAAAATTAATATCTCAACAAATGAAGAAAAAGTAATTGTTCCTTTTACAGAAACCTCTAAAGGAATTTACTTAATTAATGTGTTTAACAACGACAGTAAATTCAATGGTAAGTTTATGAAATAAAAATTTCTAAATTAAAAAAAGAGAGGCTAAAAAAAGCCTCTTTTTTTTGTTAATTTTTAAATTATACCCTTTTAACTTCTTATCCCGAACTCAGATTATTAACCCAAGTTGCAGCTAATTAACCCGAACTTCCTTTATTTAAAGCATATTGGTAATTTTTAATTTCCAGTTTGTGTACTACGGATTTTTTTGTAAAAGGTTGTTTTTTTATTTTTAGGGTGGTGT
>JAHYJH010000119.1 GCA_019429185.1 Vicingaceae bacterium
ACAATATACTTCAAGAGTTATTTAGCAATCGGTAGACTCTTATTCCCTTCACTTTATTATTGCAAATCTATAAATTTTAAAAGTTTATAAATTAACTTTGCAAACATAGGAGCTATCGGGGCTCCTGGTTTTCAAAACTACGAAAGCCTCGAACTCGAACTTTACAGTTCAGCCTCTTGACTTTACAGACAGGTATTAAATAAGATACGAACTTAAAACTAAATTCATGAAAAATAACAAATTAGTATTACTTATTGTATTGTTGGCTGTTTTAGTAGCTGCTTATCTCTACTATACCCAAAGTTCAACAACATTAATTCATGTAAAAGGAGCCAAATTCGATTTTGCAATTGAAGATACCAATTCCATCGACAAGGTTTTTATTGCTGATGCTCAAGGTGGAAGCATAACGCTTGTGAGAGGAAAAAATGGGTGGTTAGTTAATGAAAAATACAAAGCTCGCCCTGACAACATTCGCTTGTTAATGAAAACATTTAGCCGAATTGCGGTGAAATCTCCAGTTCCGAAAGCTTCTTTTGAAACAGTAGTTAAAAAAATAGCAACTGGAGCCACAAAAGTTGAAATTTATCAAGGAGCCGAGAAACCTTCAAAAATATATTATTTAGGTGGTTCAACAATGGATCAAACAGGAACGTATATGTTACTAGAAACAGAAGGCGTAAAATCAACAGTTCCATATATCATGCACATTCCTGGATTTAGAGGGTTTTTAACATCACGTTTTTTTACAAACAATGATGAATGGAGAGATCCTGTTATTTTCAACTATGCTGCAAAAGATATTAATAAATTGGAAGTAACTTATTTTGAAGATGAAAAGCAATCCTTTTTTATAGAACGAAACAATGCTGAAATAGAGTTATTGGATAATTCCAGAAAAAAATTAAAAGGATTTCCTAAAGAACGATTAGAAGAATACCTTAGCCGGTATGAAAAAATCTATTATGAAATGATGGACATTGAATCTACAAAAGAAAAAATAGATTCTGTTATTGCTTCAAAACCCTTTTTTAAAATTAAATTAGAAGATGTTTTTGGAAGTACTAAAGAGATTGTGGCTTATCACATGCCCAATTTCAGAACAATTTTAAATCCGGTTGATGGAACTCCTTTTGAATATGATGTAGATAGAATGTATGGATATGTAAACAAGGAGCTATTTGTATATATTCAATTTGCTACCTTTGATGAAATTACGATTAAGAAAGACGATTTTCTGATTAAGGAATAATATTCATTTTTACTATTCTTCTATGCAACTTTCTGTTGTTATAATTACCTACAATGAAGAACGAAACATTGCTCGTTGCTTAGATTCTGTTCTTCCTATTGCTGATGAAATTGTTGTAGTTGATTCTTTTTCAACAGACAAAACCGAAAAAATTTGTAATCAATACAATGTAAAGTTTATACAACACCCATTTGAAGGACATATTGAGCAAAAAAATTACGCACTTGCTCAAGCTCAATTTGATTATGTACTTTCTTTAGACGCAGATGAAGCTCTTTCTGATGCCCTTTTACAAGAAATAAAAAACATCAAAACCCATTTTGAAAAAGACGCTTATAGCTTTAATCGGCTTACCAATTTTTGTGGTCAATGGATAAAGCATTGTGGTTGGTATCCCGATAAAAAAACACGTCTTTGGAACAAAAATAAAGGAAACTGGGGCGGAACTAATCCGCATGATATGGTAATGATGCAACAAAATGCTACAACTCAACACATCAATGCAGATATACTGCATTATTCTTTTAATTCTATAGATGAGCATTTAAAACAAATTGCCTATTTTACAGATATAAGTTCAAAAGCAGCATTTACAAAAGGAAAAAGAAGCACGAATTTTAAAATTGCATATAAAACAGGATTTAAATTTCTAAGAGATTATATATTAAAACTTGGTTTTTTGGATGGAAAATATGGTTTTATTATATGCAAAAACTCGGCTTATGCTAAATTTTTAAAATACAGTAAACTTAAAAAATTACATCAAAACAACACTTAGGGTGGCAGCAATTTCTCATAAAAATATTTGTTTTTTTAATACCACTCCTTTTTGGGGAGGAGGAGAAAAATGGCACTTCGAGGCAGCTTTGATGTCGAGCGAAAAAGGATTGAACACATTCTTTGTCGCCAATAAAAACAGTGTAATAGGCGAAAAATTAGCCTCAACATCCATACAACCATTTTTTATTAAAACCACCCGATTTAGTTTTTTAAATCCGCTTAAAGTAAGTAAACTGATTACTTTTTTTAAAACAAATGAAATAGAAACGGTTATTTTTAATAGTCCGAATGATTTGAAACTGGGAGGAATGGCGGCTTATTTTGCTAAAATTCCTAAAATTGTTTATCGGAGAGGGATTGCTGTGAAAATCAAAAATAGTGTTTTGAATAAATGGCTTTTTACAAGGGTAATTACTCATTTTATTTTTAATTCGGAAGCAACAAAAAAACTGGTAGCAGAAAATTTTAGTTCTATTTTAAAAACAAAGAAAACAGCAGTTATTTATAATGCTATTGCGTTTCCTAAAGATGATGTAATTGGTTATTCTATTCCAAATTCAATTTTAATTATAGGAAATGCAGGAAGATTGGTTGAACAAAAAGGGCAACATTTTTTACTAGATATTGCTCAATTTTTAAAAAACAAAAATGTAGCGTTTAAAATTTTAATTGCAGGAGAAGGTCCTTTATTTCGTGAACTTCAAGAAAAAATTCAAAAAAATGGGTTGGCTGAGCAAATTAAATTGTTGGGATTTGTTTCTGATATGCCTTCTTTTATGCAGCAAATAGATGTGTTTGTATCCACAGCAAAATGGGAAGGTTTCGGTTTTGTGCTTGCAGAAGCAATGACCTTCAAAAAACCAACATTAGCTTTTGATGTTAGTAGTAATCCAGAATTAATTAGTAATGAAAAAACAGGTTTTCTAATCCCTGCGTTTAATACAGAAGTTTTCGCAGAAAAATTGATTATATTGAACAATAACAGGGAAAAGTTGAAGCAAATGGGTAATGAAGGATATCTATTTGCAAAAGAAAATTTTGCAAAAGAAAAACAGTTTGAAAAGTTGTTGAAATTTATTCTATAAAACGAGTAAGCTCTAATTTATTTTAAAGAACCTCTACTTTGTGCTTCTTTGTTGTATTTTCCTTGTTTATTAAGCCAAAAGAATAAGCCAACAAATCCTAAAACGATGAAAATTACGTTAGGATTGATGAATAATTCACCTAAAAATCGAAGCCAGCCGAAGATTGTGTAAAAGAAATCGCCTAACCAATAAATAAAATCTGTCATAATGCTAAATTTGATGTACAAATGTAAAATATATCTTTTAATAAAAACAACAAAATTCACTTAATTTTACAAATCTGTGCTAACTATATTCAAATCCAATCAACCGTTTATTAAAATTCTAGTATTTCTATTAGCGGTTTTGCTATGTATCCCACTCTTTTTCAGTAATGTTACTCTAAATTCGTCTGTTTATTTTCGTTTTACACCAATTTTTGAGCAAATTAATACCATTAAATGGTTGGGGTTTTTGTTGTGGATAATTGTAGTTGTTGGAGAAGGGCTTTATTTGAATTATTTGGCAAACCAGTTTAAACTTTTAAACCAAAACACACATCTTCCTTTAATATTGTTTGTGCTATTGAATGGATTTTCTTCGGCTGGATTAATTTTAAATTCAACACATTTAGTGCATTTATTTTTGTTGTTGGCATTGCACCAAATGTTGCAAATGTATAATGAACGGAAAGTCAATTTTAAGGCGTTTAACGTGGGTTTATTTGTAGGATTAGCTTCCGTTATTTACCTCCCTGTTGTTGTGTTAATGTTACTTGTTTGGTTTGTTATTCGATATGTAAAACCTATTTATTGGAAAGAGTATGTAGCATCCATTTTGGGTTTTGTTGTGCCTTGTATTTATGTTGGTTTTTATTATTTTATGAATGATAATTTAACGCTAGAAAATGTTTTTTTTCTACCCTCATCAACTCATATTATTGAAACAAATCAACTTTCTGTTTTTGAAAAAATAAATTGGCATTATGTTGTTTTCATTGCTTTGTTTGCAATTTTTTCAATTTTATTTTCTTACGCTCACATACAAACTCAAGTGGTAAAAGTGCGTAAATACATTACTATTCTTTTATTACTCTTATTGGTTTTGTTTGTGTCTCAACTTGTTTTTGAGCCGATAACAAGAACCAATATTTATAGTTACCAGTTATTTATTATTCCTTTAACTATAATTTTTTCAATTCCTTTAATTGAGATGAAGCGAACAAGAATAGCTGAAGGTATTTTTTATTTGTTTATTTTGATGATAATTGGAAATTATGTTTTTTAGAGTTTGTCTGTAAAGTCCAACTTCTTCGTTATTCTCGTTTTGACAAGGGGTTCCGATAGCTATCGGGATGACCCCTTGTTGGATTTTACAAACTCTATTTAAAATCCGAAGTTTATACCAGCAGTGATTGTGGTAGTTTTGCCTTGCATGAGTTCTGGAGTATAAAAAGTATTACCTTTTATATCTGCAAAAGCAACTCTAGCAAAGACAAAACCATCATTAATAATTTCATAACTTGCAATAGCTTCAATGGTTTGGTTTTCCCAAGCTACATTTTCCATAAAGTTTAACCCTTTGATATTTCCATTACCATTAATGATTTGAAAAATATGTTCATCACCTTTTTGAGCATTGGTATAGGCAACTGCCAATTTTAAACCTCTAATTATTTTTAAACCAGCTTCTACATAGATTTCTTGAGCATTTTCACCTAAGTAATGTCCTAAATTGTATTGATTAGAAGCGAAAGTTGTTGATTCAATCTGATGTCTGTATGTCCATGGGTTTGTTCGAGTATATTCAGTTATGAAATAGGTATTTTTTATAGGAAAATTATTGATTTTAAAGCCAACTTTTGCACTAAGAATGTTTGAATGAGCGTTTTTATCCCACATATTGCCAATGCTAATTTCATCAATAAAAATGGTTGTGTATAAGTGAAGGTGTTTAATTTGCCTTGAACTCATATTTATAAACATTTGTGCATTTTGCCCAAGAGCATTACTTCCTGCACCATTATAGGTGTGGTCGATTGATTTATAGAACATAAAAGGAATAAAATAAACAGGCTTCACTCCATCATCAGCATAAACTACTGAGTTTCCAAAAGAAAAATAGAAATTTTTGAATGGTTTTATGGTAAATAAATTTGCAGCTAAATTTTTATTGGTAAAAACCTCTCGTTTTTGATTGTTTACCAAAAATATTCTGGAACTATCTAATATCTCAGAAACCAACCACGAATGTATGTAATTCAATTCAAACCATTTGGTGGGATTAATTTTAAAATCGATGTATCCAACAGATGGATTTTTACCAGAAAAAATATTTGCTCCATGATAATTATCACCCCAATTATGGTTGTCTTTTACAATTCCTAATCTACCCCATTTCCAGGAATAGAAAACACCCCCCAACATTTCACTATAATCGCTTCGCTGACCTGTTTGTCCTTGATTAAACTTAAAATTACCGCCCTGAGCCGTTGTTAAATATTGTGGAGCGGTAAGAATATCAGAAATACCATTATCTCTCAAACTGGCATAAAAGCCAAAATGAGTTCCTATTGTTCCGTATAATTCTCCTCCATTCCAACGGTGTGTATAACTTCCATTTTCATTCGTTCCATATTTAAACCCTAAAATGGGGTTTATGGTTAATGTAAATAAACTATCATTATAATAAAAAAGGTCTTTTCGCTTTTCAAAAGTTCCTTTTTTTCCGATGAGTTCTTTGTTAAAATCTTTTAGATAAAAATCCAATTCTTTTTGTTGTCGTTTGCCTAATTCTGTTCTATTTGTAGCAATTTCATCTAATTTTTGAGCAATAAACATTCGGGAATAAGGCTTAATGGCCGAATTTAACTCAATAATTTTTTCTTGAGCCATTTCATCTAAAAACTCATACACACTTGAAGTGATTGGCTGCAAAACAATTTGAGCTTTTAATGTTGCCCAACTTAGTAGTAAAAGAAAACAAAGTGAGAATCGAATCATACGTTTAAAAAGTTTTTCAAATTTATTTATTTTTAATTAGTGTGTGTCTTTAAAGTATAACTTTCTGCAATCAAGTCTTCAGTCAACAGTTGGCAAAAAACAACGCTTTGCAGAAGCCTTTGCTAGCTGAAGACTGAGAACTGTGGACTTTACAGACAGACTCTAATTAGTGTCTGTCCATAAAGTCGAGAGTTTGGTTCAGAACTGAGCGAAGCGAACTCACGAACACAACTAAAAAACAATTTAATATTGTGAGTAATGTTCGAGATTGAGGTTTCGATGACTTGAGAATCAGGAGTGTACTAAAGTACATGACTGATTTGAAAGTCGAGAATAACGAAGATATCGGACATTATGGACAAACTCTACTTAGTTTTTCTAAATTTATTTGAAGAGAAAAAAGTAATCAATTTTTAGTTAAACTACTGCCTCTTTACCTTTAATTTATCTTTGTTAATTTCTTCTGATAATTTTCTGTTTTTCACAACATCACAAGCTAAATAAACAGCTGTTCTAAAAGAGCTTTCTGAGGCTAAATTTTTACCTGCAATTTCATAAGCCACACCATGATCTGGTGATGTCCTGACAATATTTAAACCAGCCGTAAAATTAACACCATCTCCAAAAGATAATGTTTTAAAAGGAATCAACCCTTGATCGTGATACATGGCTAAAACAGCATCAAATTTTTTATAATTTCCTGAACCGAAAAATCCGTCAGCTGGGTAAGGACCAAAAGCATTTATACCTATGCTTTTTGCATTATTAATAGCAGGAATGATTACTTGGTACTCCTCTTTACCTACCAAACCATTATCTCCCGCATGAGGGTTTAAACCTAACACAGCAATTCTAGGGCTAGAAATAGAAAAATCTTGAATCAATGACTTATTTAAAATTTTAATTTTACTAAAAATGCTTTCCGAAGTAAGAGAATTAGAAATAGTAGCAACAGGGATATGGTTTGTTGCAATGCCCACTTTCAAATTTTCACTTGTTAAAAGCATTACTGATTCTCCCTCAAATTTTTCAGTTAAATATTCTGTGTGTCCGTGAAAATTAAATGCTTCAGATTGAATATTGTCTTTATTAATTGGAGCGGTAACCAATGCATCTATTTTTCCATCAAACAAATCCTTACACACTGCATCAAGTGATAAAAAAGCATATTTCCCGCCATTTGTTGTAGATTGACCAAAATTTAAATCAACTTCTTCGTTCCAACAGCTTAACATATTGATTTTTTTAGGATTAGCTTCGGCAACATTAGCAATTCTGTTAAAAGCAAAATCAGTTGCTTCCATTGTTTTTCTGTAGTTGTTAGCCAATTTAGTAGAACCATAAACGATAGGAATACAAAAATCTAACATTCTATTATCCATAAATGTTTTAATGATTACTTCTAACCCTATACCATTAATATCGCCTATACTTATTCCGATTTTAATTTTATTTGACATATTTTTTTAAGTTTATAAGTAATAGTTAGCCCCTCCCGACCTCCTCCCTCCCGATAGTTCCGATAGCTATCGGAACTATCGGGAGGGAGGAGTTTCCAACACACAGAGCCTTGGTTAATTATTATTCGTTAATTGTTTTATCTTCAGTCTTCCAACTTCTTCAATAATTCTTTATAAAATCATAAAATAACCTAACTCCAACACCTGTACCTCCTTGAGACAAATAATTTATTTGTTTTTTTAGAAAAGCTGGGGCTGCAATATCCAAATGAATGTAAGGATAATCGGTAAAATTTTCTAAAAATTTACCTGCTGTAATTGCACCACCCATTCCGTTACCTAAATTGGTTAAATCGGCAATGGAAGACTTTAATTGTTCGTTATATTCATCCCAAAATGGAAATTCTACAATGCGTTCATAAACATTATTTCCACTTGTTTTTAATTTAGTAAAGGTTTGGTCATCAGCATTTCCCATAGCAACAATTCCATAATGTCCAATAGCAGCTGCAGCTGCTCCCGTTAGTGTAGCAATGTCTATTACTAACTCTGGTTTATATTTTTGTGCATAGCTCAACGCATCAGCTAAAACCATCCTTCCTTCAGCATCCGTATTTAGTACTTCTACTGTTTTTCCATTGTGCATGGTAATAACATCACTCGGAACATACGCATTTCCACCTGGTCTATTGTCTGTTGCAGGAATTAATGCAATAACATGATAAGGCAATTTATTTTTAGCTACTGCATACATTGCACCAACAACAGCAGCAGCTCCACTCATATCACATTTCATAAAATCCATTGAATTAGCTGTAGGTTTCAGACTTAATCCACCGGTATCAAACACAACACCTTTTCCAACTAAAACGATAGGTTTTTTATTTTTAAATTTTGCTGGTTTCCATTCAAGCACATTAAAAGTTGGAGGATCTACGCTTCCTTTGTTCACCGCTAACAAACCGCCCATTTTTAGTGCTTCAATTTTAGATTTATTAAAAACTTCAACTTTAAATCCTGCTTCTTTACCAATTTTTTGAATTTCTTTTGAAAGCTGAACCGCTGTTAAAAAAGAAACTGGTTCATTTACCAAGTCTTTAGCAAAATTAGCGGCTTCCACTAAGGCTTCAATTTCTTTTATATTGTCTGATTTGCTTTCTGTATAATAGCTTAACTTGTTAAAAGTATTTACTTTTTTGTCGGAAAAATACTTTAAAAATTGATAGTTAGCTAAGCCAATACCTTCAACAAATGAAGTAATTTTATTGGTTTCTCCAACTACTGTAGCGGATGCCACTTTTTTATTATTAAGCGTAGTCAGCAAATTATTTGCTGCAATTCTAATTTTCTCTGCAGACTTATAATCATTTTCTTTATTCTCACATAAAACAACAAACACATACGTATGTAATCTGTTGATTTCAATTTGCTTTTGTTCGCTTTTTAATTCTTTTTTTATAAAAGAAAGCTCTTCTTTTGTAAAAGATGCTGTTGGTAATTCTTTTTCATTCGTGATAAGAAAAATCAAGTTTTCCTTAGGGTCTAATTTGCTCGCTTTTTTAATTTCCATGCTATTAATTTATCGTAATTTTGAAAAGCGAAATTAGGAATAATATAATAAAATAATGCAAACAGTACAACTCTTAAACAAAGCACTTGATTTACAGTTTTTAACAGCAGAAGAAGGCATTTTTCTTTTTCAACATGCTCCAACAGTTGAACTAATGTTGGTTGCCAATGAATTACGAAAACAAAAGAAAAACAACTCCAATAAAGTTACTTGGATAATTGACCGAAACCTTAATACTACCAATGTTTGCATTGCTAATTGTAAGTTTTGTAACTTTTATCGTATACCTGGACATGAGGAAGCGTACATCACTTCTATGGAAGAATACAAAGTAAAAATTGAAGAAACCATTCGTTATGGAGGAGAGCAGTTGTTATTGCAAGGCGGTCATCACCCGGAGTTAGGATTAAAATTTTATTGCGATACATTTAGAGGGATAAAGGAAATGTTTCCCAACATTAAATTACATGCCCTAGGACCTCCCGAAATTGCTCATATTAGTAAGTTAGAAGGTTTGTCACACACAGAGGTTTTAAAAGCGTTGAAAGAAGCTGGATTAGATTCCTTACCCGGAGCAGGAGCAGAAATTTTAAACGATAGGGTAAGACGCTTAATTTCTAAAGGAAAATGCACAGGAAGAGAATGGTTGGATGTAATGCGAGCTGCTCATCAATTAAACATTACCACTTCTGCAACTATGATGTTTGGACATATAGAAACCATAGAAGAGCGTTTTGAACATTTAGTTTGGTTGAGAGAAGTCCAAAGTGAAAAACCTGCTAATGCAAAAGGATTTTTAGCTTTTATTCCATGGCCATTTATGGATGATGGAACTTTATTAAAAAGAGTAAAAGGTGTTTCTAATACTATTACGGATGATGAATATATTAGAATGATAGCCATGAGCAGAATCATGTTGCCAAATATTGAAAACATTCAAGCTTCATGGTTAACGGTGGGAGAAAAAACAGCTCAAATCTGTTTGCATGCTGGAGCGAATGATTTTGGGTCTATTATGATAGAAGAAAATGTAGTTTCAGTTGCAGGTGCTCCACATCGTTTTACGGCAGATGGCATACAAAAAGCGATAAAAGATGCAGGTTTTGAACCTCAACTGAGAACACAACAATACGAATACCGAGAACTTCCAAAAGATATGGAACAACAAGTAATTAATTACTAAACTTTCGGATTAAAAATACTTAAAAAAGTCATGCTACTCTTTGATTTTTTGATTTAAAGAGGATATTATGTTTAAAGCATTTTTTATGGCATCTTCAATAGACTCTTTTAACGCTATGATTTTCAGCACAAATTGTTCTAAATCGGTTCATAGTTCAGAAAAAACCATAATGTAGAGTTCTATAATAATTTCCCAAATTTTCTCTACCATAGTTTGCTCTAACAAATTTTCTTTTGTGTGCCTAAACAACTCTACAAGTGTTTCACAATCTTCAAACTTTTTTTGAGGCTTAGCCCAAGTTGCAGGTCATAAGTTAAAAAAATGTTAAATTCAGTCAAAAAAGACCTTTAAAAAACTGATTTAATCCTATTAATCTTAAATATCCCAATAAAATAAGGGTTTAAGTTTTAGAATTCGATT
>JAHYJH010000007.1 GCA_019429185.1 Vicingaceae bacterium
CAAACTTTTTTCTTTAAAATTAAAGAAAACCTTGCATTTACCCCAGTTTAATACCCTCAAGTTATTAACATAATTAACTGAATAAGTGTTAATTAAGTAATTAAAATGACTTTCTCAGCAAACCCTAGTTAAAAAAGATAAAAAAACAGTAAGTATTGTGGGAAAAGAATTTACAACAGAATCAGGATTAAAATATGTTATCACACATGAAGGCAGTGGCGAAAGAGCTAAAGCTGGCGATAATGTGCAAGTTCATTATACAGGTAAACTAACCAATGACACTGTTTTTGATAGCTCTGTGAAAAGAGGTCAGCCTTTTGGTTTTAAATTAGGTGTTGGTCAAGTAATTAAAGGTTGGGACGAAGGCATTGCCTTGCTTAATGTTGGCGACAAAGCAGTTTTTACTATTCCCTCCGATTTAGCTTATGGATCAAACGGTGCGGGAGGCGTAATTGGACCTAATGAAACATTAATTTTCGAGGTAGAATTATTAAACATTATTTCTCCGCCCAAGCCTTTTGATGTAGCCGGAAAAGACACAACAACTACAGCATCTGGATTAAAAATTATAAAATTAAACACAACCGAAGGCACACAAGCAGCAGCCAATAAAATGGTGAGTGTGCATTATTCAGGGTATTTGCTAAATGGAAAAATGTTCGATTCTTCAGTAGAACGAAATCAACCTTTTAATTTTGCTTTAGGACAAGGAAAGGTAATAAAAGGTTGGGACGAAGGCATTGCTCTTTTAAAAGTAGGCGAAAAAGCTCGATTAATTATTCCCGCTAATTTGGCTTATGGAGTCAATGGAGCAGGCGGAATTATTGGTCCTAATGAAACATTAGTTTTTGATGTGGAATTATTGGGTGTTCAGTAAAAAAAGCATTTTATTTTTTAGTTGAATACTGTCATCTAATTCGATGCTTTTGTTTACAATTTGAAATCCTTTAAATGGAT
The DNA here is from genome assembly GCA_019429185.1 of Vicingaceae bacterium. Taxonomy (GTDB): domain Bacteria; phylum Bacteroidota; class Bacteroidia; order Flavobacteriales_E; family Vicingaceae; genus BRH-c54. The sequence goes on from JAHYJH010000007.1 coordinate 958, forward strand.
CATTTTTAGTTAGAAAAGGGGCATCTAAATCTGCCATAGCACATTGAGAAGCTAATACACTAGCAGTAGCTATTCCCAATGAAGATTCAGACATACATCCCAAAAGTTTCATAAATTTTTGTCCATTATTCAATGGAGTAAAGTCTATCATTTGTTGTGCCTGAAACAGACCACCACATTTCATTAGTTTAATGTTTACACCGGAATAGGCTTCATGAAATTGAATTAAATCATCCAACAGACAAATAGATTCATCAGCAATAATAGGTAAAGCGGTTCTTTGTTTGAGCCAATAATGTCCTTCATGATCAGTGTCCTTTAAGGGTTGCTCAATTAATATACATCGCCATTTTTCTAATGCTGAAATTAATTTAATTGCCTTTTCTTTGTTGGAATATCCTTGATTAATGTCTATACAAAAAGAGCTATCGGTTTTGTTTCTTATTGCTTTCACAAAATCTAAATCATCATCAGAACCTGTTAATTTCAATTTGAAATGAGTAAAATGTGTTGCTAAATTTAATTTTTCTTCAATAAAATCAAAATCATTTTTAGTGATGGTGAGTGTGAGAGCAGGTGATGAATTAGTTGGAAGAAAGAAATCCGATAATTTTTTACCCTTGGCAATGGCATACCAATGTAAAATGGCTGTTTGCAAGGCACAAGAAGCTGCAGGATGTTCTGCTGAAAAGGGAATGTTTTCTGGATTTTTAAAAGGATTGTTGGTTGCAAGTAAAGAAAACACGTGTTCTTTCTGTGTTTCTATCCATTTTTTTACTGAATCAACGGTTTCTTTTCTATATGGAGGAGGTGATGCTTCACCAAAAGCAACAATGCCTTCAAATTCAATTTTCACAAATGCCAACTGTGTTCCTTTTCGTGTTCCGTGAGCCAACGCAAAGGGATGAATAAATTCTAAAAAGTACGGATGGACACTTATTTTCAAATTGATTTCAGATTATATTTCTTATTTCCACATTTCCTATTTTCGAGTATTTGGTCTTCCATCCTCACATTTCACCCTTTGTGTTTCCCTCAAGGGAAAAGGCAAACGCACATTGCCAATTTCCCATTTCCTATTTCTTATTTAGTGTCTTTGATAAGAAACTTCCAAAGACGAGGCTTTCGATATTTTTGATTCTAAGGAGTTTACTTGTGTAAATGACTGAATCAAAAATGAGAATAACGAAGTATTTGGGAGTTTTCTTGCAAAGACTATTTGATAAAACTCAATGCTTTTTCCATAGCTGCATCCAAACCATTTAAGTTTGTACCACCCGCTGTCGCAAAAAATGGCTGTCCACCGCCACCACCTTGCATTTCTTTTGCAGCTTCTCTGATAATATTACCTGCGTGTAATTTTCTTTCGGTAGCTAAACTGTCAGAAATGGCAATAGTTAAATTGGGTTTGCCATTAATTTCTGCACCCAATACCAAATACAAATCAGCTATCTGGGCTTTTAACTGAAAAGCCAAATCTTTAATGGTTGCTGCATCAACAGCAGTTAGTTTTTTTGTAATGACATTTACTCCATTACTATTTTTTACTTCATTCAGCAATTCTTCTTTAATGGCTTTTGCTTGTTCTTTTCCTTTCTGCTCCTCTTCTTTAAGCATGGCTTTTTTGATGTTATTCAATTCATCAATAATAGTTGCATCCAACTTAATTTTTGTAAAATCGGCAATTGCATTACTCAACACATCTATTTGTAGCGAACCATTTGAAGGAGAAATTATATTTAAAGTAGGCATATCACTCACTTTAGCGTATTGTTGCAGTAAATTATGCTGAGCAATAGTTATTTTGTTTTTAATTTCATCGGTTATCAATCCTGCTAATGGATGTTTGGTAATGGTATCAATTTTTTCTTTTAGATAGTTCGCAGCACCTTTTGATGTAACTGCTTCAATTCTTCTGATTCCTGCTGCAACAGAGCCTTCCGAAGTAATTTTAAACAACTCAATTTCTTTAGTGTTGTTTATGTGAATTCCTCCACACAATTCTTTCGAATCTCCAAACTGAATCATACGTGGTTTATTACCATATTTTTCGCCAAACAACATCATTACTCCTTGCTCTTCAGCTTCTTCAATAGGAATTTCTCTGTGTTCGTTTAAGTTGATAGCAGCTTGAATTTTTTCATTCACAAAGTCTTCTATTTGTTGTAATTCTTCTTCACTTACTTTTTGGAAATGAGAAAAATCGAAACGTAAATAATCGGCATTTACCAACGAGCCTTTTTGTTCTACATGCGTACCTAAAATTGTTCTAAGTGCTTGGTGTAGTAAATGTGTTGCTGAGTGATTAGCTGCGGTTAGTTTTCTTTTTGATGAATCAACTTTAGCTTCATATAAATTTGCACCATCACTATAATGCTCAGGAAGTGTTTTAGTAATATGTACAATTAAGTTATTTTCTTTTTTAGTATCAATAATCTCAATTTGTTCAAATTTATTTTTGATGTAACCAGTATCACCAACTTGTCCACCACCTTCGGGATAAAATGGTGTTTTATTAAAAACTAATTGATAAAAATCTTCATCTTTAACACTTACTTTACGGAATCTTGTAATAACAATATCATCAACATTTGTAGTGTCGTAACCTACAAACTCATTTTCTGAAGCATCACTTGGATTGTCAACCCAATCTCCCGTTTTAAGCGTTGTTGCTGCTCTTGAACGCTCTTTTTGTCTCAACAATTCATTAGCAAATTCTTCAAAACCAAATTCGAACCCATTTTCTTTGGCTAATAATTCTGTTAAATCTTTAGGAAAACCAAAGGTATCGTACAGCTCAAAAGCAAATGGACCATCAATCTTTTTATCTTTAGAATTAGCTACATAATTTTCAAAACGTTGAATTCCTTTAGCCAATGTTCTTAAAAAACTTTCTTCTTCCTCTCTAATCACATTTGTAATTAATTCTTGTTGATTAACCAACTCAGGAAAAAATGCTCCCATTTGTTGAACTAAAATTTCTACCAACTCATAAATAAAAGCCTCTTTAAGGTTTAGGAAACTGTATCCATATCTGATGGCCCTTCTTAAAATTCTACGAATAACATATCCGGCTCCATTGTTTGAAGGTAATTGTCCGTCTGCAATAGAAAAAGCAACTGCTCTCACATGGTCGGCAATAACACGAATAGCTACGTCTGTTTTATGTTGTGTATCTAAAGAGTTTTTATAAGGAATACCCGAAATCTGAGCTATTTTGTCGGTTAATGGAGAAAAAACATCGGTATCGTAATTCGATTTTTTACCTTGCAACACCATTGCCAATCGTTCAAAACCCATTCCTGTATCCACATGTTTGGCAGGAAGTGGTTTTAATTTTCCATCAGCCATACGGTTAAACTCCATAAACACTAAATTCCATATTTCAATAACTTGTGGATGGTCGTTATTTACCAAGTCTTTCCCTGGAATTTTAGCAATTTCTTCATCGCTTCTAATGTCCACATGAATTTCAGAACAAGGACCACATGGGCCTGTATCGCCCATTTCCCAAAAGTTATCTTTTTTATTGGCTTTTAAAATTTTATCCGTTGTCAGTCCGTTTTTTTCTAAAAGATCTTTCCAAAGCCCAAAAGCTTCCGTATCTTCAGGAGTTCCATCTGCTGCATCGCCTTCAAAAACGGTAAAATACAACCTGTTTTTATCAATTTTATATATATCTACCAACAACTCCCAAGCCCATTCTATCGCTTCTTTTTTAAAATAATCTCCAAAACTCCAGTTGCCTAACATCTCAAACATAGTATGATGATACGTATCTACACCCACTTCTTCTAAATCGTTGTGCTTACCCGAAACACGCAAACATTTTTGGGTGTCAGCAATTCTTTTGTGCACAATAGGAGAATTGCCCAAAAACAAATCTTTAAACTGATTCATTCCGGCATTGGTAAACATCAACGTAGGGTCATTTTTTATCACCATAGGAGCAGAAGCTACAATTTTGTGGTTTTTTTGTTTGAAAAACGTTAGGAAAGTATCACGAATTTCTTGAGATTTCATAGTTGTTGAAAGTGTTAAATAAATACTAAAATTTCTACTGAAAGAATATCTGCTATTAAAATTATTATATTTGTCAAAAGTAGTACATAAATTGGAATGGCAAAAGTAAAATACAGATACAATCCACATACATTAAGTTACGACAAAATTAAGCTAACTTGGAAACAAAAATTAGCAAGATCGTTTTATTTTCTTAGTGCAAGTTTTGTTGTTGGAGTTATTATATATGGTGTTGTTTATTCATTTGTGGATTCTCCGAAGGAAAAGCAACTAAAAATAGAAAATGCCCAACTTATTAGTCAGTATGAATTGCTGAATAAAAAATTGGAAAAAATTAATGTTGTTTTGGAAGACGTTCAAAAACGTGATGATAACATTTATCGTGTAATTTTTGAAGCAGAACCTATTCCTACTGAAATTAGAAGAGCTGGCTTTGGAGGAGTGAATCGATATGAACAATTAGAAAGTTTTAGCAATGCAGATTTAATTATTTCAACAACAAAGAAAATTGATCAACTTTCAAAACAATTGTACATTCAATCAAAATCATTTGATGAAGTATTTAAAATGGCAAAGAATAAAGAAAAAATGTTAGCATCAATTCCTGCAATTCAGCCTGTATCTAATGAAGATTTAACCCGAATGGCAAGTGGTTTTGGTTATAGAACCGACCCTGTTTATAAAACAACTAAATTTCATGCAGGTATGGATTTTAGTGCTTCAACAGGTACTCCAATTTATGCAACGGGTGATGGAACGGTTATTCAGGCGGATGCTGAAGCTACGGGATATGGAAATCATGTACGAATTAATCATGGATATGGCTACATTACCCTTTATGCTCACATGAGTGAAATCAGTGCTAAAGTTGGGCAAAAGGTAAAGCGAGGTGACGTGATAGGGTATGTAGGAAGTACAGGAAAATCCGTTGGACCTCATTGCCATTATGAAGTGAGAAAAAATGATATTCCTATTAATCCTGTAAATTTTTATTTTAATGATCTATCGCCCGAAGAATTTGCTAAAATGGTAGAACTTTCTAATACACCAACACAATCATTTGATTAATAATAAAGTCCTATTTTAAACTTTAATGTTGTTTTTACTTTCAAAAAATATGTTTAAGATGGCATTAAAAACGGAAAAATCTGCTATTAAATATCTCGGACTTGGCTAAGATGATAAATTACGATTTAATTAAAAATTAAAAACTTAATAGCTATCTGTTTACAAAATTTGTTACTACTCATGTATCTAATATTTTGATTGTCAATATTTTGTATGTACTTAATAATCAAACATATATTATTTTAACCATTTTTGTAAGACTTCGTTAAAAATAATCATAAAATATTAAATATTAAGATGTTACAATTAAATGTACCTACCTGAGTAGTAACCAAAATTTATATTAAGTTTCGTTAGTTAATTTCTTTAAAAATACTTCCATCATTGTTAATGATAAGTTTACATTCTGGAATATCAACTTTTGTCAATTTTATAATTTCTTTCAAAGCATTGTTATTATAATCAACAACAGGTCCTCCTTCGCCAGTTTGTTTAATAGAATAAATTTTACCCTTTATAAATTTTCCATTTTTATCTATATCTAACTCAATGATTGGACTAATACCATTAGGTCCAGAAAGATTAAATCGACCATAGGTAGCAAAATTACCTAAACTATATGCAATAAATCTATCCTTATATAAATCTACTGCTCTTGTAACATGAGGTCCGTGACCGAAAATAACATCTGCACCAGCATCAATAGCCATTCTTGCAAATTCATAAGGATTTCCACGATTCTCACCTAAAAATATCTCATATTCTCTGGTGATATGATTCTTAGCAGAACCTTCTGCCCCACCATGAAAGGAAACTATTACAATATCACTAACTGTATCTAAATGAGAAATTATTTTTCTTGCATTTGAATAATCATTAATTCTTATAGTGCCAGTATTAGGAGCAAAAGCTACAAAACCATACTTAATTCCATTTTTTTCAAAAGTTGTGTACGGACACTCTTCCAAACCTGCATACGAAATTTCTTTTTCTTTTAAAATTCTTATCGTGTTTGCTGTGCCAACACTTCCAAAATCTCTGATATGATTATTGGCTATACTTAATAAATTAAACTCTGCTTCTACTAAGTAATCAACATAGTGATCTGGCATTTTAAAGGCATAACAAACATCTGGGTTTGAACATTTTTTAACAGTACCTTCGCCTGTTAAAAAAACACCTTCTAAGTTACCAAACGATATGTCCCCTTTATTAACAATCTCTTTTACTGGTTGTAAAATATTTTTTCCGTCATTAGGCGGTAAATAACTGCTATTAGGATAATTTGTGCCTATCATTATATCACCCACTCCAATTATTTTAACAGTCTTGGGTTTAAAATTAATAGAATCAGAACTTATTGAATAATCCATTATAATAGTTTCATTTTTATCTGTATTCATCTTTACTGAATCTATAGCAATTTCTTTTGAATCAAATATTAAAGACTCTAATGAAGTTAATTGAGGTAGTCTTCCTATATATAAAAGTCTAGAGGTATAATATTCGTTGCTATTATATTTCTCTACAATTATACCTCTAACACAACTATGCATCATCTCAATTATACCACCATCTACTGAAGTAACCATAGAAACATGACCTATTTTTTCATTTTTGATATCTCTCCCTTTAAAAAACATCAAATCTCCTTTATTAACTTCTGACAAGTTTATCTTTTCTGTAACATTCGCAATAGAAGCTGATGATTTGGGCAAATCTAACCCATTGTGTCCATATACATAACTAATAAAACCTGAACAATCTAGGATATTACCATCAGGAAGCTTGTGGCGATAAGGTTTTCCCAAATATTCTTTTCCGAAATTAATAATCATATTAATTTTATCCAGTGATATATCTGAACTATCAATATTTACAAACAAACTTTCATTAGAAAAAGAACTAGTTAGCAATGTTTTTGCACTATAATTTATATTTGAAATTAAGACGCACAATATTAATTGTACAATCAAAAAAGATTCATTTTTTTTTTTCATTATTTTCTGTTATCAAAGTTTTATTTTTTCACTAAATAATGTTAACTAACATTACATATTACAAAAATATACTTTATTTATAAGTTTTTTATCATTGTAATCCTATTTATAATTAAGGTAGATTCTTGAAGTCCATTAGCTAACAATAATTAGTATCCTGTTTATTGTTCATACAATGTAATATACAATCACACAAGCAATGTGATTTTTTTCTGTAACTTCGCTTTATACAAAAATACTAAAATTCTTTGCTTAAAGACGAGGTTTTTTTCTCGGTAAAAGATAATAAAATGTTAATTTTTAGTACGCTTTCAAATAAAAAAAACAAAGAATTTGCTAAAATGGTAGAACTTTCTAATGCATCACTTCAATCACTCGATTAATGACAAACTCCGATTTTAAACTTTGGTGCAGGTATGTTTTTACGTTTTCATGTCTTATTTTATTTCTAAACGCTTGTGAAGAAGCAAAAAAAGAAACAGATGGATTAGATGGAAAATCTATTCAGAAACATATTGTTTCTTATGCCAAAGGATTTAGTATTGTATATTTTGATGATTTTAAAGTCATAACGCTTCATTCGGCTTGGAAAGGCGAAAATAAACCTATAAAATATGTGCTTTATAAAAATGAAAAACCATTGAGTATTGATGGTATATTCATTAAAACACCAATAAAATCAATAGCTTGTTTGAGTTTAACTCACATAGCTTTTTTAGAAAAATTAGGATTACAAAATTCAATTATTGGTCTCTCTGGATGTAATTATGTGAGTAGCCCAGCAATAAAGAAAAGAATTGAAAACAAAGAAATTAATGAAGTAGGACAGCATGAAGTTGTAAATTATGAGTTATTAGTAAATATGAATCCAGAAGTAATTATGGCTTATGGAATAGACCAAACTTCAACAACAAAAATTAATAAGTTAAAAGCAATGGGGTTAACCACAGTTTTGAATGCAGAATACTTGGAAAATCACCCATTAGGACAAGCTGAATGGATAAAATTTATAGCTGCATTTTATAATGAAGAAGACAAAGCCGATTCTATTTTTAATAATATAGAACAAGAATATCTGAAATTACTTGAAATAACAAGTAAAATTAAAAATAAACCAACTGTTTTTTCAGGCATACCATGGAATGGAGCTTGGTATGTGCCTGGAGGATTGTCTTTTCAAGCTCAACTTTTTAAAGATGCTGGAGCAACTTATTTGTGGGCAGATAATCAGGAAGAACGAAGCTTTGTGAAAAGCAAAGAAATTATTTTAGATGAAGCATTGAATGCTGATTTTTGGTTGAATGTGAATGCGTATCATTCCATTCATGAAATTATTGAAACAGATAAGGTATTACAGAACTTCAAGGCATTGAAACAACAACAAATTTATAATAATAATTTGAGGGAAAATGCAGCCGCAGGGAATGATTATTGGGAATCAGGAGTAATTAATCCACATATTGTGTTGAAAGACTTGATTAAAATTTTTCACCCAGAATTGGTAGAGCATGAGTTGTATTATTATAAGAAGTTGGAGTAGAGGTAAAGTACTTAGGAATGCCTTAAGTACTTAGAGTTGAGAGTTATTTAATTCAGGAAATATTTTTCACTTTCAAGCTCCATTCAAATTTCATTTCTGTTACCACTTCATTTTCTTCATCTATTCCTGTGGATTTCATCCAAAAAGAAATCCCTTCACCAGTTTCTATTGATTTGTTTAAAGCTTCGTCAATTAATTTTCCATCTGTGCAAGTGAAATTAATTTGCCCTTTGGCTTTTTTCAGAAAAGTACTTTTTTGATGTGTAACCAACATAGATACTTTTTTGTTGCTGGTTTTAATTTTCTGGAGTACCAAAGCTCCAGTACTTAGTTCTGAAGCCATAGCCAATACTGCAAAATAGATAGAGCCAAAAGGATTTTGGTTTATCCACCGATGTTTTACAGAAGTAATACAACTGTTTTCTTGCAATGATTTTACTCGAACGCCTGAAAAAAAGGCATTAGGAAGTTTTAGAAATAAAAATAAATGAAGTTTGAACATGAGCTGCTAATTTGGAGTGTAATGAACGAAATTAATACTTTTTATTTGGTCGAGTATAGCTACATTATATCCAAAAATCAATTTCAATCGTCTTTAGTAATTATTAAAAAAACAACTAAATAGTGTCTGTCCATAAAGTCGAGAGTTTGGTTTAGAACTGAGCGAAGCGAACTCACGAACACAACTAAAAAACAATTTAATATTGTGAGTAATGTTCGAGAATAACGAAGATATCGGACATTATGGACAAACTCTAAATAGACTGTTTTAAACGCACCACTTTAGCTAAAGTTGGTAATATTGTTTTGTGTTTTTTGATGAATGGATTTGTTGTGTCCCAAACATAGCCAGCCAAAACAGAGCAAATTTGTTTTTTTATTTCTGGATTAATTTCATCTGAAAAAAAGATGGTTTGCAAATCTCCATTATACCAGCCTTGCACATAGCTTCTAAAAACATTTACTCCTTTTTTTACTTCATTTTCGTAGTCCGTTTCCCAATCTACTTGTTTACCAGAAAGTTGTTGGTAGGTTAATTTTGCAGCCAACAAGCCTGAATAAGTTGCCAATGTTACACCTGAAGAAAAAACAGGGTCTAAAAATTCCGTACTGTTTCCACATAATACATAACCATTGCCATACATTTGTTTCACTCCTATGGAATAACCTAATATGGTGCGTGGCTCAAATACGAGTGAAAGATCAGTAAAACGCCCTTTTAAGTTTTCGAAATTTTGTATAAAGTTTTTAAATTTCTCACCGTTGTTTAATGAAAATTCTTTGATTAATTCATTTTTTCCTACAACACCAACGGAGGTTTGTCCATCGGAAAAAGGAATTGCCCACAACCATGCTTCATTATCGTTAAAAGCATGAATAAAGATATTGTTACCTGCTTTTTCTGTTCTGTTTTTATCAACAACATGCGTGAATATGGCTCCTCTGGTTTCTAAATCAGAAGGTTCATTCAAATCTAACAATGAGGGTAATACTCTTCCATAACCACTGGCATCAATAACAAATTTTGCTTTTAGGATTGTGTTGTTTCCATATTCATCTTCATATTCAACCAATTGTGTATCAGAAGAAAATTTAACTTTTTTTACGGTTGAATTAAAACGAACTTCAACGCCTTTTTTCTGAATTTCATCAACTAAAGTTTTATCAAATAATGCTCGTTTTACTTGCCACGTCCATTCCCAACCTTTTGTATGCTGTTCCGAAAATAAAAAATCACATTTAGCATCTTCTTTATAAAATGCAGCACCTGTTTTTTTTTGAAATCCAATTTTTTTTACTGCTTCAAGTAAATCAGCTTCTTCAAGGTGATCCATGCAATGCGGGAGAAGGCTTTCTCCGATAACAAATCTCGGAAAGGTTTCTTTTTCAAGAACCAACACATTTTTTTTCATTTTATTCAAATAGGCAGCGGCAACAGCTCCTGCTGGACCAGCTCCAATAACTACTACATCATAAACTTGCATGTTAGCTATTTTTTACTTTATTAATTAATTGATGTTTATCTAAAAATTCAAAACAAGTAACAAAAGCACCTATGGTAACTCCTAATATGCCATGAAGCACAATGTTTTGACCTGTTAATGATAAATTTTTAATTTTTGTTTTTGAATTGATTGATGTTTTGATGGGATTATTACAATCTCTAATAATTCCGTACATTGCTCCAGTTTTATCTCCTATATAATCCCTAAAAGTAAGTGGTGTTGAGCTATGTACACTTTTTATTTTTGATTTTATACCTGGAAAATCTTCTTCGAGAACATCAATTATTTTTTGCTCTTTTTGGTGTTTAAATTCTTTGTAGTCTTTTCCTCTATCCCCTTTATTTGCTATTGTATTTTTTGTGTTTGCCCATTTTTTAGTTTCCTCACTATCCATATAAACCATAACAGACATACTTTCGGCAAATTTTTTGCTTTTTGAACTGGCTGGAGTGCAGGCAAAATATGCTTTTGGCCAATTTTCTTGGGTATAATTAATACTATCCCAAACATCATCAGTTTTAAATTGATAGATATTGTAGTTCAAATAAGGAAAACTTTTTTCTTTAAAAACGATATGAACTATAAATGAGGAGGAGGAGTTTTCTAAATTTTGTACTCGTTTTGTGTATGCCTTTAGGAATTTGTCTTCTCCAAAAATATCTATGGTTGTTGATGGATGAGCATTGGAAATAAAATGTTTTCCTCTTACTGTTTCTCCAGTGCTAAGAATTACTTCGCTAATCTTACCCACTTCATTGTAATTAGCCCCAACAACTTCTTTTCGTTTGTATATTTCACCTTTCATTTCACGAATAGACTTACTCAAATGTATGGCTATTTGAGAACCTCCATCTTCTAACCGATAAGCTCCTATTAAATAACTATTTATTACTAAGGCATGTACATACCAAGGTGTGCTTTCTTTTATTCCGGCATACAATCCATTGGTGCCAGCCAACACATTTTGCAACAATTTATTTGAAGTGATGGAGGCAATATAATCATAAGCATTTATACTCAGTAAATCTAAATTATCGAGGTGCGTTGAGGTTGTAATGGTTTTTAAGTTATATAAATGAAAATCCAAACAAGTAGCTTGTAATTTGTTGCAATATTCGTTTATTGCTGCTGCTTCATCTGGAAAATCTTTTAATAGTGTTTTTTTGAAATTATCGTATCCTTGAGCATGTTTAAATGTTTTGCCATCATTGAACCGGATAACATCAAAACCATCTTCATCCAATTTTTTTAATTTTAGTTTTCCTATCAATCCAAAATATTTGAAAAATTGATGTAAGTTTTCACCTTCGTCTAAACTACCAATGTAATGTACACCTGTATCGAAAATGCATTTATCTCTGCTAAAAACCTGAAGATTGCCACCAATTTGATGGTTTTTTTCTAACACAACAACACGATAGCCTTCCGAAGCAAGAATATAAGCACACGCCAACCCTCCTAAACCACTGCCAATGATTACAAAATCATATTCTTTTTTATTGAAAGACATATTTTATGATTTTTTTAAGATAAAAAGTACGTTAGATGTTTTTTTTGAATGTTGAATTAACTCACAGGTAAATCCATTTTCTTGAGCAAAGGTGTAAATATATTTTGAAGAAAAAAAATGAAAATCTTCTTCTTTTTTATTAAAACCAAAAAATTTGGTAGATAGTTTTTCCGAAAGCTCTGTGTTTTTATGTTTTTCGCTAAAATCGGTAATGCCATCACGAATTAAAATAATTCCTTTTTCATTCAAATTTGAAGCACATTTTTTGAGCAGTTGAAGTTGTTTTTCTTCTGAAAAATAGTGTAAAACGTCATTTAATAAAATTGCATCTTGCTTTTCAAAAGTATAGTCCAACACATTGGCATATTCAAATTTTAAATTGTCAGTTTTGTCAAATCCGTTGGCTGCAATACTAATTTTTTCGGCATCGTAATCCAATCCTATTAGTTGCCTATTTTCATCTTTATAATGTAGAAAGTAAGACAAATAACCATAGCCACAACCCACATCTAAAATGGTGTTTTTATCTTTAAGTAAGGTATTATAAAAATCATAATTTTTGGCTTCCATTTTCCATTTTATTTTTATATACCATTCAGTAACAGGTCCTTTATAAGCATAATTTGCAAAAACTCTTGAAAACAATCCGGCACTATTTTCTTGCTCATCTTTAAATTGTAAAAATTCTTTTTTATAATAAGTTGAAATAGATTTTGTTCTTCGTCCGAAATCATCTCCCCAAGTGAGGTTGTTGGCTTTAATTCGAGGGAGTATTTTTATATTTAACGAACCATGTTTAACAAAATATTCTGATTTTGGCAACACATAAGAAGCTCCATGAATTAACACCGGTGTAATGTCTAAATTTAATTCTTGAGCCAAGAAAAATGCTCCTTTATGAAACCTCCTTATCGTGTCATTTTCTGACCTGGCTCCTTCAGGAAAAATAACGATAGAATATCCATTATCAATTCTAGATTGTATAATTTTTAAGTTTTCTTCAGGGCTTTTGCCTATGTAAATATATCCAACATATCGAACAATAGGACCGAACAATATGGAATTGTAAACCCAGTCTTTTACTACAATAATAACTTTTGGAGTGAGCATAATTAGCAGTAAAATGTCTAAAAAAGAAGTATGATTAGAAATAATAATGGAGGGTTTTTTGAAATCTAAATTTTCTTTATTGAAGATTCTTTTTTTAACGTGAAATGCTGAATAAATTACGCTTCCCGCAGAAATTGAAAGTACGGAATTTAATAAATAACGCTTATTTTTTTTAGGTATTGGCAATAAAAGTAAAATAAGCAACACAACATAAGCGACTAAACAACCTACAACAAACCACGAAAATTCAAAAACTGAAACAATAAATGCAATGAATGAAACAGGTGTTTTTTTGTGATTTACTCTGTTTTGTATAAACAAATTAAATAACAACGGTTGCACAACTATTGAGATAAATAAGATGCATCCAATTCCAAGTACACTAATAATAGATATTGAATTGATTGCCGGATGTTTGGCAAAAAATAGTACTCCTAAACCAACCATAGTGGTTATTGCAGATAAAACAATTGCTTGATTGTAAGCATTTAAAGAGTTCTTTTTGTATTTGTATTTGGTTAATAATCCATCTGTTATAAAAATACTAAAATCATCACCTAAACCAAAAATGAATGTAGCGATAACAATATTTACAAAATTGAAATTGATATTGAAAATAGAAGCTAATCCTAAAATCCATATCCAACTTATTACCATTGGAATAAAAGTGAAAAGCGTCAATTCTATTCTTCCATAAATGATTAATAAACTAAAGAAAACCAATAATGAAGTAACGAGTAGAATAAAATTAAAATCATTTTTAACGGTTGCTAACAAATCAACCGCAATTTCAGATTTATTAAAGACAAACACATTGTTTATTTGTTCAATTTCCGTTTGCACTTCAGCAATAAATTTTTTATCAACAATAATTGAGCTTACAATGGTTGTTTTTTCGGGTTTTATATTGATGAGTTTATCTATTTCAAATAATTTTATCAACTGTTCATTATCAATATTAACATGGTTTAGCGTTGTTGAATCTGAAATCCAATTTCTAAAAGAGTTAAAAGCATTTTCGCTAAAACCTAAACTATCAGAAATGGGATTAAAAGTGGTAAATAAGTCTTTTTTACGAGTTGACCAAAAATTCTCCCAAACTGAAAATTTATGTGTTGCTATGGAATCAGGAATAATAAATTTACTTATTGATAAAGATGATTTTATTTTATTTTCAGCTTCTAATTGTTGAATTTTTTGGTAGAGGTTGTAATTAGAAATATTGGCTTGTTCAAAAGTGGTTGCTTCAGCAAAAACGAATAGTTTCTTTTCATTTTCAGGATTTATTCCAACAAATTTTTCTTCCTTATCTTTTAAATCTTGTTGATGATAACTTAGATTATCAATGTTTCCATCAAATTTCACATTGAAAGAATGATAAAGGAAAAAACCTGTTAAAATTAGTATTATAACCAACAAAATGGAGTTAGTTTTTTTTGAAAATGTTATCGGAATATTAAAATTTAGGGTGCTTATTTCGGTAGGTTTGAATTTTATTAATTTTAATATAACCGGCAAGCAAATTAATGTAAAAAACAAAGCACCTAAAATACTTAATGCGGCAACCAAACCAAAATCTTGAAGGATAGTTGAGTTGGTAAACAAAAGAGCTATAAAAGCCATAAATGTTGTAGCTCCACCTGTTAATAATGGAAAAGCAATATCATTAATTGTTTCTTCAATTGATTTTGAATGTTGCAGATGCGTGAAAAAATGAAAGCAGAAATCAATTACAATTCCAAAAACTACAGCTCCGGTTGCCAGTGAAATTCCAGAAATTTCACCTTTAAAAAAACCAATGAATCCTAGTGCAAACAAGCCGCCAAAAAGAACAGGAAGCATGAAAAATATTGGAATAAATAACTTTCGGTAAACCACAAAAAGAATAAAGAGGATGCTAATTAACGTAATTATAATGGTTAAAAAAGAATCTTTTTTTATTTGAACACTATTTTCAGCACTTATCATAAATGTGCCAAAATAGTCCATCGTGTTTTCTGGATGAATGGAGTTCCATTTCGATTTAAAATGATTCAACCCTTCATACAATGCCACATTTTTTTTATTGTCTGAAATAGCAAAATTGGGCCGGGCAGTGATAAAAAGAAACTTTTTATCGTCCGAAAAAACAAACCCATTTTCAATGGTAATGTTTGAAAAATTGGTGTTTTTTTCAAGTGTTTTAAAAAAATCACTCGAAATATAAAGCGGGTCATTAAGTATAAACGCTTTTAAAACAAAACCACTAGGCGATAATAAGTTTTGCTGAGCATGAATTAAACTTGCTCTAATTGTATCTTCTAAAATTTTATTTTCAATCGATTCATAATAAGCATCTGAAATGAAAACAGGGAAATTTTGGTGGTAATAAGCATATACTTCTTTTTCAACATCTGGTCGTTGAACAACCAAATTGCTTATTAAGTCTTGAACAGAAGTTGAAATGGAATCTGAAAAAATGGTAGTGAGATTTTCAATTTCTTCCTCAGCTGTTTCGGAAACAGCAATAGAAATAATGAGTTGATTGCTTAAATTTTCTTGATCAATAAATTTAAAAAAGTTAGCGTAAGCATTTCCCTTTGGAAAGGTTGAAAAAATATTTTCATTCAAACTTAATTTAGAGACACCGTAAGAAAGCACACTTAAAATGGCAATAATTAGTAATCCGAAAACATATTTTCGGTTAGATAAGAAATAGATAAGCTGATTTATTCCTTTTCCTAGCATTTTAACAAATTTTGACTATTTTTTTCAATATGCAAACTAAATTAAATTTCTATAATAATTTAGTGTTTATTCAATATAAATAAATTCAATTAAAAAATAAGATAAACAATTTATTATCAACATTTTATTAAAATAATTAAGAATTTAAGTTTCTAATAGCTCAAAATAATTTTTATAAAGTTTGTTAAAATATATACATTTGTCCCTTTTATTTAAAACCTGTCTAAATAGCAAATGCAAAGATTAACAATAGAACAAGCCCAACAAATTGTTTTTAAAGGAAAGGATATTGAGTTAACTCAACACACCATCGAAACCATAAAAAAATCTTTTGTTTTTTTAACTTCTTTTTCTAAAGACAAAATTATATATGGAATTAATACAGGTTTTGGACCAATGGCTCAATTTAGAATAGAGCCAGAAGAACTGAATCAATTGCAATATAATTTAATTAGAAGTCATGCCAGTGGCTCTGGAAATGTGCTTTCTCCAACTTATGTAAGAAGTGTTATTTTAGCACGGTTAAATGCGTTTCTACAGGGAAATTCAGGAATTAGCCCTGAAGTTGTTTCACAGTTGCATCTATTTCTAAAACATAACATTATACCAGAAATATTCGAACATGGAAGCGTAGGAGCTAGTGGCGATTTGGTTCAACTTTCTCATTTAGCTTTAGCATTGATAGGTGAAGGATATGTGTATGAAAATAACGAGCGAGTTAAAACAAGTGAGGTATTAAAAAAACATAAAATAGAACCACTAAAACTAAATTTAAGAGATGGCTTAGGAATTATTAACGGAACATCTTGCATGACAGGAATAGCCGTTGTTAATCTTACTTATGCCAAAAGATTATTAACGCATGCAATCACAGCCTCATCAATAATTAATGAAATTATTGAATCTTTTGACGATTCTTTTTCTAAAGAATTAAATGCAGTGAAGTTGCATCCCGGTCAAAATTACATTGCCAAAGAAATGAGGGAGTTTTTGAAAGATAGCAAGCTAATTAGAAAACGAGAAGAACTATTTAAAGACGATGCTGAATTACAACGAAGAGAATTTAAAAAGAAAATACAAGAGTATTATTCCATTCGGTGTGTGCCGCAAATTTTAGGCCCCATAATTGACACGCTTAATTATGCCGAAAATGTTGTGGAAAATGAGCTAAATTCTACGAACGATAATCCAATTATAAATTTAGATGTCCAAAATGTTTTTCATGGAGGTAATTTTCATGGAGATTATATTTCATTAGAAATGGATAAGGTGAAAATTAGTTTAACAAAACTATCCATGCTAATGGAACGCCAATTAAACTTTTTATTAAACCATCGATTAAATGATAAATTTCCTCCATTTTTAAATGCAGGTAAACTCGGTTTAAACTTTGGATTTCAAGGCATACAATACACTGCTACATCAACAACTGCCGAAAGTCAAGCGTTGAGTAATTCTATGTATGTTCATAGTATTCCAAACAACAACGACAATCAAGATTTAGTGAGCATGGGAACAAATAGTGCGTTGATGGCAAGGCAAGTGTTGGAAAATACGTATCAAGTTATGGCAATTCATTTAATGGCTATTTGTCAAGCAATAGATTTACTTAGCGAAGATGAAAAGTTAGGATTATCATCTAAAACAAAAAAAGTATATGCTAAAATTAGAAAAATAGCTACTTTTATAACCGATGATATTTCTCAAGCAGAGGCAATACATCATGTAACTAAATTTATAAAAGAAAATTCACTCGTTTGATATGAAATAGCCACGTGCAAAAGCATACAACAAGTGATGAAGATAATATGGTGTATTCCTCCCGATTCCGATAGCTATCGGAACTATCGGGATACATATAAAAAACAATAGAATCAACATATGAAAAATTGTGCATTAATAACAGGAGCATCAAGAGGATTAGGAAAAGCAATTGCAATTCAACTAGCCTTGGATAATGACTTACATATTTTAATCAATTATTCTTCTAATGAAAAAGCTGCAGAAGAAACATTAAGTGAAATTGTTAAAAATGGAGGCACTGCCGAAATTCTTAAATTTAATGTGCAAGATAAAGAAAATGTGGATAAAGCTTTAGATGAATGGTTTGCTAAAAATCAAGATAAATTTATAAGCGTTTTGGTTAACAATGCTGGGATTACCAGAGATGGACTTTTTATGTGGATGCCCGAAAAAGATTGGGATGATGTGATAGATGTTTCTGCAAAAGGAATGTTTAATGTTACACAAAAATTAATTCAACCTATGTTACGAAAAAGACAGGGAAGAGTAATCAATATTGCATCTTTATCAGGATTAAAAGGAGTTCCTGGTCAAACTAATTATTCAGCAGCAAAAGGAGCAATGATAGGGGCAACAAAAGCCTTGGCTCAAGAAGTAGCAAAACGAAACATAACCGTTAATGCAGTTGCTCCTGGTTTTATTAAAAGCGATATGACAGCTGAATTTAATGAAGATGAATATAAACAATTAGTCCCTTTAAATCGTTTTGGAAACCCCGAAGAAGTAGCACATTTAGTTAGTTTTTTAGCATCAGAAAAAGCAGCATACATAACGGGAGAAATTATTAATATTAACGGAGGAATTTATTCATAATGGAACATAGAGTTGTAATAACAGGCATGGGAATCTATTCTTGTTTAGGTGAAAACTTAAATGAGGTAAGAGATTCCTTATTTCAAGGAAAAAGTGGTATCATTTACGATGAAATAAGAAAAGATTTCGGTTTTAGGTCGGCACTGACAGGAATGGTAAAAGACCCAGATTTAACTCAATTTTTATCGAGAAGACAACGAATAGGAATGCACCAACCGGCAATGTATGCCTATATGGCAACAAAAGAAGCCGTTGAAAATGCAGGATTAGATATAGATTTTTTAGAAAAAACTGAAACAGGATTAATCTATGGCAATGATAGTACAGCTGGCTCAGTTGGAGAAACTATTGATAGAATTAGAGAGAAAAATGATACAACCCTTGTTGGAAGCGGTGCTATATTTCAAAATATGAATTGTACTGTTAACATGAACATTTCAACAATTTTTAAATTAAAAGGAATAAATTTCACATTGAGTGCAGCTTGTGCCTCAGGCTCACATTCCATAGGAATGGGATATTTGTTAATAAAACAAGGCTTACAAGAACGTGTGATTTGTGGTGGAGCTCAAGAAATTAACCCAACAGCAATGGGTAGTTTTGATGGATTAAGCGTTTTTTCCATTAAAGAATCTACTCCAACCAAAGCTTCCAGACCATTTGACAGAGACAGAGATGGCTTAATTCCCAGTGGAGGAGCCGCAACAGTAATTTTAGAATCTTACGAATCTGCAATTAAGAGAGGTGCACCTATTTTAGGCGAATTGATAGGTTACGGATTTTCATCAAACGGAGATCATTTATCCAATCCAAACATCGATGGACAACATCGTTCATTAAATATGGCATTAAAACAAGCCAATATCGATGCTAATAAAATTGATTATATCAATGCTCACGCAACATCAACTCCAGCAGGAGATAGTGTTGAAGCAGAGGCTATTCATGGAGTTTTTGGAGGAAAAGTTGCCGTAAGTTCAACCAAATCAATGACCGGACACGAATGTTGGATGGCTGGAGCCAGTGAAGTAGTGTATTCCATGTTGATGATGCAACATAATTTCATTGCTCCGAACATAAATTTTGAAAATCCTGATGATACCTCAGTAAAAATTAATATTATTGCAGAAACTAAGCAACAAAAAATAAACTGTTTCCTTTCAAATTCATTTGGTTTTGGAGGAACTAATTCCAGTTTAATTATTAAAAAGATAGATTAATGAATAGAGAAACCATAATAGAAACGGTAAAGGATTTTTTATCCGATGAATTTGAAGTTGATAAATCTAAAATTCAACCTGATGCTAATTTACAAGAAACGCTTGATTTAGATAGTTTAGATTATGTAGATTTAGTAGTGGTTATTGAAGAAAATTTTGGGTTTAAAGTAACTGGTGAAGATTTTGTTGGTATAGCTACTTTTGATGATTTTTATACGCTTGTAGAAAAAAAATTAGCCGAAAAATAATAAATGAGCAAATGGAGTGGTAAAAGTAAAGGCAGTGTGCTGGGGTATCGAATATTTTTGAGTGTTATAAAGATTTTTGGATTACCATCTACTTATTTTTTACTAAAAGCGGTTACTTATTTTTATTATAAATTTGACACAAAAAGTAGAAATTCTATTGAAGAATTTTACTTGAACAGCTTAAAATTTGACATCAAAAAAGCGAAAAAAATAACAAGAGAAAATTTTTTTTATTTTGGTCAAACTTTGGTTGACAGAGCTGCATTTTTGATAGGAAAAGATAAAAAATTCACTTTCGATTTCAACAATGAGCAATGCTTAATTGATTTACGAAACGAAGGGAAAGGAGGAATTTTGTTAAGTGCTCATGTTGGTAATTGGGAAACCGCAGGGAATCTTTTAACTTCCAGAATTACATCAACTATTAATGTGTTGATGTTGGATGAAGAAGAAAAAAAAATTAAAAAATATTTAGAAGTTACAACAGGCGGTTCAAAATTTAATATCATCCCAATTAGAAATGATTTAAGCCACGTAATTAAAATACACAATGCACTGTCTAACAATGAATTTATTGCCATACATGCTGATAGATATATAGAAGGAGCAAAATTTATTGAATTGGATTTTTTTGGTAAAAAAGCAAAATTTCCATTAGGACCTTTTATTGTTGCTTCAAAATTTAACGCTCCTGTAACTTTTGTTTTTGCAGTTAAAGAAAAAAGATATCATTATTTATTAAGTGCAACAACACCAATTAAAGATAAACAAACACCAGAAGAAATAGCCGAAAAATTTGTAAAGGAATTTGAAAATAAAATTTTAGCACATCCCGAGCAATGGTTTAATTATTTTGATTTTTATAAATAGAATCTTCTATGTTGTAATCCAACAAGGGGTCATGACCCCTTGTCAAAACACGAATAATAAAAACTATAAATAAATTAGACCTTACAGACAGACACATAAATAATGTTATTAAATAAAGAAAATATCACAGAAATAATACCACAAAAGGCACCTTTTGTTATGGTTGATAATTTAATAAGTGCAGATGAACATGGGTTTAAATCGTCATTTCAAGTGAGAAAAGATAACATTTTTTTTAAAGATGAAAAACTTCAAGAACCTGCATTGATAGAAAACATTGCTCAAACAGTTGCCGCAGGCTTTGGATATGTGGACAGACAGGTTGGAGGTGAACCAAAACTTGGATTTATTGGAGCAATATCTAAATTAAAAGTGCACGCTTTACCAACATTAAATTCAGAAATTATTACCATTATAAAGCACCTCTATCAATTTGAAAATGTGTATTTAGTGAAAGGAGAAAATTTTTGTAAAAACCAATTATTAGTTGAATGTGAAATGAAAATAGTTGTACAGTGAAAGAATTAATTGCCGAATTAGAGTTTGATATTAGGTTTAGCGAAACCGATGCTATGGGAGTTGTTTGGCACGGAAACTACCTGAAATATTTTGAAGATGGGAGGGAAGCCTTTGCAAAAAAACATGGAATGAGCTATTTAGAAATTCATTCGCACCACTATTTTGTTCCTATAGTAAAATCGGAAATCAACCATAAATCACCAATTTATTATGGGCAACGAGCAAAAATAATAACTAAAATGATTCCTAGCAAAGCGGCTAAAATAATTTTTGAGTACGAAATTATTAATTTATCAACGCAATTAATTAGTGCAAAAGGAAGAACAATACAAGTCTTTTTAAGAGAAAAATCAAGAGAATTAGAATTACAATTTCCCACTTTTTATTTAGATTGGGAGAAAAAAGTTGGAGTTAAAAAATGAAACGAGCCATGCTAAAAAGTTTAACACACAGGAGAATGATTATAGGCTTTGTGCGTTGGATTCCCCTCTTGAGAGGGGCAGGGGTGTGTAACTATAAAAATATAAACACATGCAAACATTTATAGGTGCTGAAAATATTATTTCGCCTTTAGGAATAACTGCTGAAGAAAACTTTAATTCTATTAAGAAGAATAAGAGTGGCATAAAACAAGTTGAAAAAATTGGTTTTGGCAAAGAAGACTTATACCTATCTAAAATTAATGAAGAAAATCCCAAAAATTTCTTTTATTACTTATTATCCCAATGCTTACAATCAATAATCAAGGAAGCAAAACCTAGAATTATTGAAGCAAACGATACGATAGTAATTATAAGCACCACCAAAGCCGATATTTTAGAGAATTTATCATCACCAATGATACAACCTGTTCATCAACTCATTAAAGAATTTAAGTTGAAACACACGCCAATTGTTATATCAAACGCTTGCATTTCTGGTGTGTTGGCAATGAATGTTGCTAATGATTTTATTCAATCAAACACCTATAAAAATGCTTTTGTTGTTGGTGCGGATATCGTGAGCGACTTTGTGCTTTATGGGTTCCAATCGCTATATGCAATTAGTGATGAACCTTGTAAACCTTTTGATAAAAATAAAAAAGGAATTACGTTGGGAGAGGGAGCTGGAGGTGTTTTGATGTCGTCCGATTCAACTGTTTTTAAAGCACCTTTTTTTGAGTTTGTAGAAGGTACATCAGCCAATGATGCGAACCATATTTCAGGACCTTCACGAACTGGAGAAGGACTTTTTAGAACGGTAACCAAAACATTAAAACTAGCTGGAGTTGATAAGGAAAATATAGACTTTATTTCGGCACATGGAACTGCCACCATTTTTAATGATGAAATGGAATCCATTGCTTTCGACAGATTAGGAATGACTAATATTCCTCTCAATAGTTTGAAAGGTTATTTCGGACATACATTGGGCGCTTCGGGGCTAATTGAAACTGCAATTTGCATCCAATCATTAAGAAATAATGTAGTAATAAAAAGTGAGGGGTTTGATGAAATAGGAACATCAAAAGAACTCAATGTGTTAACTCAAAACTTGGAAACAGAAGTGCATACAATTCTAAAAACAGCATCAGGGTTTGGAGGTTGCAATGCTTCATTAATTATTAGAAAATTATGACAAATTACATTACATCATACTGTCATATTTTATCAGATGAATGTTGGGTTAATGGAAAAAAAATAGCATTACAAGACTCAGATGATGATATAACTAAACAATTATATAATTACTTAGAAATGGATTATCCTAAGTTTTTTAAAATGGATAGACTTTCTAAAACGGCTTTTTTAGGAGCTGAATTAATTAAGAATAATAATTTAGCACTATTGAATTATAAAGATGATGAGGTAGGATTGTTGTTTTCAAACCCAATTTCAAGTGCAGAAACAGATCTTAATTTCCTGAAATCCTATCAAAATGGAGGAATGCCAAGCCCAGCTTTGTTTGTTTATACCTTACCTAATATTCTGTTGGGCGAAATAGCTATCAGAAATAAATGGTATGGAGAAAGTGTTTTTACAGTAAGTGAAAATTTTGATGCAGCATATTTTTTAAGTTATTGTAATATGCTATTAAATAAATGCCAAGAAGCCGTTTTGTGTGGTTGGATAAAAAACAATGAAACTTTCTTGTTTTTAGTTGAAAAAGAAGACGTAAATCAACTAAATTTACAATTGAGTTTAGAGCAATTAAATAAAATATACCTTAAAAAAATAAAATAATATGGACAATATTAAATTACAATTAAAACAACAAATTATTGAACAATTAAATTTGGAGAGCGTTAGTGTTTCTGAT
Organism: Vicingaceae bacterium; assembly: GCA_019429185.1. GTDB lineage: Bacteria > Bacteroidota > Bacteroidia > Flavobacteriales_E > Vicingaceae > BRH-c54. Next base: position 24,713 of record JAHYJH010000007.1, read on the forward strand.
ATTGCTGACGATATGCCCCTTTTTGGTGAAGGGTTAGGATTAGATTCCATTGATGCACTTGAGTTAATTGTTTTAATGGAAGGCAATTACAACATCAAACTTCTAAATCCAGAAGAAGGGAAAAGTGTTTTTCAATCAATCAACACCATGGCAGATTACATTGCAAAACATAAAAAGTAATTTATAAAAGTTGATTTGAAGTGATGAAGGTTAATATTACAGGCATAGGAATAATATCTGCAATTGGATTAAATGTGCATGAAAACTTTCAATCATTAAAAAGCAAAATTTCTGGAATAAAAGAAAATACTAATTTTTTTGAGAAAGACAAGCTGCTGTTAGGTCAAGTTCAACAAACAAACGATGAATTGGAGCAGCAATTAGGGGTAAGCAAACCCATTTCAAGAACCTCTTTACTTGGATTGGTTGCAGCAAAAGAGGCATGGGCTGAAAACAATCCAAATACCTTAATTAGAACTGGAATTATATCCTCAACATCAGTTGGAGGAATGGACAACTCAGAACAGTATTACAACAATAAACTAAAAGGAGAACAAGCTGATATTTCTTTAATTGTAACCCATGACAATGGAAATACAACAGAAAAAATAGCATCAGCATTAGGTATTTCAGGCTACATAAATACACTTTCTACTGCTTGCTCTTCGGCAGCCAATGCCATTATGCTTGGCGCTAGATTAATTCAACAAAACAAATTAGATAGAGTTTTGGTAGGAGGTACTGACAGCTTAACTAGTTTTACAATAGAAGGCTTTAAATCCTTGATGATTTATGATGAAAATTGGGTAAAACCTTTTGATCAAAACAGAAAAGGTCTGAATTTAGGAGAAGGTGCAGGGTTTTTAGTGTTGGAAAATGACAAAAGTATTCAACTTACAAAAAACAAAGCATTAGCAGAATTAGTAGGATGGAGCAATGCAGCCGATGCTTACCACCAAACAGCTTCCTCACCCGATGGAAAAGGAGCAACATTAGCAATTCAACAAGCATTAGATAAAGCTAAATTAAAACCAGAAGAAGTTTCTTATATCAATGCACATGGAACAGGAACTCCAAACAATGATTTATCAGAATCTGTAGCACTCAAAACTATTTTTAAAGATAAAATTCCGCCTTTTAGTTCAACAAAAGCATATACTGGACATACATTGGCAGCATCAGGAGCTATAGAAGCGGTGTTTTCTGTTTTAGCACTTCAACACAATGTTATTTTTCCTAATTTAAACTATACAACACCAATTAAAGAAACGCTATTAGAACCAAAAACAGAATGGATTACCAATAAACAAATAAACATTGTTTTGTCCAATTCATTTGGTTTTGGAGGAAATAATTCAACACTAATTTTTAAGAAAGTTTAGTATGTATTTTATCAATGCTTGTTCGTCCATATCGCATCAATCTTCTTTTAGAAATAAACTGTGGATGAACGAATTACAACCTTTGTTGGATTCGAGTACGCTAATTTCACCCGATTATAAAGAATTTGTTGATGCAGCTAGTTTGCGAAGAATGAGTACTATTTTACGAATGGGATTAGCTTGTGCCAAAGACTGTGTTCAACAAGCCGATATTGAAAATCCTGATGCTATTATTGTAGGAACAGGATTGGGATGCTTAACAGATACTGAAAAATTCTTGAAAAATACAATTACAATTAGTGGACTAATTCCTCCAACATCATTTATACAATCTACGCACAATACCATTGCTGGACAAATTTCTTTAGCACTAAAAAATCATAATTACAACATGACGCATACTCAAAATAGTTTGTCGTTTGAACACGCTTTAATTGATGCAATGTTGTGCTTGAATGAAGGGAAAAACGCTGTTTTGGTAGGTGCTGCAGACGAGAAAATACCATTGATGGATGAATTGGCAGAAGCATTTGGAAAAAGTGAAATTGCACAAAAAATGACTTCCGGAGCTTCATTTTTTATGTTATCGAACACACAAAACAGCACAACAAAAGCTGCGTTAATAGACAGTTGTGCCATAGGACTTAATGCTGCGAGTAACGATGAAGTTATTACTCGTTTTCTAAAAAATAATCACCTATTATTGAGTGATATAGATTTAGTGTTGTTTAGTACTTACGGAACTCAACAACTAGAAGAAGTAAGTAAATTAGTTCACCCAATTCCCGTTTTGTCGATAGAAAAATATAGTGGTTATCACTTTACTACTGCTGCTTTTGGAATGCACTTGGCTACTGAAATTCTAAATCAGAAAGCTAATTTTTTAAGCTCAAATACAACTCCAATTAAAAAAGTTCTTGTGTATAATAATTTTGGAAATAAAAATATAGGATTAACTTTACTTCAAGCCATTGAAACATAACATTGCTATAATTACAACTTGTGCAACACTAATTCTATTAGTGTTTTTTTTGCATGAATTCATTTATATGAAATGGGTTATTATTGGAGTAATTTTACTATTTTTAATAATAGTTGCTATTGGAACAAGTTTCATTCAACTGAATTATTTTGTTGAAAGTATCAACAAAGGAAATAATAAAGGAATTGCTCTGACTTTTGATGATGGACCACACGCTGCAATTACATCACAAATTTTAGCCATTTTAGAAAAAGAAAACATCAAAGCAACTTTTTTTGTGATTGGAAATAAAATTGAAAAAAATGCAGCATTATTAAAAAAAATTGATACCGAAGGTCATAATATAGGCAACCATTCATTTAGTCATAATAAACTGACAACCATTCGTTCAACAAAAAAATTAAAAGAAGATATCTTAAAATGCAATCAACTTATAGAACAAGTTATAGGTAAAAAGCCTGTGTTTTTCAGACCTCCATTTGGCATAACAACTCCTCGATACAAAAGAGCATTAAAACAGCTTAACCTACAATCTATTGGCTGGTCTATTCGATCATTTGATACTCAATCAAAAAATAAAGAAGTTCTTTTAAAAAAAATAACCAAGCAAATTGCTGATGGTTCTATTCTTTTATTGCACGATACACAACAAATTACACTTGATGTTTTGCCAGACATTATTCAATTTTGTAAGATAAACGGTATAAATATTGTTCCTTTGCACGAATTAATAAATTATCAACCTTATGCGTAAGGTTACTAGTTATCAATCATTGTAAAAAAACAACCGTACAAATGCACATTTGGTTTTTGCTACACACGGATAGAGAAACGAATAAAAAAAAAGTAAATTTGACAATTGGAAAATTGAAAGAATATAAATGACAACAAAAACAGAAACAAAACAGTTTCAATATGAAATACAAGCTTACCAAGAGGACTGCGTAAATAACATTATTAGTCTTTTTGAAAGCCTTCGCCAAAAAGCAAATTTTGTTAATGTGCTGACGGCACACAAGGCTACACTTCTTCAACGGCAATCCCCGAAAACGAAAAAGCTAAAATTGACTTTGCCAAAAAATACTTTAAAGCATTAGACGAACATTATAAAAACCAAAACATTAAAATTTCATTTAAAGAATGCATTTCAACTTCAAAATTATCTGAATTGATAAAAAACACTTAATTAATGGAAAGCAACATCATTATATACAATACCCAAGATGGTAAAGCAAATGTGGCTCTTTACGCAAAAGATAATACAGTTTGGATGAACCAAAACCAATTGGCTGAACTTTTTGACACCTCTAAGCAAAACATAGGACAACATATTTCAAGTATACTGAAAGATAACGAGTTAGATATAAATTCAGTTGTAAAGAATTACTTTACAACTGCCGCTGATGGCAAGCAATATGAGGTAATGTTCTATAGTCTTGAAATGATTTTGGCTATTGGATTTAGGGTGCGCAGTAAAAGAGGCACTCAATTTAGAATTTGGGCTAACCAAAACCTAAAAGAGTATATGATAAAGGGCTTTTTGATGGATGATGAACGCTTGAAAAACCCAGACGGCAGACCCGATTATTTTGATGAATTGCTAGAGCGTATTCGTGAAATACGAACTTCCGAAAAAAGATTTTATCAAAAAGTAAAAGATTTACTGGCTTTGAGTAGCGATTATGATGCTACGGATAAAGCCACACAACTATTTTTTGCTGAAACGCAAAACAAACTGCTTTTTGCCGTTACCAAACAAACCGCAGCAGAATTGATTGTGTTAAGAGCAAATGCGAATTTGCCAAATATGGCTCTTACTTCTTGGGCTGGTAGTAAAGTAAGAAAACAAGATATTATTATTGCTAAAAACTACTTAAACAAAGACGAGATAGATACCTTAAACCGTCTGACAATTATTTTTCTTGAAACTGCCGAACTAAGAGTAAAAGAACGAAAGGACATTACGCTACAGTTTTGGCGAGAAAATGTAGATCGTATTTTGCAGTTTAACGATAAAGAAATACTTAAAAATGCAGGGGCTATTTCGCACCAACAAATGGAAGAACAAATAAAATTTGTTTACGAACAATTTGATAAAAAACGTAAAGAATTTGAAGCCAAACAAGCCGATTTAGAAGATTTAAAAGCATTAGAAGAAAAAATCAAAAAGAAATAATGAAAGATCAAGATTTTATTCAAGCCAACGCATACAGCCACACACATTGCCAAGCCACACCAATCAATGCTTGGAAAAGAGTGTCTCTGTCCAACCCCACGCCCAAAACAACAGACAAACCCACGGACGAAAAAGAACTCCGAAGCGATAACTGCACCTACACGCAAGCAGGGGTTCAGTGCTTCTATAAAAAAGAAGTGCTAAATTCAAGCGTTGTGCATCTAATGAAGTTTGGTGTCGAAAATCCCCACCTGCGTGTAGGTGCAAAACATTATAGTGCATTTATTATATTTATTGTATTATTTTTTTCAGCAACATTAAATGCTCAAGAAAAAAAGGCATTAACCAACCCTGAAAAATTTAAAACCGAACTCAAACTTCAAGCGAAAGAAACTAAAACAATTGTAGCTTCTTTTACCCAAGAAAAATTCATGAGTTTTATGAAAGAACCCCAGCTATCGGAAGGTATATTTTACTATGAAAAAGCAAATAAAATGAGATGGGAACAAAATTTACCCACCAATTATGTGCTATTAATTAATGAAGAAACTGTTCGGATTAAAGATAATGGAAAAGAAAAAAACATGAAAGGAGCAAACAAAATGATGAGTAAAATCAATACCTTAATGCTGGGATTAGTAAATGGGGATATCATTGAAGATAACTCATTTACAACAAATTATTTTGTCTCTGATACTTATTATATTGTGCAACTGATTCCCAAACAGAAAAGACTGCAATCTATTTTTAACACCATAGAACTTTCTTTTTCTAAAACAACAACAAGACTAAAAGTACTTACCTTTTATGAAAGTGCAGAAGATAAAAGTGTAATCAAGTTTTTTGACGAAAAGTTTAATCAACCTATTCATTCATCTCTATTTTTAACATTATGATATTGCTTAAAAATGATTTTTTTGAAATTGAAAAGTTAGCACATTCAACAGGGTTAATTGTTTCAACCATTAAAATAAATTCTTTACACACCATATTTGATGGACATTTCCCCAATAATCCAATTACACCAGGAGTTGTGCAATTACAAATAACTAAAGAAGTTTTAGAAGATGTTTTTCAACAAGAATTGCAATTAAAAGAAATGAAAAATTGCAAATTTTTAGCCATTCTAAATCCAACTGAAACACCCATTTTTGATTTAGAGATAAATTATGAAACGATAGATGATGTTGCTTTTCAGGTTTCAGCGAAAGGAACTACAGCTAATGAAAGTAAAACTTTCTTTAAATTTACAGCCAAATATGAAATGAATCATGAATGAGTAAAACAAAAAAAATAAATGTAAAAGGCATTGAAATAACAATTTTTGCCCAGAATGAGATTGATTTTATCAGTCTAACTGATATGACTGGAGGCTTCAAAGAAGGAAGTGGACTAATTGGAAAATGGATTACCAATAAAAACACGTTGGAATATTTAGGTATTTGGGAAAAAATAAACAATATTAATTTTAATTACCCCGAATTCGGGGTAATTGTACAAGAAGCTGGTGTAAACAGATTCATAATGTCCGTAGGTCAGTGGGTTGACAGAACAAGTTCTAAAGGAATGGTAGTAAAAGCTGGAAGATATGGAGGAACGTATGCACATAAGGACATTGCTTTTCATTTTGCAATGTGGCTAAGTCCTGAATTTCAGATATACTTGATAAATGAATTTCAACGATTAAAAAATAACGAAAGTAACCGCCTTAATCTCGAATGGAATTTACAACGCACACTTGCTAAAGTAAATTATAAAATCCATACAGATGCTATCAAAGAAAATTTAATTCCAGAAACACTTTCCAAAAAACAAACGGCTATCATTTATGCCAATGAAGCTGATGCTGATGTGCTCAATATGGCACTTTTTGGAAAAACAGCACAGCAATGGCGAAACGAAAATTCTGATGTAAAAGGCAATGTAAGAGATGTCGCAACTATTCAACAGTTGGTGTTTTTATCAAATTTAGAAAGCATTAATGCGTTGTTAATCAAACAAAACATCAACCAACAAAAACGACTGAAGCAACTTAACGAAATTGCTATTTCGCAAATAAAATCGCTTTTAAGCAATAATATAATTAAAAATATAGTATAAATCATTTTCCTGACATCAGGAATGTGATAGGAGCAAGGAAAGGTGCGGAAAATAGTAGCAAATTAAAACCAACATCACAAGTAGTTTCAATGAAAAATGAAGTTCAACATATTAATTCAGAAAAATCAATTGTTGATTTAAACTATTGTGTAATAATTCCTACCTATAATAATGCTAACACGTTAAAAAGAGTAATAGACGGAGTATTAGTTCATGCTGAAAATGCACCAATAATAGTAGTTAATGATGGAAGTTCTGATGATACCTCTTCTATCTTAAAAGACTACAACAACAAAATAGACATCATTACCAACGAAGTCAATTTAGGTAAGGGAATTTCATTACGAAAAGCGTTTAAACATGCGTTTGAAAAAGGAATTAAATATGCCATAACTATAGATTCTGACGGACAACATTATCCTGAAGACATCCTTCTTTTTATTGATGCTGCCAAAAATAATCCTGGTGCTTTAATTATGGGTTCTCGAAACATGGCTCAAGCAGGAGTTCCTGGAAAAAGTTCATTTGGAAATAAATTTTCTAATTTTTGGTTCAAAATAGAAACAGGAATTACCTTACCCGATACACAAACAGGCTTTCGGTTATATCCTTTAGAGCCAATTTCTCAACTAAAACTCTTTACCACTAAATTTGAAACAGAAATTGAAGTGATTGTAAAATTAGCTTGGAAAAAGGTTGAAATTATTCCTATCGAAATTAATGTATTATACGATTCAGAAGAACGGATTTCACACTTCAGACCATTTAAAGATTTTACAAGAATAAGCATCCTAAACACTTATTTAGTAACACTTACCTTGTTGTATTACTTACCGTTAAGAGTACTTGCCGTTATTAAAAAAGAAGCCCTTAAAAAAGAAGAAACGAATCTTAGAAAATCTGTATCAATAGGCTTTGGTGTTTTTATGGGAATTTTACCCATTTGGGGTTTTCAACTGTTAGTTGGTATTCCGTTGGCAGTACTGTTTAAATTAAATAAAGTACTGTTTATTTCTGCTGCAAACATTAGTATTCCTCCTGCAATTCCATTTATAATTTATTTTAGTTACCTCATAGGTGCCCCATTTTTTGAAAATAACGCACCCATTACTTCTTGGAATAATTTAACTTTAGAAGCCATTCATATAAATTTTGTTCAGTACTTTTTAGGAGGAACATTATTAGCAGTTGTTACCGGAGCTTTATTTTTTATTACCGCATTCATTTTCCTGAAATTAGTTAGAAAAAAAGCCTAAAAAACATGAATAAAAAGAACAACAGATTTCGTTTTCTTAAACTTTCTTTAAAATTAATAGGGATATTATTGTTTTGCTTTATCGTTTATTTTGTTTGGGACATTAGAATGCCTACGCCTCCTATTGACGAACGGTTTACCTTGGGACAATATAAACGAATTGAAGTTGCTCCTAACCATTTTGTAGTAGGTAATTGTTGGTTAAAAAAGAATGATTATGGAATTTGGGAAATGTATATTGAAGGAGAACCTTATGAAAGAGGTTTGATTTATGGAGTATTGGCAGAAGAATTAATGGAAAAACAAGAAGTACATTTCGTAAATCAAATCAACGAAATTGTACCTAACAGATTTACCCTTTTTTTTCTGAAAATGTTTGTAGCTTGGTTTAATCGAGACATAGACCAATATGTTCCAAAAGAAAATTTAACCGAAATTTATGGAGTTTCACAATCATTTTCAGATAAATACAATTATATAGCTCCTAAATATTATCGAATTTTAAATTACCATGCAGCCCATGATATCGGTCATGCCCTTAAAGATTTAAGCTTAGTTGGCTGTACTTCTTTTTCTGTAAATAATAATTTATCTGCTGATAGTTCGCTACTTATTGCTCGGAATTTCGATTTTTATATGGGAGATGAATTTGCAGAAGATAAACTTATTTTGTTTGTAAAACCTTCCGAAGGATATGGCTTTGCATCTTACTCTTGGGCTGGATTAACTGGTGTTGTATCTGGCATAAACGAAAAAGGGTTGACCGTAACTTTAAATGCTTCAAAATCTGAAATACCAACTGGAGCAAAAGATCCTATTTCGTTATTGGCTAGAGAAATTTTACAATATGCAGCAAACATAAATGAGGCAATTGCAATTGCTGAAAAAAGGGCTGTTTTTGTTTCGGAATCATTGCTTATTGGTTCTTCAGAAGATAATAAATCTGTTGTAATTGAAAAATCGCCAGAAAAAATAGACGTGTATGATGCTAATGAAGAACTTGTTGTTTGTGCTAATCATTACCAAAGTGCTGTTTTTCTGAATGATTCTGCTAATGTGCTGAATATTAAAAACAGTGATTCAAAGCATCGTTTTGATAGATTAACTCAATTGTTACAACAAAACTATCCTATTGATATTTTAAAAGCAACTCAAATTTTAAGAGACAAAAATGGAATAAATAATGAATTTATAGGTTACGGTAATCCAAAAGCTATCAACCAATTAATGGCACACCATAGTATCGTTTTTAAACCACATCAACAACAATTTTGGATTTCCACGCAACCCTATCAATTAGGTAATTTTATTGGTTATAATTTAACTGATGTGCTAACTAAAAAAAACAGCTCAGATAATATTTATATAGATTCTTTAACCATTGCTTCTGATAATTTTCTTAATTCTGATGCTTATAAAAAATATGAATTATTCAAAAAAATTAAACAACGTATTCAAAAGCAAGTTTTATTAAATGTCCCTTTTTCGTTGAATGAGACACAAGAAAAGCAATTTATCCAAACCAACCCTAAAAGCTATATAACCTATATGACTTTAGGTGAATATTTTGAGAAATTAGGAGATTATAATAAAGCAATTTCTTATTATCAAACAGCATTGAATTACAGTGTTGCATCTAAAGATGAAGAAGAGATAATAAAAAAGAAGATAGAAACTTGTAACAAACAAATCAATAAAAATGGAAACTAATCTAATCCAAAACAAAAATAACCATCATCTTCAACATCAAAAATTGCAAAATTTGGTGAAGTATGTAAGTATTAATTCTACGTATTATAAACGCTTATTTTCAAAACACAAGATAGATGTAACTACCATTAATACGGTAACTGATTTAACAAAAATACCTTTTACAACAAAAGATGATTTAGCCAATTTTAATGATGATTTTTTATGTGTTGATAAAACGCAAATTGCTGATTTTGTAACTACTTCTGGAACGATAAGCGACCCTGTAACTTTTTATCTTACAAAAAATGATATAGATAGGTTAGGTAATAATGAAGCAGCAGCATTAAATTGTGCTGGAGGAACATCGGACGATATTTATCAATTAATGACTACGCTAGACAAACGATTTATGGCTGGTTTAGCTTATTATTTAGGCGTTAGTAAGTTGAATGCTGGAGCAGTAAGAGTTGGTCCTGGAGCTCCTTACTTGCAATGGGAATCCATCAGACGATTTTCACCTACCGTTTTAATAGCCATACCTTCTTTTATTCCAAAACTAATTGAATATGCAAAAGAAAACAGCATTGATTTTAAAAGTTCAAGTGTGCAAGCTATCATTTGCATTGGAGAACCCATTCGGAATGCCGATTTTACACCCAACGAATTAGGAAAGCGTATTCTATCGCAATGGGATGTGAAATTATATTCAACGTATGCTTCCACAGAAATGGGGGCAGCTTTTACAGAGTGCAACGAAGGAAAAGGCGGACACTTAAATCCCGACATTTTGATACTTGAAGTAGTAGATGAAAAAGGAAACCATGTTGCTAATGGAGAGTTAGGAGAAGTAGTTGTTACTACCTTAGGAGTGGAAGGAATGCCCTTATTAAGATATAAAACTGGCGACTTGTGCCATGCTTATTATACACCATGTAATTGTGGGAGAACAACTCCCCGACTTGGTCCAGTTATGGGCAGAAAACAACAAATGATAAAATTTAAAGGAACTACTATTTTTCCTACAGCTATTTTTGATGTATTGGATATGATGGCTGAAATAACTATTTATCAAGTAGAAGTGTCAAAAGATGAATATGGCAATGATTTAATAAGTATATTGCTGCCAAAAGAAATAGAAACTCCAGATTTTCAACATAAAATAACTTCATTATTCAAATCGAAATTAAGAGTAACACCTCAATATCGTTTTATTGAAACCAGCATTTTAACTAACCAAGTATTTAAAGAAGAAAAAAGAAAACCAGAAAAATTGATTTATGTTTGAGCTTAATTTTCCAACCATTCAACCTTTTCAGATTCACTCTGTTTCTTTTCTACTTCTTTTCGTTGAGCAACTTTTGTAGGATATCCAAAGTTATAAATAACACCGACTGCTAATGATGAAGTGAAAATCTGATCTATAGTATAACTATTAGGAGAAATTGTTTCAGGACCGAAAGAAAAAAAATCATCTTCTAAATTAATTTGTAAATTAATAGCAGGTTCAAAATAAACACTAAACAAATTATTAATTTTATATTCAACAGATGTTTTGGGTGATACGTTAAATCCAATATCCTTTTTATTTGTAGTAATAACACCTTCAATCATTTCTGAAGGTAAAGATGAAAAGGAATTGTAATTTTTTTCTATAGGTTCAGTCAATCGGATAACATGGCTGTAAGAATAAATTCTAATGCCAACATTAAGTCCCATTGATAGTTTAATTTTTTCTGTTTTTAAGAGGTATTGATTCCATTCAATGAGAATGGGAATCATAGTTAAGTTTCCGAATTCTTCTGTATAAGTACATGTGTCACACGATCTAGGATATGATGATTTATCATCGCTATCTAATCTAAATCTAGGCAATCCACTACCTTTCAAGGTCTTTTCACTAGGAGAAAATGAATGATAACCCACACTCAATCCTAATGAAAGTTTCCTCAACTCATAAAATCCACCAACTTTTATTCCTAATGTAGGTTTATAACCAATATTTCCTTCAAGAACAATAGGGATTTCAAGACTTGGAGTAACCATCAATCTAAATTGAGCTTTTCCAACAACACCCATAAATAGTATTGCTATTACAAGTACTACTTTTAATTTATTTTTAAATTTGGGCAGCATATTCATCTTATTTTAAATTTACACGAGTTAAACTGCCAGTTTCTGTTCCTTTTGTCATTGGTTTAGTAAAAACTTCAAACACAACTTCATATTTACCATAAGAGACACTATTAAAAATGTTAAATTTATTTGTTTGTTTATTCTGAATTTGTTCAACATCAAAAAGTGCTGCTTTATTTATTCTTCCAGAGGTAGTATTTATTTTATGAGCCATCAAATAACCGTGATTACCATCGTCATTCAATTCAGCTGGAGTTTTATCGTAAGGAAGTGTTAGATTTTTTAATTGATCTACAAAGAAAATATAAATCTCACCATCTCCTTCATGCAGTTTAAAAGATAAACCTCTTCTGCGTAAACCTAAGAAATCAACTCTGTTTGTTGTTTCTTGTTTTTTTGCTAATTTTTTAATCCATGCATTTGTACCATCAGCATTAAACTTTGAAATTAATACATCGTTATATAACATGTGTTCACTTATTGTTGATGTAAATACAGCTCCACCAGGTATTGGAAGGGGAATTACATAATTTCGAAAAATGGGTGTTTGTTGCTCTCCAATCAAAATCATTCCTCCATCTTTGTCAAGTATTAAATGCTCTGGAGTTAGACTTTTCATTGAAGGCTTCCATTTACTTCCATATCTCTTTAACATAGAATTATTAAAATTAACTTTACTTGCTTTAAGGTTTTGATGCACTATTTCAGTTGGAATAGATAACGTATCTATCTTTCGAATAGAATCTAATATGTTAAATTTGAATATGCTGCTAGGATCGTTAAATTTTGATAACTTTCCAACAACAGATGAATATCCTGCAACAATAAGTTGTTCATTACTAATTGGGAAGAATTTGAAAGAATTGATGTGATATCCAGAATCTAATTCAATTTTAGATTTACTGTAGATTCCTGTTGTTGTTCCTATTTTAAAAATCTCTATATCATAATTAATAGCTCCACTTGCTGTTATTTTAAACATGGGTCCGTATTTATCTCCGCTTTTTCTGCTTTTTTTATTTCTATAAACATACGAAGCCAAATAAATATTATGCTGATTGTCAATTGCAAAATCAACATTTTCTATTTGAAGTCCACTATAAGGCATTTCAATTTCTTTTTCCGAAACTAAATTAAAATCACGGTCAAAAACTTTATAACCTATCGCAACATTCGCAATTAATTCCTTTTTCTTTTTTTTATATTGAACCACAAAACGATCTTGATCTAATGTAGAAGTAAAATCGAAATTATCCACAAAATCATGCTTAGACAAAATTGCTGTTACATCTCCTTTTACAGTCATTAGAAGCTTCGTTTTTTCAAAAGAACAACTATCTACATTAATTTCTTTCAGGTATAACTTTTCTTCAATTATTGTGTCGTTGTCAACGAGGGTGGAATAGAAAAGATATATACGATTATTGAATTTTAGCACATCTTCTACCTGAACATTTTTAGGAAATCCTTGAAAATTTTTTGAGTTGATTAATGTAAGTGAATCAAGACTAAAGGTTTGTAAAATGATGTTCTCTCGATAAAAATTAACTGCGAGCATAACATCATCAAGCGTAAAGTACTTTTTAAACCCCGTTGAAAATCCCTGATAATTTCTACCAGAACTGATGCCTGTTTTTTGTCCTTTTACTGCCTGAAAAAGCACTAAAAAAAGCACTAAAATAATGGTCTTATTTAATTTCACTTCAAATTTATTTTAATTAAACACTAAGGTTAACAATATTAATTACAATATTTGTATCAAATAAGGTATAAGATTAAGCTAACTTAATATCCTTATTATTGCAAATGTAACATTCTATATTAAATGAGTAAAAAAAATTATACTCCGTTTTCAAAAAGCATCGATTTTTCTGGAGTTGACCATATAGTGGTTGGTTCTGGAATGGGAGGTTTAACTGCAGCTACTTGGTTAGCAAAAGCTGGTGAAAAAGTAGTAGTTTTTGAACAACATTATGTTCCAGGTGGGTTTACTCATAGTTTTAAAAGAAAAAATAATGCTCAATGGGATGTTGGCGTTCATTATGTTGGCAATGTTGGTAAAGAAGGTTCGCTCAGAAAATTATTTGATTTTTTAACAGGTAAAAAACTCGAATGGGAATCGATGGGAGAAACTTACGATGTGGTTTATATTGGTAATGATAAATATGAATTTAAAGCAGGAAAGGAAAATTTTAGAAAACAGCTTAAAATATATTTTCCTAACGAAACAAAAAGTATAGATGCCTATTTAAAACTAATAGATAGAGCCAATAGAATGGGCAATGTGTTTTTCTTTGAGAAAATATTTAAACCTATTTTAAGCAAATCATTGGGATATCTTATAAGAAAAAGATATGGAGTTTATTCTGGAAAAACTACAGCAGAAGTGTTAAACAAAATAACAGCTAACAAAAGATTGTTGGCAGTACTTTGTGCTCAGTGCGGAAATTACGGACTAACTCCCAAACACAGTAGTTTTGCTGCACACGCTATGGTTGTTGGTCATTTTATGGAAGGAGGTTATTATCCAACAGGTGGAGCAAGCCAAATTGCCAATAAAACAATAGATACCTTAAATGAAAACGGAGGAGCAGTTTATATTAACGCAAAAGTAGATGAAATAATTATCGAAAAAAACCGAGTGCAAGGCGTGAATATAGAAGGTGCATTTATTCCTTGTAAAAGTGTTATAAGTAATGTTGGTATAACCAATACCTTTACTAAATTACTTTCAGAACCAGCAAGAAAAAAGTGTAACATTGATTTAAAAAATGTTTCGCCTTCTAATGCTCATTTGTGTTTGTATTTAGCATTAACAAAATCTGACGCAGCATTAAATTTACCGAAACACAATGTTTGGTATTTCGATAATGAAAACATTGATGCTACATTTGATGGAATTACACTTGAAAACGCACCAGAAAAATTTGCCTACATTTCATTTCCATCAGCAAAAGATTTGCTTTGGCAAGAAGAACATCCAAATACAGCAATTATTCAAGCATTATCAGTAGGAAATTACGAATGGTTTAAGCAATATGAAAATTCATCATGGATGAAACGAGATGAAGCTTATGTTAAAATAAAAAAAGATTTTGAAAATGCAATGTTAGAAAGGCTCTACACCTTATTTCCTCAAATTAAAGGCAATATATTAGTTACAGAGGTTTCTACACCACTCTCAACCAAGCATTTTTCAGCATATCAACATGGTGAAATTTATGGATTAGAACACACGCCAACTCGTTTTTCACTTCCATTTCTCCGACCCGAAACTAAAATTAAAGGATTGAGACTTACTGGGCAAGATATTACTTTGGTTGGAGTTGCAGGAGCAATGCTTTCAGGAATGTTGTGTGCCATTACTATCTTAAAATTTAGAGTAGCAGCACTTTTTAAAGAAATGGGGCAGTAATTAGAGTTTGTCCATAATGTCCGATATCTTCGTTATTCTCGACTTTTAAATCAGTCATGTACGAAAGTACACTCCTGATTTTCAAGTCATCGAAACCTCAATCTCGAACATTCTGCCTCAAACTCTCGACTTTAAAGACAGACATTAATTAGAGTTCGTTCATAAAGTCGGCAGTCTTCAATTTTCAGTCAGCAAAGGTTTCTGTAATGCATTGCTTTTTGCTCATTGTCCATAATTATTTCTAATAATAGTACTAAATTTGCAGCATTATGAAACGAGCCATGTTAAAAATTATAACACACAGGAAGATGATTATAGGCGACTTCCATCTGACCAAATTAATACAATAAATATAAACACATGAAAATAAGTTTTTTTGTATCAATTGTTTTATTTGTTTTTTTTTCGAGTCAGTTATCTGCTCAAGAAAAAATGGATAAACAGCATTTTTACAACATAATTTCTTCTGAAAATTTGGAGTTGATTGATGCCGAAATCATTAAAATGAATGCAGCTTCTAAATCAACATTTAATCCTTATAAAGGAGCTTTATTAATGAAAAAAGCAGGATTAGAAAAAAATCCAACAGAAAAATTAAAATTTTTTAAAGAAGGAAAACTATTGCTTGAAACAGCCATAAACAATGACAACCAAAACGTGGAATTACGCTTTTTAAGATTAATTATACAAGAAAATGCTCCCAAATTTTTAGGTTATCATTCAAACATAAAAGAAGACGTAAATTTTATTCAAGAAAATAGTAATAAACTTTCTACTGTTTTAAAAAACATACTACTCGATTATTCTGAAACATCAAAAGAACTAAAACTGAATGAATAAAAGAGTATTATTTCTATATTTTACGCAATCAGGGCAATTAAGAGAAATTGTAAATAGATTTTCACAACCTTTTCTAGAGGCAGGTTTTTTATGTGATGTTGTGCGTGTTTTTCCTGAAAATGCATTTCCTTTTCCATGGAAAATGGATCAGTTTTTTGAAGTAATGCCAGCTTGTGTGTTGGAGCAACCAACTACATTAAGTCAGATGAGTTTTAAGTACGATAAATATGATTTGATTGTGTTTGCTTACCAACCTTGGTTTTTATCACCAAGCATACCTGCAACATCATTATTTTTCAACGAAGAACTAAAAAAAAGAATTAAAGATACACCAGTTGTTACGTTAATTGGGTCAAGAAATATGTGGATTAGTGCCCAGGAAAAAATAAAAAGACAACTAAAAAATGTTGGAGGATTGCTTAAAGGAAACATTGTTTTGGTTGATAAACATAGTAATTTAACAAGTTTAGTTACTATAATTTATTGGATGAAAACTGGAAAAAAAGACAAATACCTAGGTATTTTCCCTAATCCAGGCGTAGCCCCAAGCGACATAGATAGCACAAAACTATATGGAGAAACAGTAGTGGAAGCATTAAAAAACAATACATTAAATAACCTACAAGAACAGTTGATAGAGCAAAAAGCGGTTGAGGTAAAACCAAATTTAATGTTCGTAGAAACTCGTGGAGCTGTGTTATTTAAATTATGGGCAAATTTTATTGAAAAGAAGAAAAATAAAACTTTTTGGTTGCGTATATTCAAATATTATTTGTTTATTGCAATTTTTCTTGTTGCACCAATCGTTATAACAATAAATACACTTATTTTTAAACCTTTCATAATTAATAAAATTAAACATAAAAAAAATTACTTTTTACAAACAGAATTAGCGTGAAATGAAGAACGGTAACAATAATGTATATATTAATAAATCAGCTATTTATTTGCCAAATCAACCTGTTTCAAATGATGAAATGGAAGATTATCTTGGAATAATAAAAGAGATAAAAACAAGTTCAAAAAAAATTGTTTTACGCAATAATGGAATAAAAAATCGTTATTACGCTATTGATAAATTAGGAAAAGCAACCCATACCAATGCTGAAATGACTGCATTAGCAGTTAGAAAATTAGTTGAAGACAATACCAATGAGTTGAAAAATGTTGAGTTATTAGCTTGTGGCACATCATCACCAGATCAAATGATGCCTTCACATGGAGTAATGGTACATGGTTGGTTGCCAGAAACTTCAGCAATAGAAGTAGTTTCACCTTCAGGAAATTGTTGCTCAGGAATGCACGCATTAAAGTATGCCTACCTTTCCATAAAATCGGGAGAGGTTGAAAATGCAATTTCAACTGGTTCAGAAAGATTATCAAGAGTGTTAAGAGCCGACACATTTAATGAAGAAGTGGAACAACTTATTCAATTAAAAAAAGACCCATTCATCAGTTTTGAAAAAGAATTTTTGCGTTGGATGTTATCCGATGGTGCTGGAGCATTTTTTCTTTCCAATAAAAAAAATGAAACAGGTTTGAGCATACGAATAGATTGGTTAGAAAGTGTTTCTTATGCACATGAAAAGGAAACTTGTATGTATATGGCGAGTGAGAAATTGGAAGACGGAACATTGAAAGGATATATGGACTTTGATGCTGAAGAAATTATCTCTAAATCTGTGCTTAGTATGAAACAAGACACAAAATTATTAGGTGAAAATATTGTGCATTTAGGATTTGACAAACTCAAAACTATATGTGAAAAAAGAAATTTTAATGTTGATGAAGTTGATTATTTTTTACCACACCTTTCTAGCGAGTTTTTTCGTTCAAAAATTGCTCAAAAATTAATTGATAACCAAATGGAAATTCCAGCAGCGAAGTGGTTTACCAATTTAAGTGCTGTTGGTAATGTTGGTGCAGCGTCTGTTTATTTAATGATAGATGAGCTTCTTAATGCTGGAAAACTTAAGTCTGGAAATAAAATTATGCTTGCCGTTCCTGAAAGTGCCCGATTTTCTTATGTTTTCGGATTACTAACTGTTTGTTAAATGAAGAAAAACAACATTCCACAAGATAAAAGTGCCTTGGAAAACTACACCAAAGACATTTGTTATGCCTTGGATGAGAAAGGCAATTATACCACTGTTGCCAGTAGTGGATGGGAAGTGAAATCAACAGCATTAGATGTAACTTGGGATGAAATAAAAGAAAGAATATCAACTATTAAAAACAAAGCAATTGCAGGAGAAGTAAGTCCCATTCTATTTTTTATGGAACTCAAATTAATGGATATAAAAACATTAGCAGCCTATACAGGTTTTTGGTCATGGCAAGTAAAAAAACACCTGAAACCAACTAATTTTAAAAAACTATCTGAAAAAAAATTACAGAAATATGCTTCGGTTTTTGAAGTTAGTGTTGAAACATTAAAAACAATGGAGCTTGATGAAAATAAACTTTAACCACATCCAAACAGCTCATTGTGAGAATGGAGTTACCGTAAATTTACTTCAACATGCAGGCGTTTCTCAAATTACAGAACCACTTGCTTTTGGAATAGGCTCAGGATTATTTTACATTCATATTCCATTTTTAAAAGTAAATAATGGACCTGCAATATCTTTTAGAACAATGCCTGGTTTGATTTTTAAAAGAACTTGCAAAGCACTTCAAATACCAGTTGTTAGGCAAAAATTCCGTTCAAAAGAGGAAGCTCAAAAGGTATTAGACAATTGTCTGAAAAACGGACAACCAACAGGCTGTCAGGTGGGAGTTTATTATTTAACCTATTTTCCTAAAGAATACCGTTTTCATTTCAATGCACACAACATCATTGTTTTTGGGAAAGAGGAAGACAATTATTTAATTAGTGACCCAGTAATGGAAGATTTCACAACACTTTCTTCCTATGAGTTGGAACGTGTTCGCTTTGCAAAAGGAATGTTGGCTCCTAAAGGACAACTCTATTATCCTAAAGCAACTAAAAGTTTTGATGAAAAATTACTTCAATCTGCCATTCAAAGTGGGATTAAAAGAAATGTGAGAGATATGCTTCATATTCCTGGTAATGTTGCAGGCGTAAGCGGAATTAACTATACGGCAAATAAAATCAGGAAATTAAGAGATAAATTAGGAGTGAAACAAGCTGGGCTTTATCTTGCACAGTTAGTGCGTATGCAGGAAGAAATTGGAACTGGAGGAGGAGGATTTCGTTTTATTTATGCTGCTTTTTTACAACAAGCTCATCAATTTGTTGCTAATGACAATTTATTGAAAATTTCTGAACAATTCACGCAATCAGGAGATTTGTGGCGTTCGGCTGCAGTTCAAGCATCAGGAATTTACAAAGGAAGAATTACCGCTCAATCAGATTTTAATGAAATGGCAAATTATTTAGATGAAATAGCCCTGCTCGAGAAAGATGCTTTTAAAAATCTTTCAAAAATGAAATGGAATAACTAATGCAGGAAATGTCCATACATATTGAAAATCTAAGCTATAGTTATAAAGGTCAATTAGGAAATACACTTTCCGATATTAATTTAAAAATTGAAGCAGGTTCAACAATTGGGCTTTTTGGTCCAAATGGTGCAGGAAAAACAACCTTAATGCACTTAATGACAGGTATTTTAAAAAATAATAACGGAACAATAACGCTGTTTGGTTCAAAAGTGGGAGCAAGGCACAAGCAAACAAACAATTTATTTGGTTTTGTTCCTCAAGATTTTTCTTTTTATCAAGAATTAAGTCCTATTGAAAATTTACAATTCTTTGGAACTTTTTATGGACTTTCAAAACAAAAAATAGCCCAACGCACAGAAGAATTATTAACCGTGTTTGGATTAACAGAAGTAAGCAAAAAACCTGTTTCAACATTTTCGGGCGGAATGAAAAGAAAAGTAAATTTAGCTATTGGAATTATTCATCAACCAAAAATAATTTTTTTGGATGAACCTACAGTTGGTGTTGATGTGCAATCGAGATGTGCAATTATTGACTATATAAAAAAACTAAATAAGCAAGGAGCAACACTTGTTTATACATCGCATCAACTCAGTGAAGCAGAAGATATTTGTGAGAAAATTGTATTGATAAATGAAGGCAAAATTATTGCTTTTGAAGATATATCAACACTTTTAGCAAAACACAACGAAAAAAACTTAGAAAATCTTTTCCTAAAACTTTCTAAAGAAACCATTTCTAATGTATAAACTTTGGGCTTGTATAATAAAAGACGTTAAGTTAATTACACGAGATTGGGTAGGACTTTCCTTGATGTTTGTTATGCCTATATTGTTAGTAATTGTTATTACAGCACTTCAGGCTGGTACTTTTGAGTTGGTAAACGAAAATAAAGTTCCATTGTTGATTCAAAATAACGACAATGATGCAATTAGCTTGGAATTAGAAAATACACTCGAAAAAATAGGAATTTTTAAAATTATTGAATTAGATAAAAAAACTTCTAAAGAAACTATTGCTGAAAAAATGAAAGAAACAGAGGCTTTGGTTACAATTTTAATTCCTGAAAATTTCTCAACGCAAGTTCAACATAAAGTAGCGGATTTCACTAAAAATACCTTGCAAGAATTTGGGTTGGAAGCGGAAAAAATACCTCAAAACAACAACTTATTAATTAATGAACTTACGTTGTATTATCATCCGGTTTTACAAGAGTCATATCGAAAAAATTTACTTAATGCCATTAGAAGTGCAGTTCAAGTAGTTGAAAGCAAACAAATTATTAGCACCATATACAGTTCTATTAATGAAACAGCCATGCCCGATTATATTTTAAACAATTTTGAAACGCAGCAAATTCACATTAATGAAATTCCAGTTTCTCGTGATGGGAGTGCCGTAATTCCTAATGCTTCTCAACACAATGTTCCTGCATGGACTATTTTTGCTATGTTTTTTATTATTACCTCACTTGGAAGTGCTGTAGTTAAAGAAAAAAATAGTGGAAGTAGTTTGAGACTAAAAACACTACCAACCAATTTTTTAACAACTATATTTTCGAAACAAATTACCTATTTGCTAGTAGCCATGAGCCAAGTTTTTGTGATATTTTCTACAGGCGTATTTCTGTTTCCATTTTTAGGATTGCCAGCACTAAATATTCCAACCGATAGTGTTGGGTTAATTTTGGTTTCATTGATAAGCGGATGGTGTGCGGTTAGTTATGCAATAGTGGTTGGTGTTTTTTCCGAATCGCAAGAGCAAGCAAATGGTTTTGGAGCTATTTCAGTAGTAATTCTTGCTGCATTTGGAGGTATTTTAGTTCCTAAATTTGCCATGCCCGAATCGTTTATGTTCTTTTTAAAAATTTCTCCCATGCATTGGAGTCTTGAATCTTATTATGGATTATTTTTAGAAGGTGGAAAATTTAGTGATATTGTAAATAATGTAATACCTTTGCTACTTATTACCATATTTCTTCAAATAATAGCTTATGTAGGTTTAAAGAAAAACAATTTAATTTAAAAAAACAAGAATGAATAAAGAGCAACTTAAAGCACAACTAAAACAGCAAATAATAGAATCACTTAACCTTATAGGGGTAAAACCAGAAGATATAAAAGATGATACCATTCTTTTTGGAGAAGAATTGGGTCTTGATTCGATAGATTCATTAGAATTAATCGTTTTATTGGAAAGAAAATATGGAATTAAAATCAATGATCCAAAAGAAGGTAGAAAAGTACTTATTGACATAAACACTATGGCTGATTTTATTGAACAAAATAGCTCAAAACAAAATTAATTTGGAACGCATTTTCATAACAGGAATAGGAATAATAACTTCTTTAGGAGAATCACCTGATGAAAATAGAATTGCCCTTAAACAGGGAAAATGTGGAATAACGGATTTAGAACTCGTTCAAACTCGATATGCAGGTAAAATACCATTCGGTGAAATTAAAATTAATACCGAAACATTAAAAAACCAATTAAAAGCCACTGAATCAGGGGTAACTCGAACATCACTTTTAGCTCTTCATGCATTTGAACAAGCCATTAATGATGCTAAGCTTTCAGTTCGTGAAATAACAAGTAGTGAAACTGCTTTCATCAATGCCTCAACAGTTGGAGGAATGTGTTTGACAGATGAACTCTATAAGGATGCAAACAATTTGTCAATAAAATCTTCATACTTATCTTCCTATGATTTTGGTTCGGTAGCTATTTATTTGCAACAACGCTATCAAATTAGAGGAATAGTTAACTCGATAAATACAGCCTGTTCTTCATCAGCAAATGCAATTATGTATGGTGCAAGATTAATTAAAAATGGATATGCCAAAAGAGTTATTGTTGGTGGAACTGATAGTATAGCCAAATTTACCTTAAATGGGTTTAATTCACTCATGATTTTATCGCCCGAAATTTGTACACCATTTGATAATAATAGAAAAGGATTGAATTTAGGTGAAGGAGCCGCATATCTTGTGTTGGAAGCAGAAGAAACCTGTAAATCAAAGCATGTTTATGCTGAACTTACTGGTTTTGCTAATACCAATGATGCTTTTCATCCTTCATCACTCTCTATCGAAGGAGATGGACCTTTTTTGGCGATGAAAAACACACTTGATGTTGCTAACCTTACTCCATCTAAAATTGATTTTATAAATGCACACGGAACAGGTACCGAAAATAATGATGAGGTAGAAAGCAGAGCCATGCTACGACTTTTTGAAAAAGTACCTTCTTTTGCATCAACAAAATCTAATATTGGACACACACTCGGAGCGAGTGGTGCTATTGAAGCAGTTTATAGTGTGTTGAATATTATGCATCAAGAAATTTATCCCAATCTTGGCTTTGAAAATCCAATAGAATCAACTAAGTTAACCCCTGTTTTATCATACTCAAAAAAAGAAATTTCGCACGTACTTTCAAATTCGTTTGGTTTCGGAGGAAATTGCTCATCACTTTTGTTTTCTAAAATTTAAGGTTATGCTTTACATTCATTCAACATCCTGTATTTCTGCCCAACATACTTTTGATGATGTGAATTTTGATGTACTAAATCCAGTAGTAGAAAATAAATTAGTGGCTGTTGAACCAAACAGTAATCAAATTCCAAACGCTGTATTAAGAAGAATGGGTAAAGCGGTTAGAATGGGTATTAAAGCAGCCTTATCCATTGTTAATAATCAATCTGAATTAAAGGGAATTATCATTGGAACAGCCAATGGAGGAATGGAAGATTGTATTAAATTTTTAAATCAAATTATTGATTACGATGAAGGAACACTAACGCCAACGAATTTTGTACAAAGTACAGCAAATAATATTGCAGCACAAATTGGTTTGTTTACATCAAATAAAAATTATAACATTACGCACGTTCATCGTGGATTGGCTTTTGAAAATGCGGTTATTGATGCCATGATGTTGGTTAAGGAGCATCCAAACTCAACATTTTTACTTGGAGGAGTTGATGAAATATCAACCTATAATTATACCATATCATTATTAGATGGTCTTTATAAAAATGAAGAAGGGAAAAATAATGATTTATACGAAACAGAAACTGCTGGATCTGTTGCTGGTGAAGGTGCTGCAATGTTTTTGGTTAATGGAAAAAAGCAAAACGCACAAGCAACATTAAAAGCAATACAAACTATTCACACTACTGATGAAATAACCGTAGAAGCTAACTTGAAAGATTTTTTAGCAACCCATTTAGCTGATGGCGAAAAGTTAGATTTATTTTTATCAGGCGAAAATGGCGATTCTAGATTAAGTAAATACACCAAAATAACCGAAAAAATAGCTGATATCACAACGCTTAGATACAAACACCTAACAGGTGAATTTCCTACAGCTTCGGCACTTTCGCTATGGTTTGCTTGTAATTTTATTGAAACTCAAAAAGTGCCAACTAATATGGTAAAATCTGGTTCAATACCAACTGAAATAAATACCATTTTAATTTATAATAACTACACCGGAATTCAACATAGTTTTATGTTGGTAAGCCGATAAAATTTATTAAATTTATACCTTAAAATTAAAAATTATGAAATTAAAATTAACAACAGCTTTACTATTTATTGTTTTTAGTATGCAAACTTATGGTTAACAACACGTTGCTATGTTTAAGAATGGTGCTAAATGGGGGTTTATAGACATAAAAGGCAATGAAATCGTAAAACCACAATACACTTATTGCCGAAATTTTTATGGTGAGTTGGCTAAGGTAAAAAAGAATACATTTATCAACATCAAAGGAGAAGTTATAAAAGTTGAAAAGCGAATTATTAATTCACACCATTGTTTTGAAGGATTGGCAGCCGTTAAATCGAACATACTTTGGGGATACATGGATGTGAATGGAAAAATAGTTATCCCTCAAAAATATAAAACGGTTACTGACTTCAATAATGGATATGCTATTGTATCTAATAAAGAAGGAATTTTTATCATAGACAAACAAGGTAATGAGAAAATTGTTAAAGGAGGTAGTGAAATTAAGCTGTTTAAAAAGTTTTCAGAAGAAATGGCTGTTATTAATGTGAAAGATAAATTTGGGTTTTTAAACACAGAAGGAGCTATTCAAATAGAACCTAAATATATTACAGTTGGACAATTTGAAAACGGGGTTGCTTGGGTTAGAACAAAAGACAACAAAGTAGGTTTTGTTGATAAAAAAGGAGTGTGGGTTATTGAGCCTAAATACATAGCCGCTTCTAATTTTGATCTTAAAAGCGGTATTGCAATGGTTAGAACAAAAAATGGATGGGAATATATAAATTTAAAAGGCGAAACTATCCCAATTAAAGATTCAACTATTGAAAGTTTTAAAAAGTTTGAAGATGGAGTTGCTTTAGCAAAAAGCAATGGACTTTGGGGCTATCTTTCTCCTGACGGTAATTGGTTGATTAAACCACAATTTGATAGTTTTGTAACTTCTTTCTTTAATGATTATGCTAGGGTAAAAAAGGATGGAAAATGGGGGGTAATCAATAAAAAAGGAGAATGGGTTTTACAACCTGAATATAAATTTCTTAAACCTTTTTATATAGTTCCCAATTAAACCATTGATGAAAAAGTTGTTATTTCTTGCAAATCAATAAAGAGCTGCTAACTCCAATACCATCAATTTCTTCAATAGAATTAAAACCTGCTTGTTTAACTAATTTTTTAAACAAATCGGAGTGATACATTTGGCTATTTCCATTGGCTATGTTGGTGAAATATAACGATGTCATTTGAAGACAAAAAGCAGATACTTCAAATTTTTGTCTATCCCAAAAATGCTCTAAAATAATCACTTCACCATTTTCATTCAATGCTTCATGGCATCTTTTTAAGATGGAAACAATTTCATCTTCCGAAAAGCAATCTAAAAACTGACTCATCCAAATAACGTCATATTCTTTGGGTAGTTTGTTCGATTCATCTAAAATATTCATTTCATAAAAAGAAACCCTTTCCGCATTTTTATCCTTTTTGATGTTTTCTTGAGCCATTTTTAATTGTCCTGGCAGATCAACTAATCCCATGTGAACAGTATCGGAATAATTGATGCACTTCAATGCCCACTTACCCGTATTTCCTCCAATATCTAAAATTCGTTTAGGATTATTTTTAAAAACATGTTTAAAAACGGCATCAAAAGAATAGTCGGAATAATAATGATCAAATTTAAACCAACTTTCTTTTTGTTGTTCAGTTAGAGAGGAAAGACCTTCATAAATAGTTTTCCATGCGCCTAATTCTTTCAGTCCAGTTGGTTTTCCTGTTACAATTGAATTTTCGAGGTCAAACATACCTTTATAACAAATGTCATGAACAAAGTCTAAATTGGCAGTAGTCATATCATCATTCATGATATAAAATCCAGCTAGTGTTAGCTTGTATTTATCCTCATTTAACGTAATTAATTGTATGCCTAAACCAGCTTCAATCAACACCCGAACTCCATAAGTAGAGAGGTTAGCTTTTTCTACAATTTTTTCAAACGAAATGCCACTTCTTCCCTCAGCTTTAATGATGGCTAAAATTCCTAAGTTTCGAAGTGTTCTTGCTGCCTGAAACACAATTGGAGCAAATGCTATTTGTTGTGCATATATTTTTGCCTCCAACGCATTTTTTTCATCTATTTTGAAATAATCCATAAGTTATGTTTAATGAAGTTGTTTAAAGTCCAATTTAAAAAAGCCCAAAGATATAGTTATTTCTTAAAACAGCAAATCCAAATGAATTTCATTTGGATTTGTTTTTTTTTGTTTTTTTAACTTAAATTGGAACTAAAAATTATAGGATAATGCTTAATTAGTGTCTGTCTATAAAGTCAAGAGTTTGAGGCAGAATGTCCGATTTATTCAAAGTATCTATTGTTTTTAAAGGTTTTACTCATTGTTGTTTATTTTTTTTATAGGTATTACCCACTTCTGATTATTTTTTTTATAAGTGTGAGTGAACTCACTTTGTTCGGTTCATGAGCTCACTTCGCTCGGTTCTTCGTTATACTCGACCTTCAAATCAGTCATCCCGATAGCTATCGGGGCTCCTGATTTTCAGTTCATCGAAACCTCGAACATTATAGTTCAGCCTCTTGACTAAATGGACAAACTCTATTTAGTTATATTTGAATATGACTTAACTCTTTACCAAAATCTACAATGCCTTCCAAAATTCGCTTTGCTTGTCGTTCTGAAGGTTTTTTTATACCATTTACGTATTGAATTAATAAACTTTTATTCATTCCTATACGCTTTGCAAATCCACTTGCATTAATACTTTGATAAAGGTTAAAAACCTGTGCAACATCTAATTTTAATTCAATATTAAAATCTCCTTGAAGATTTATGGGAATGTGTTCTCCATCTTCTTTCATTCCTTCAATTTGAAATTGAATAGCTTCTTTTATGTTGCTTTTAACTTCATCTAAGCTGTTACCAAAACTAACACAACCAGGTAATTCAGGTATATATGCTGTATAGCCTTCAGAGGCTTTTTCAACTATTATTTTTACTGCTTTTTTCATTAAATTTCTTTTTTTTGGTAACTAAAATCACATTCATTTTCCAATTCGCCTCAAGCGGAGGTTTCGGTATAAACATGAACAGTATTGAGTCGGTTACAAAAATCACAACGAAACTGCTGCTTTTATGTGCGGGTGAGGATTGTAGTTTACCAATTCAAAATCATCATAGGTAAAATCAAAAATATTTTTTATTGCAGGATTTATTTTCATAATCGGTAGTTTTTTTGGTTCACGTTGCAATTGAATGTTGGCTTGCTCCATGTGATTGTTATAGAGATGAACATCGCCAAAAGTGTGAACAAATTCGCCATATTCGAGGTCGCAAACTTGAGCAATCATCATAGTAAACAAGGCGTAAGAAGCAATGTTAAAAGGGACACCTAAAAAGGTGTCGGCACTTCGTTGATAAAGTTGGCAAGAAAGTTTTCCGTTGGCAACATAAAATTGAAAAAAAGCATGACAAGGAGGAAGAGCGGCTTTTCCGTTGGCAACATTTTCGGAAAAAGAAACTGAAGTATCAGGTAATACACTCGGATTCCAAGCAGAAATCAGTAATCTTCTACTGTTAGGATTGGTTTTTATTTGTGTTATCAAATCCGAAAGTTGGTCAATTCCATCACCATTCCAGTTTCGCCATTGGTAGCCATAAACAGGGCCTAAATCGCCATTTTCGTTTGCCCAACCGTTCCAAATATTCACTCCGTTTTCTTTGAGGTAATTGATGTTAGTATCTCCTTTTATAAACCACAACAATTCGTGAATAATTGATTTTAGATGTAGTTTTTTTGTTGTTAGACATGGAAATCCTTCATTCAAATCGAAACGCATTTGATAGCCAAAACAACTCAATGTTCCTGTTCCGGTTCGGTCGCCTTTTTGAACTCCGTTAGCTAAAATATGATCTAAAAGTGAAAGGTATTGTTGCATAGTATTTTTTTTTAGCAAAAGTCGATTAAAATTTATTTTTTTTCAATGGTTGTTAATACATTTTGATAACTAATAAGCGATGTTAAGGAAATTAAGGATTTATTCCCTCCGCTACACCCAATCCGCCTGAGGCGGAGAGTGCCAACATTACCATGTGCATAGGCTCCCTTTAGGGATTAAGGGTGTGCGAGAGCCTTTAAATTTTCTATACAACTATTTGTAAAACATTGAAAATAAGTTTATTAAAAAAAATAAAAAAAGAGTTGTATAGGAGTAACAATATTTTTAAATCCTATGAATATGCTTTCGTTAATTTAACTTTACTCTTTTTAAATTTAATAAGTTAATAGGATTGATACCCAAGTCGGTAACATTTTTTTGCGTTAAACGAACCAGTACGTCATAATACAATGGAACAATAGGAGCTTCTTCAATTACAATTTTATCCATTTTTTGATACAAATAATAGCGTGTAGAGTCATTAATTTCTGATTGTGATAATTTATAAAGCCGATCAAACTCAACATTACTAAAATGCGTATAATTCGGTCCATGTGGAGTGAAGTTTTTACTATAGAATAATGCCAAATAGTTTTCAGCATCAGGATAATCGGCTATCCATGATTTTCTAAAAAAATTAAGTTTGGAGCGGGCAACTAATTCTCTGTGAGCACTGGCATCAACAATATCAACTTTGGTTTTTATTCCAATTTCGCCTAATTGATGTTGAATGTATTCGCACAAATCGATATAATTTGCAGTGGTATGTAAGGTAATTTCAGGAAGTCCTTTTCCTTCGGGATAACCAGCTAAATACAATAATTCTTTTGCTTTTTCTGGATTGTAGTTATATCCAACAACAACTTCTTCATTATAAGAAGGAAGTCCTTTAGGGACAAATCCAGCAAATGCAGGAGTACCAATGTTTTTTCTTAAATGAGCTATCATTTGTTTTCTATCAAAACCATAGTTAATGGCTTGCCGAACAAATTTTTTGCGGAGCGGACTTTTGGCAACGATATCAAGATCTTCATCAATTAAAATCCCTAAATATTCTGTGTTAAGATAAGGATTGCTTAACATGGTTATTTTGTTTTCGTATTCTTTTTTCAATGTGCCTTCTGTGGTAAATATACTTTCTTTATTGTCACCATCTCTTCCTGAGATAAATTCCAATTCTCCATTCAGAAATTTTAAAAACTCCATTTCTTTATCTTTCACAAAAGAAATTGAAATGGCATCAATGTAAGGCATGGTACTTCCATCAGCATCTTTTTCAAAATAGCTGTTGTTTTTAAGTAAGACTAATTTATTGTTTTCGTCCCAAACTTTAAATTTAAAAGGACCTGTTCCAATAGGGTTGCTTCTGTAATCATTTTTGTAATAGTCAACTACTTCATGAGCTACAACAGCACAATATTGCATGGTAAGTATTCCTAAAAAAGGGGGGAATGCTTCTGTTAAATAAATTTTAAGTGTGCTATCATTGATTGCTTCAAAAGGTTGATAATTATTTTCTTCTCGATAGTCAATGTTATTGAATATCCATGCTCCAGGAGATGCATTTTTTGAATCTAAAATTCTATTGAAACTATAAACAAAATCTGATGCAACAACCTTTCTGCCTTTTCCATCTTTAAAAAGATCATGGTCGTGAAAATAAACATCACTACGTAGGTAAAATGTGTAAACAGTGCCATCTTCCGAAATTTCCCAATGCGTTGCAATGGATGGTTTTATGGCTAAATTATCATCCATCTGTATAAGTCCATTATAGAGGTGATTACAAGCCCAAATGTTTTCAGGATTTCGAGAAAATGCAGGGTCTAAGGAAGTTATCCCTGCTGCTTCATTATACCTAAAAATTTTTAAATTATCTTTTGAATTTTCAGAAGAATTAGAACAAGAAAACAATAAAAAGATAGTAAATACAGTTAAAAAAAGTTGGCTTTTCATAGTGAGTTTCATTACAAATAAATAAAAATATTTTATATTGTAATGTTAAGCAAACAAAAGAGAGTCAAATAAATCAATTACTTGTTCTTTTCAACACTTTTTTTAACAAAATTGTTAATTGTGTGAATAATGTTTTTGGCTTGTTTTTCATTCAATTCTATTCCAAATGGAATGGTTTGGTTATTAGAGTCAAACGAAATGGTATATTTATTAATACTCCAATAATTACTGTTGATAGCGTGAACAAAATTATCTTTATATTTGATGAGTTGGAAATTTTTAACATCTTCAATAGGGTAAGTTTCAGTAATTCCTCTATTTCCAATTTTTTTAGAAAGAATAATATTGTTGTTCTCAATAGTAAAAATTTCAGAGCCATATTTTCTCCATCGAAAAGCATAAATGACTTTAAATTCAAAAAACAACCAAAAAGCTATATAAACTCCAAAAAACAATTTTGTTTCCATTGGGTAATCAACAAAAAACTGACTCAAAATAGCAATTCCACAAATAGAAAACAACACAATCCATAGTAATAAAAGTTGTTGTTTCTTTTCATCATAAAAGGCATTAATTATAATAGTAAGTGTGTTGTTTTCATCTGAAATATTTATTTTATGCGGCATAGTAAATTTATTTTTAACAAAAATAATTATAGAATATCTGAAAGGCATTATCTTTGTAATTAAAGTTATAAATTATTAATTTTATAAACTTAAAATAATCTATAAAAAAAACATGAAAAAAATAATATTCTATTTAATAGCATTTTTGCTAATGGCTTTGAAAATTGATGCTCAAGACAAGAAAATAACTGATCTTAATTTTTTGTATGTAGATGAAAAATATGATAAATTGGTTGATAAATCAGTTTCTCTTATGCTAAACGATACCTATAAAAGACATCCCATGCCTTATTTGTATGCCGCTTTAGGATTAATGGAAATGTCTAAAAAACCAGAAAAATTTAGTGTTGGAGAAAAAGATACTGATTTTCCAAAACCACTCAAAGATGCAGAAAAATATATCTATAAGTATTTAAAAGCAGAGGAAAAGGCCCAAAAATATTTTCCCGATTATGAATCAACAATTGGAGATTATCAAGAATTTTTCATTCAAGTGGCTGATACAGCAAATAAATTAGGACAGCATTTATTTTTAATGGAACAACAAAGAAAGGCTGCAAATGAATATAAAAACGCTTTCAAAGCAATTCCAACTGATTATGTGCTTTTACTGTGGCAAGGGATATGTGAAATTAAATCGTTGAATACTGTTGAAGGAGATAAAAATGTAAAAGAAGCTCTTAAATATATTGATGAAAACTATAAACCATCTCCAGCAACAGCAGGTGTTTTAGCTCATGGAATGTTAATTTTAGAAGAATATTTTACGCAAAATGGAGACAGTGAAAATGCGGCAAAAACAAAAAAGCTAGTAGAAGTTTTTAAAAAAGACGATCCAGACGATTTGGATAAGAAAAAAATGGAAGATCGTAAAGAAAAAGCCAAAGAGAAAGATAAAGTAATGAAAAAATTCTATAGTGATGAAGATGATGAAGACAATGTAGAAATAAAAAAAGGCAAAGTTAGGGTTGAAGGTGCTGAAGAGGCAGAGAAAAAATTAGATGAAATAGAAAAAGAAGCTGAAGATGAAAACTAATTAAGCAGCTTTTTTTAACAGAAATAAAAAAATTTAAATGAAAAATACTGTTTTACTATTAGGTATATTCTTTTTTTTTCCAAGTATATTTTTTGCTCAAACTTTTTCAAATCAAGATTTTGATGATTTGATTTTAAATGAATCTAAAGGATTTTCTAAATTCAAAAATACAAACAAAGGCGTTCCTCAAGCGAGTAATTATGATTTGAAATTTGCTAGATTAGCATGGGAAGTAAATCCTGAAATTTATTACATAAAAGGAAAAATAACTTTTCACTTCCTTCCTTTAGTTACTAATTTTAATGACATTTATTTTGATTGTTCTAATGCACTTACCATAGATTCTGTTGTTTATAATTCCAACACATTATCGTTTAATCAATTATCAGGGAGTGTACTTCAAATAGTATTACCAGCAACACTACCTATAAATACGTTAGATTCTATTACTATCTTCTATCAAGGAGCTCCAGTTGTTTCTACTAACGGATTTGGTTCATTTGAACAAGGATCTCACAATAACGATAGCATAATTTGGACTTTATCCGAACCTTATGGAGCATTAGATTGGTGGCCTTGTAAACAAGATTTAACAGATAAAATAGATTCAATTTCTGTTTTAATAACCACACCATCACAATATAGAGCCGCTTCTCATGGCTTATTGGTAGCAGAAACTATAGTTGGTTCCAACACAACGTATCATTGGAAACATAATTATCCAATTGCTGCTTACCTTATTTCATTAACCGTAACTAACTTTTCTGTTTATGTAGATACAGTAACTTTAAGCACAGGTTTGCTTCCTGTTGTAAATTACGTTTTTCCAGAAGACTCATTATCTTGGGCTTCAGCTACTCCCTCAATAGAACCCATATTTCAACTATTCGACACACTTTTTGGAGCATACCCTTTTATGAATGAAAAATATGGACATGCTCAATATGCACGTGGAGGAGGGATGGAACATCAAACTATGAGTTCTATGAATAATGTTAGTTTTGACTTAATGGCACATGAATTGGCTCATCAATGGTTTGGAGATAAAGTAACCTGCGGAAGTTGGGAAGAAATATGGCTAAATGAAGGTTTTGCAACTTACCTTACCGGATTGGCTCAAAAAAATATTATACCAAGCCTTTGGTGGTCATGGAGGCAACAAACACTTGCTAACATTGTGTCATTGCTAGACGGTTCTGTGTTTAATACCGATACTTCAAATGTTAGCAGAACTTTTAATGGAAGATTAACCTATAGAAAAGGAGCTTATTTATTAAGAATGTTGGAATGGAAATTAGGTGAACAACTTTTTTTTCAAGGAGTCAGAAATTATTTAAGTGACCCTAATTTGGCATACAACTATGCTAAAACAACTGATTTAAAAACACATTTAGAAACAGTTAGTGGGCAAAATTTAACTGAATTTTTTAATGATTGGTATTATGGTGAAGGACATCCTTCTTATCAAATAACTTGGATTCAAACAGGTAATTCTGTTACTTTTAATGTTGCTCAAACACAATCTCATCCTTCTGTTTCTTTTTTTGAAATGCCAATTCCTATTTATGTAAAAGGGCAGGGGCAAGACACTACTTTTGTGTTTGAACATCAATTTTCAGGGCAACAATTCACAGCCAGCATTCCTTTTGCTATTGATTCTGTTTTTTTTGACCCAGAATTATGGTTGATTTCAAGTAATACATTAATTACTTCTATAGAGAAAACAGAACAAGTTGCTCCTAAAGTTACTGTTTATCCTAATCCAGCGTTTTCAACATTAAATGTAAGTACAAATGAATTTTTAAAAGAGATAACTGTTTTTAATATGGAAGGAAAGCAACTAATTCAAACTACATTATTTGTAGGGATAAATAATTATGAATTGGATATTTCTCAACTGGCTGCAGGAAATTACATCGTTGAAATAAGAACAAATACCACTACTGTTAAAAAGAAGTTACATAAAATGTAATTAGGAGTTGATACGAAATAAACTATATATTTGTTTGATTAAATTTTTAACAAAAAAAAATACACGCAAGTGGTGAAAAACGCTAATAAAAATACAAAATGCTATAAAACAATATCTTATAATATTTTCACATCTTCGTGTAAGGCGGAAATACACGCAAGTATGCGTAAACCGAGATGTTGTGCGTCAGTGTAAAAAGCCAACGCTCGGTCAAGCACATTTGGTTTTTGCCGACACACAAAGCCAATGCTGAAAAACCAAAAGAGCTTGCCCTTTCCCACCGCACCTGAACAGAATATTTACATTATATACACAGTTTTTTGAGATATTTAAAATAAACTGACTAAATTAGCGGCTGACAAAATAACGTCTAACAATGAACAGAATTAAGGAAGTGTTGGAACAGAAAGGAATTAAGCAGACTTGGTTGGCAGAAAAACTTGGGAAAAGTTACAATATGGTAAACGCTTATGCTCAAAACCGACAACAACCACGCTTGGAAACCTTGATGGAAATAGCGGAAATTTTGGACATTGACGTGAAAGAATTGATAATCTCGAATAAAGAAAAGAAATAATATGCCAACACTCAATTGGATAGGAAAAGAAAAAGTGGTAAGCCACCACCAAGATGTGCCATACAGAGTTTTGGAACACAAATACGGATTTACAGCAGAGAAAGGAGAACAATCCGAATCCACCAACAGCGGAAACAAAATCATACACGGAGATAATCTTGAAGCCTTAAAAAGTTTGTTACCCGAATACGAAGGAAAAATAAAGTGCATCTACATTGACCCACCTTACAACACAGGTAAAGAAGGTTGGGTATATAATGACAGTGTAAATCATCCCAAGATTTTGAAATGGTTAGGTGATGTTGTAGGAAAAGAAGGTGATGATTTATCAAGACACGATAAGTGGTTATGTATGATGTACCCACGAATTCAGTTGCTTCATAAACTTTTAAAAGATGATGGCATTATCTCAATACACATTGACGAAAATGAATATCACAATCTAGTGATTGTATTAGAAGAAGTTTTCGGAAAAAAGAACAATTTAGGAACTATTATTTGGGACAAGAAAAACCCAAAAGGTGACTCACAAAAATTATCTTATCAGCACGAAAGCATAATTGTTTTTTGTAAAAATGCTGATTTGGTGAAAGGAAACGTCAAACGCAAAAAAAAGAACGCAAGGAAAATCATTGAGTTTTCTAAAAAAGTATTTGCAAAAATTGGCAAAGAATCTTATCCCGAAGACATTCTACAACTTTGTAAAAAGTATAAGCTAGACAAAGCTTTTTTCAATGAGCATAAATTTATTTATGATTTAGAAACCGTAAACAAAGAATTTGCTGATTGGATAAATGCCCAAGATTTTAGTGGTGGTGAAAAGGCATACAAATTCATTGATGAAAATGGCGAAGTATATCAATCAGTCTCTATGGCTTGGCCAAACAAGAAGCAAGCACCTGATGAATATTTTATTCCTTTAGTTCATCCAATAACCAAAAACGAATGTCCTGTACCTGAACGTGGATGGAGAAATCCACCTGACACAATGAAATCATTATTAGCCAAAGATTTGATATTGTTTGGTAAAGATGATTCTACACAACCCCGAAGAAAATATTTACTTAAAGAAAATATGTTTGAAAACATAAGTTCCTTGATTGGCTTTGGTGGTAGTGATGATGATTTTCAAAAACAAATTGGAATAAAATTAGAAAATCCTAAACCTTATGTGTTTGCAACTGAATTGGTAGATTGGTTTTCAGAACCCGATTCAATTGTATTAGATTCTTTTGCAGGGTCGGGAACAACCGCACACGCAGTTTTGAAACTTAATAGTGAAGATGAAGGTTCTCGTAAATTTATTCTTATTCAATGTGACGAATATGATAAAGACGGAAATGTTGTAAATGTGTGTGAAGATGTAACCACCAAAAGAATAAGAAAAGTTATTACAGGTTATGGAAAAGGAGCTAATACAGTAAAAGGACTTGGTGGCAATTTTGATTATTTTGAAATAGGTTTACCACTATTTGATGAAAACCAAAACCTAAACGAGCAAGTTGGCTTGGCGAAAATCAGAGAATACATTTGGTTTTCGGAAACTCGAACTTCATTTAAAGAGCCCAACAAAGAACCTTATTTTTTAGGAAAGAAAGACGAATCGGCTTACTATTTCATTTATGAAAAAGACCGACTTACAACTTTAGATTATGATGCTTTGGAACTCATTAAAACTAAAGGTGAGCAATATGTTATCTATGCCGATAATTGCTTGTTACCAAAAGAATTTATGGCAAAGAAGAATATCATTTTCAAAAAAATACCAAGAGACATCACAAGATTTTAAGTTATGGAATTAAAAAGTTATCAGCGAAAAGTAATTGAGAATCTTGAAGAATACTTAGGGTATGTTCAGGAGCATAAAAGTTTAGCCAAAGCTTTCAATCAATATTGGGAAGATAAAATCGGCTTCTACAATCCCTTGGACGGTACAGGAATGGAACCCTACAAAAACAACATTCCAAATGCAGCCCACGTTTGCGTGAAAGTACCAACAGCAGGCGGGAAAACTTTTATTGCCGTTAATGCTTTACATACCATTTTTTCTGCTTACGATTCTACAAAACCCAAAGCCGTAATTTGGTTAGTTCCTTGGAGTAATTTATTACAACAAACGGTAAATACCCTTTCCAATCCTGAACATCCTTATCGTCAAAAACTCAATTCGCTTTTTAACAACAGAGTAGAAATTTATCAAAAAGCAGATTTGTTGCAAGGTTCAAACTTCAACCCAACGGTGGTAAAAGACCAGTTGAGCATTTTTGTAATGAGTTTTGCCAGTTTAAGAGCCAACAATAAAGAAGATAGAAAAGTATTTCAAGAAAATGGGCAGTTAGAAGCCTTTGTTTCACAATACAAAAACAACGAACATATTTTGAGTGGTGTTGATGATACAGCATTAATAAATGTTTTGCGTTACCTCAATCCTGTTTTGGTAGTGGACGAAAGCCACAACGCAGAAAGTGATTTGAGTGTTGATATGCTCAAAAATTTGAATCCGTCTTTCATTCTAGACTTAACTGCAACACCAAAAGCCAATAGCAATATCGTAAGTCTTGTTCCTGCCATTGAACTGAAAAAGGAACATATGGTAAAACTTCCTGTAATCGTTTATAACAACCACGACAAAACGGAAGTAATAAACAACGCTTTACACTTACAACGTAAATTGGAAAATCTTGCCAAAAAGCAAGAAGCCGAAGGCGGTAAATACATTCGTCCGATTGTTTTGTTTCAAGCACAACCAAAAACCAAAGACGACAACACCACTTTTGAAAAACTGAAAGAACAATTATTAGGTTTAGGTATTCCCGAAAGTCATATCAAAATCAAAACTGCCAATATTGATGAATTGAAAGGCATTGATTTAATGAGCAAGGAATGTGAAGTGCGTTATATCATTACCATTAATGCATTAAAAGAAGGTTGGGATTGTCCGTTTGCATACATTTTAGCATCATTAGCAGATAAATCAAGCTCGGTGGATGTGGAGCAAATTTTGGGTCGTGTGTTGCGTCAGCCTTATGTACAGAAACACAAATCATTTCAATTAAACCTTTCCTATGTTTTAACAGCTTCGGCAAAGTTCAACGAAACTTTACAGAGCATT
Organism: Vicingaceae bacterium; assembly: GCA_019429185.1. Taxonomy (GTDB): domain Bacteria; phylum Bacteroidota; class Bacteroidia; order Flavobacteriales_E; family Vicingaceae; genus BRH-c54. The sequence continues at coordinate 61,902 of JAHYJH010000007.1, forward strand.
GTAAAAGGATTGCAAGAATCAGGTTTTAGTGAAAAAGATTATCGCAAAGTGGATAAGATGACGGAAGAAGAAAAGAAAACGGTTACAACTGACCCAGTCGAATCTTTCTTATTCCCAGAGCAACAAGCCGAAGAACAAGAAGAAACGATAGACAAAAACAGAGTAACCTTTGACCCAAATGCAGACGAAGAAGAAACGGAAACAACTTCGGTAATTACAGAAATTGAAACCATTGCAGAAGAGCAAAACCGACAATTAGAAGAGCAAATTAAAGAACAGGAAAAACAACCTGTTGACGAAAATATATTTCAAGAAATGGGCACAAAAGTAAAACGGTATAAGGTCAAAGAATCCAACAAGGAATTCATTGACAAAATTGAGTTTCCGCAGTTCTTCATTAAAGTAACAGCAAGCGACATTTTCGGCACAGAAGAAGAATTACTAAATCGTGAATCCTTGCTCAAAGATTTTAAACTTTCAGACGAAGACATCAAAATAGACTTTGACCAAATTTCATCTGACTTGTATAAAATTGACTTAGAAGAATCTAAAAAGAACGAGTACCGACCTTCTTTTACCAAGATTGAAGATAGTATGGTAAAAGACCCAATTGCAGAATACATTTTAGCCAAACCTAAAGACAATCAAATAACTGACATCACATATCAAATGATGCAGATTATTGGAAATATGTACCCAATTCCCGACCAAGAAATCAAGGTTTACATTGGGCGTATTTTGAAAAGTATGAACACCGAACAACTTCGAGATATTTTGGTAAGAAAGTGGAGTTATACGGATAAAATAAAAGGTAAAATTCGCCAATTGGCTGACTCATATGCAGAAGGTCGTTTTATGGACTTATTGAAATCTAAAAAAATAAACACTAAAGCAAATTGGAAATTAGGGAATGAAATAGTGCCAGGTAATACAGGCTCTTCCATTGGTAATTCACTTTACGAAAGAGAAGGCTCAATGAACGGATTTGAAGAACGAGTTGCAATGGAAATCGGAACTTCCTCAAATGTTGCCTTTTGGCATAGAAACTTAGAACGTGGAAAAGGATTTTACATCAATGGATTTAAAGCCAACCACTACCCTGACTTTATTATGCAGACAAAATCGGGAAAGACGATTTTAATAGAAACCAAAGGCGACCATTTAGACGGTTCAGACAGTGAAGCAAAATGCCGACTTGGAAACGAATGGGAAAGGCAAGCAGGAAATGACTTTGCCTATTTTATGGTTTTCGACAAGAAAGAAATTAAAGGAGCATACACGTTGGACAAAGCAAAGGAATTGATAAGTAAAATGTAAAGCCCACGCTATTTGTAAGCACATTTAAAAGCCGCACCAGCCAACGCTCGACCAAAGCTTTTAAAAGAGCTTCCAAAGCCAACGCAAGACAGAAACGACATTGAAAAACGAGATGAAAAAAGAACACCGAACGCACAACAATGGCTATACGTAATGCGGGCAAAAGTGCTGATATGAAAGTAATTACATTAAATAAACTAACAGCTAAACGGAAAGTGAAGTACCTTGAAATCCCGCACTACGCAAAGCGGCAAAACGTTACTTCTAGAATAGATAATTAGTTTAAGGTGGGTTCTAAAAATTCATTTTTTTCATTTTGATTTAAAGAAAATCGTAGAACCCATTTACCAATTTTCCTAAATCACTACAAATGTACATTATTTTTTCATAAAACTTACTGTTTTAATCGCCAA